>JAYOUT010000090.1:2944-5630 GCA_038151055.1 Luminiphilus sp.
GAGGCCCTCTGATGCTCATCACACGCTGCTATTTAGCTGCACCTCTGTCAGCTGCACCTCTGTCAGCCGCACTCTTCGCAACCTTACTGCTCGCGGGATGCGGAAAAGCTGCACCCCCCGATGCCATTGTTACGGGAACGCTGTACACCATGGATCCGGCTCAGCCGAGGGTCGAGGCCGTGGCCATCGATAACGGCCGATTCAGCTATGTCGGCGATCAAGCCGCTGCGATGGCACTGAAGGGCCCCGAGACTCACGTTATTCACTTGGCTGACGGAATCGCCTATCCGGGCCTAATCGACGCGCACCTGCATGTCGCGGGTATTGGCGCAGCGATGCGAGCTGTCAACCTGTCGGGCGCCGACAGCTTTTCGGATATCATCGAGCGTATCGCGGCTCGTGCCGCGAACCTGCGTGAAGGTGTCACGGTCACCGGCCACGGCTGGCACCAAAGCAAGTGGCGGGAAGCACCACCCGGCAGCGTGGACGGCTTTCCCACCCATCACGCATTGTCTGCGGCCGTGCCCTCAAACCCAGTCATTCTGGAACATGCCAACGGCCATTCGGTATTGCTGAATCAGGCCGCAATGGATCAACTCGGCATAAATGCGGACACGCTCGCCCCCGAGGGCGGTGTCATTGTGATGCAGGACGGTGAGCCCACCGGTCTGCTACACGAGACGGCAATCGCTCTTGCAGCACCTTTGCAAACCTATGACGAGCAAACCGCTGTAGAACTAGTGGAGCTTGCCCAGCGCCACCTGTTGAGCGAGGGCATCACCACCGCCCACGACGCCGGCGCGCTCCAAGTCGATCTGGCAGCCCAAACGGCCATGGCCACCCGCGGGGATTTAGTCGTTCGGCTGTACTCCATGGTGTTGGCTAGCGATCAAGCCGCATTGGACGAGTGGTTGGCGCGCGGTCCGCTCTTGGGAGAGGGTGATAACCGACTCACCGTCCGCTCGATCAAGGTCCAAGCGGATGGCGCGCTGGGCTCGCGCACCGCGTGGCTGCATGCGCCCTACAGCGACGCGCCCGATACGACAGGTGTACTGACTTTTGACCTGGATGCGCTGAGAGAACTCATTGGAGCGTCTCGAAGCGACCAGTGGCAAATCAATGTCCATGCGATTGGTGATCGCGCCAATTCTGAAGTGCTGGAGGTATTTGCACCGTTCACCAGCGCAGCTGAAGATCATCGCTTTCGCATCGAGCATGCGCAGCACCTCAGGCTCGGAGATGGGCCACTTTTTGCCTCGCAAGGCGTGATCGCCTCCATGCAGCCCATTCATCTCAGCTCTGATCGGCCCTGGGCCATTGATCGGCTGGGGCAACAGCGGATTGATGAGGGCGCTTATATTTGGCGAGATCTGCTCGACGCAGAGGTGATAGTGGCGTCCGGCACCGATGCACCGGTGGAACCTGTCGACCCGATTGCGAATTTTTATGCAGCCGTCACCAGGAAAACCCTGAAGGGTGTGCCCGAGACAGGCTTTGAGCCGGCGCAGAAACTCACGCGTATGGAGGCGTTGCACGCCATGACCCTCGCCGCCGCTTACGCCGGTTTTGAAGAACAGGACAAAGGCTCAATCGAGGTTGGCAAGCTGGCGGATCTGACCGTCCTAGATCAGGATCTGACCACCGTCCCCGAGGCGGAAATCCTGAATACGGAGGTCCTGCTGACAATAGTTGGCGGCGAGGTGGTCTACCAACGGCAAGAGGCTGCCAATCCCTGAGTATGCCCGTCACCCTTTTCTACCATGCAGCCAAACTCTCGGGATGACGCGTTACAGCATCAAGGAACACGCAGCATCAGCTCAATTGTCCTCAAGATCACCTTACGGCAGCGCTTGATAAGCGCCCAAAAAAAACCGCGGTAATGACCGCGGTTTTGTGCAGGATGCCGCGCCACTGAGTGCGCCGATCCGTAAGTGGCGGGATTACTCCTCTGCCAACGATTCCTCTTCTGGCGCGTCGTCGGCATCGACAGCATCAGTGCCAGCGTCGGCAGCCACTTCGCGCATGGAAAGCTTGATTCGGCCGCGCTGGTCAACGTCGAGCACTTTGACCTGAACTTCCTGTCCTTCGGAGAGGTAGTCCGAGACGTTCTCGACACGCTCATCAGCAATTTGCGAGATGTGCACCAGGCCGTCTTTGCCGGGCAGGATGGTGACAAAAGCACCGAAGTCGACGATACGCGCCACCTTACCGGTGTAGATCTCACCCACTTCCGCTTCAGCCGTGATCGCCTGAATCATCTCGATTGCGGCATCACGCGCCGCCGCGTTCTGGCCAAAGACCTTGACCGTGCCGTCATCATCGATGTCGACAGTCGCACCCGACTCTTCCGTGATCTGACGAATCGTCGCGCCACCCTTGCCGATGATGTCGCGGATCTTGTCCTGATCCACTTTCAACGTGGTCATACTGGGCGCGTTTTCAGAAGTGATCTCACGGGGCGCATCCAGAACCGTATTCATCTGGCCGAGGATGTGCAGTCGTGCCTCGAGCGCCTGCTCCAGCGCACGTTCCATGATCTCTTCGTTGATACCCTCGATCTTGATATCCATCTGCAGAGCCGTCACGCCCTTCGCGGTTCCCGCGACCTTGAAGTCCATGTCGCCAAGATGGTCCTCGTCTCCGAGGATGTCGGTCAGCACCGCAAACTGATTGCCTTCCTTTACCA
>JAYOUT010000091.1:0-5606 GCA_038151055.1 Luminiphilus sp.
TGCTGGCGGGCTTGGTGGTGGCATTAGCGCTTATCCCCGAGGCCATCGCGTTCTCCATCATCGCGGGCGTTGACCCCCGGGTCGGGCTGTATGCCTCGTTCTGTATTGCGGTCGTGATCGCCTTTGCAGGCGGTCGCCCCGGCATGATCTCTGCTGCCACGGGTGCCATGGCGCTCTTGATGGTGACACTCGTCAGAGAACATGGTCTTGAGTACCTGTTCGCCGCCACCATCCTGACCGGCATCCTGCAGATTATTGCGGGCTGGATTCGGCTGGGTGAGCTCATGCGCTTTGTTTCGCGCTCGGTCGTGACCGGCTTCGTGAATGCGCTGGCTATCCTTATCTTCATGGCCCAGTTGCCAGAGCTCATAGACGTGCCTTACGCGGTGTATGTGATGGCGGCTGCCGGGCTGGGCATTATCTATGGCCTGCCTTTTATTACGCGGGTGGTGCCGTCTCCTCTGGTGGCGATTGTGTTGCTCACGGCGGTGTCGATTTATTTTGGTATCGACGTGCGCACGGTGGGCGACATGGGTGATCTGCCTTCGACGCTTCCCGTATTTTTGGTGCCTGATATTCCGCTGAATCTGGAGACGCTGGAGATCATCTTTCCCTACGCGGTGACGTTAATGGTCGTGGGTCTGCTCGAGTCACTGATGACCGCCACCATCGTCGACGACCTAACCGACACCACCAGTAACAAAAGTCGCGAGTGCATGGGTCAGGGTGTGGCCAATATTGCCAGTGGCTTCCTCGGCGGTATGGCAGGATGCGCGATGATTGGTCAGTCGGTCATTAACGTGAAGTCCGGCGGCCGCGGGCGGCTGTCCACGCTGAGCGCTGGTATCTTCCTGTTGCTGCTATTGCTCTTCTTCAGCGACTGGGTCCGCCAGATTCCGATGGCGGCGCTGGTTGCGGTCATGATCATGGTGTCGATTGGTACCTTTAACTGGGACTCTATCCGTAATCTGCGTACCCATCCGCCGAGCTCTAGTGTGGTGATGGTGGTGACTGTTGCCGTGACGGTTTCTACCCATGATCTTGCGCAGGGCGTGTTGTCCGGCGTTTTGCTGTCGGGCTTTTTCTTTGCCCACAAGGTGGGACGTATTCTCGTCATTCGGTCTCAGTCTGAGGATGAGGGACGGGTGCGGACCTATACGGTGCTCGGGCAGGTCTTCTTCGCGAGCGCTGATCGATTTGCCCAGTCTTTCGATTTTAAAGAGGTGATCGATACCGTGCGGATCGATGTGAGCCGCGCTCACTTCTGGGATATCACCGCAGTCAGCGCTTTGGATAAGGTGGTGCTGAAGTTCCGCCGTGAAGGGGCAGATGTCGAGGTCATTGGCCTCAATGAGGCCAGCGCAACGATGGTGGATCGCTTTGGTTTACACGACAAGGACGGAGCGGAAGATTTGCTCCTACCCCAGTAAAGGCCGCGATGAAGCAACCCAAAAAGGTACTTGCCTGCGTCGATCAGTCGCCTTACGCCGACTACGTTGCCGACTACAGCGCCTGGGCAGCTCAGAAGTTTGGGTTGCCGCTTGAGCTTCTGCACATCATTGACCGCCATCAAGAGACGGCGACCAGCGATGATCACAGCGGCGCCATTGGTTTTGATGCGCAGGAGAACCTGCTTAACCGACTCACCGAGGAAGAGGGCGAGCGGACCCGAGCCACTCGAGAGCAAGGCCGCATTTTCCTGAACGAGCTCAAAAAACGCTGCGAGCGACGCGATGGGATATCGGTCGATGTGCGGCAGCGTTATGGCCAGCTTTTGGAAACGCTTGATGAGCAGCAGCGGGATGTGGCGCTTTACGTGCTGGGGCGTCGCGGCAAATCAGCCGACCAGACGCAACGTGACTTGGGGCGTCACGTTGAGAGCATCAGTCGCAAGATTCGCAGGCCCATCCTGACCGTTGCCAACGCCTTCTCCGAGCCAAAAAGCCTCTTGGTGGCGTATGACGGTAAGCGGATGACGCGCAACTGCATCACCATGCTGGCTGCCAACCCCGCGCTCACGGATTTACCCGTGCACGTCGTGATGTCGGGCAAACAGAATGGCGATGCAGACAGGCATCTGGCGTGGGCCAGTAATACCCTGTCTAAAAGCGGATTCGAAGTTGAGACGGCGTACTCGCCTGGCGATCCAGAGCAACAAATTATGCAGGCCATTGCTGACCGTGAGATCGATATGCTGGTGATGGGCGCCTACAGTCGATCGCCGCTGAAAAGTTTATTTCTGGGCAGTAAAACCAACGACCTTCTGCGCGCCTCAAGAGTGCCCACTGTGACGGTACATCTCTAGTCGACGTTAGTTTTTTTATCGGCGCTTTGGGTTTGGCATGCCTCGCGCGCTCGTCTTGCCCCGTTTTTTCAGGCAGAGCCATATGTTGGAGCGCGCTCCTGCTAGAACTGACTGGACCTTTTAACCCGCCGCTCTGAGGAGCTTCAAAAACGCCCACTGGCTGCTAAGCCAAGAGTGGTATTTGGGTAGCTCATCGTCGATGTCAGCCTGACGAGTGCCGTAAAACACATGCAAAGTGCTGCTTGGTAGGGCGTCTGGATTGTCGAAATTTTGCGTCGAAATAAAGGCGTAGCCTTTGTCACCTGCACCCATTTTGGCCATAACCGGTTTGTGGCAGGCGTCACAGATACCCCGGTCAATTGCAGCGAAGCGCTTGTATTTGCCGTAGGTGGTTGCCTGCTCGGGCAACCTGACGGCCGGCAGTTTGAACAGCGTCACATCGGCAAATGGTGCCTGATACTTGTCCTGGCAGATCGTGCAATGGCAGAAGAACCTGACGATGGGCTCCCCTACTGCTGAGAATTGATTGGTACCGCAGGGGCACCGGCAGGCGTGTTCCATAAAGCTGAGCTCCCTCAATGCGCCTCGCTGCTGTTGCGACGCGGCGCCCTGTCATGGTGACGACACCTTAACTGCTGAACCCCCGAGGGGGTCAAGCACTATGCATGGCGCCTAATCCTATCAAGCTGACGCTGCTGGCAAGGGTGTCTGTAATCGGTGAAGATGACGTGGACGGCGCGGCGATCTGATATCGACGGCGACCTTCGTTACGGCGAGCAGAGGGGCAGAACGTGAAGCAACGATTTTCGCGACGAGACTTTCTCAATGGGTGTGCTATCGGCGCCGCCGGGCTGCATTTAAGCCCGCTAGAGGCGCTCGCTGAGGGCTTGTTGCCCGGTCACGTGCTGGGGTCTGAGTACTACCCGCCCGCACTCACCGGGATGCGCGGCAGCACGGCAGGCAGCTTTGAGGTCGCCCACGCACTGGCCCGATCCGGGCAGGTGTTCGCCATGCCAGAGACTCAGACCGATGACGTTTATGATCTCGTGGTAGTGGGTGGTGGCATCTCAGGGTTGGCTGCCGCCAAGTTGTTTCGGGATCGGTTCGGGAGCAGTGCTCGCATTCTGATTCTCGATAACCATGATGATTTCGGCGGGCATGCTCGGCGTAATGAAATCACCGTGGACGATGAGACGCTCATCGGTTACGGAGGCAGTCAGGCCATCGATACGCCCTCGGCATACTCCAAAGTGGCGAGTCAATTGCTGCGCGATATCGGTATTTATGTCGAGCGGTTTAACGATTACTTCGATCAGGATTTTTTCGAACGTCTCGAGATGGGTCAGGGGATTTACTTCGATGCCCAAACATACGGGGCGCGTGCGCTAACGGAAAACCCCATTTATGACTGGTGGGATCAGCCAATCGTCGATATTTGGGGTAGCGCGAAAAAACGCTTAGAGGCGGCCGTTGAAGATATGCCGATTTCCGAGGCGGACAAGACGGTGTTTGCGCAACTCCTGCTAGGCGGCAACGATTTTATGGAGGGTAAGACCAAGGAAGAGCGGGAATCGATTCTGCGCAACACCACCTACCTCGATTTTTTGACGCGCTATGCGAAGCAACCTGCAGCGGTATGCCAGATACTGCAAGATTCATGGTTGCCGATGATGGGCGCTGGCTGGGAGGCGATCTCAGCGTGGGAAGCGGCACTCTATTGGTTCCCGGGCACCGATGAAGTTGGCGTCCGACCTGAATTAGGCGTTGAAGAGCCCTATATCTACAAATTCCCCGACGGTAACGCCAGCGTTGCCCGGGCGCTGGTGCGCTATTTGATTCCCGATGCGATTCCCGGCGACACCATGGAGGATCTTGTCACTGCGAGGGCAAACTATGCTTTGCTGGATCAGGGCGACAGCCCGATCCGCATCCGTCTGAACAGCACTGCGGTACAAGCGCGCAATACGCCTGATGGCGAGTACGTAGACGTGGCTTACGTTCGAGAGGGGCTAACTCATCGCGTGCGGGCGCGACACACGGTGATGGCCTGCTATAACCAGATGATTCCCCATCTCTGCCCCGAGGCGACGGCCGAGCAATCTGCCGCCATTGCCGAGTCGACCAAGATCCCTTTCGTGCTTGGCACCTTCGCGCTACGGAACTGGCAGGCTTTTAAAGACGCGGGCTATTACCACTTCTACTCGCCCGGAGAGGTGATGTTCCAGTATCTGCGTCTGGATTTTCCGGTCAGTTTGGGTGACTACCAGTATGCCCAGAACCCCGACCAACCGATTGTGGTCACCGCTTGGCACTCTCCTCGTGAACCGGGGCTCGCTGCCAAAGATCAGTATCGGGCCGGTCGAGCCAAGTTACTGCAGATGTCTTACGAGGAGTTTGAGCAGGACATTTTTCAGCACTTTGACGGCATGCTGGGTCCGCACGGTTTTGACGTAGAGCGTGACATGGCCGGGATCACCCTGAACCGATGGCCCCATGGCTACGCCTATGAGTTCGAGGGCGTGGGCATCAACCCGGAGTACGGACGGTACAGCGGACCCCACATTGCGGGCCGCGCCCGGATCGGCCGCATCTCGATTGCCAACTCCGACTCCGAAGCGCATGCCTATGTCGATGGCGCCATCGATGCCGCCGATCGGGCGGTCACAGAGCAACTGTCGCTGTAAGCGTCGCAGATATCAGCTGGCCCGCTCAATGCAGGCCCATCAAAAACACGTAGCGAGGAGAGATCATCATGCGAGATAGCCAATCGGGGCACAAAAAACAGCGTCACGGTCGAGGTACCTTTGTTCTGCCAGTTTTGCTGCTGTTGGGTGGTGCTGTGTCTGCCGAGTCGATCTATCCCGCCAAACTGTCGGTGGCAGATCTTGCCGGTGGTGCGTTCGATCGACCGGAGACGGTGGTGACCCAGAAAGGTGATGCACAAATTCTTGATCTCACTACGCTGAAATCCAGCGATGGCAAGTTCGCCTCGGGCATGTACAAAGCCGGGCCGCAGATTTTCGATATCACTGAGCCCTACGGCGTCGACGAATTCATGTTTTTCCTCGAGGGCAGTGTCACGCTCACCTCTGCAGATGGTTCCGTGACGACGGTGAATGCCGGCGAGGCCGTCACCATCCCTAAGGAGTGGACGGGCCGCTGGGAGACCGAGGGCTACCGCAAAATTTGGGTGATTTACTCTGTGGATGGGGAAGGGCTTTGATTGCCTAGGCACTTATGGAGACTTGCTCAGGGGCACTGTGAAAAAGCAGTGGTGGCAGGCTGCCTGATGAGTGCATAA
>JAYOUT010000092.1:0-5600 GCA_038151055.1 Luminiphilus sp.
AGGGCGGCGTGGCGGCCCTCGACTGCGGCTGGAGTGATGTTGGCGCCTGGTCTGCCATGTGGGACATCAGTGAGGCCGATGCAACCGGTAATGTGTGCGAGGGCGATGTGCTGCTGCAGGATGCGCACAATAACTATGTGCGCAGCGAGAGTCGTTTGGTAGCCGCGATTGGTGTCCGCGATCTGGTGGTGGTCGAGACTGCAGATGCCGTGATGGTCGGCGCCAGAGACCAGATGCAGTCAATCAAGCAGGTGGTGGCCGCGCTGGAGGCGTCTGATCGCCCCGAGGCCACTATTCATCAAAAAGTATTTCGCCCCTGGGGGTCATACGAATCACTGGTGGTTGGCGACCAGTTTCAGGTTAAGCGTTTGACTGTGACTCCCGGACAAACGCTGTCCTTGCAGCTACATCATCAGCGCGCCGAGCACTGGGTGATCGTATCGGGTGAGGCCCATGTGACGCGCGGCGACGAGCAATTGGTCCTTGGCCCTGACCAATCGACCTATATCCCAATCGGTATGAAGCATCGGCTTGCCAATCTTGGTGAGGGGCCACTTGAAGTGATCGAGGTGCAGTCCGGCTCGTATCTAGGAGAGGACGACATTGTCCGTTTTGATGATGTCTACGGCAGAGAGGAGACGCCAGCATGATTGGTAAGTGCCTGTTCCCGGTTGCCGGCTATGGCACCCGGTTTTTGCCCGCAACCAAAAGCATGCCTAAAGAAATGCTGCCGGTGGTGAACAAACCTCTGGTGCAGTACGGCGTCGAGGAGGCGATCGAGGCCGGTATGACCAACTGTGCCTTGGTCACCGGCCGCGGCAAGCGCGCGATCGCGGATCATTTCGATATCAGCTACGAATTGGAGCACCAGATTGCGGGATCCTCCAAGGAGCAGTACTTGCAGGGTATTCGCGATGTCATCGACCGGGGTGTATTCACCATGGTGCGACAGCGGGAGATGTTGGGTCTGGGTCATGCGATCCTCACCGGAGAGCCGCTGATTGGCCAACAGCCCTTTGGTGTGGTGCTCTCTGACGACCTTTGCCTCAATCGTGGCGGCCCCGGCGTTCTGGCGCAGATGGCGGCGCTGTACGAGGAATTTCAGTGTTCCGTGGTCGCGGTTCAGGAAGTCCCCATGGACGAGATCGACAAGTACGGGGTGATCGCGGGGACCACCGAGCGCGAGGGGCTGACTCGCGTGACCGAGATGGTGGAGAAGCCCGCCAAAGAGGAAGCGCCCTCCAATTTGGCAGTCATTGGCCGTTACATCCTGACCCCCGATATTTTCGACATCATCCGCAGTACGCCGCCCGGGCGAAATGGCGAGGTGCAACTCACCGATGCGCTTCAGGTGCAGGCCGGTGAAGGCCGGGTCCTTGCCTTTCAATTTGAGGGGCTTCGCTTCGATTGCGGCAGCGTGCCCGGCTTTGTCGAGGCCACCCAGCACGTTTATGAGCATTACTACGGTCAGGACGTATGACAGACTCATTCGATTGCTTTAAGGCCTATGACGTCCGCGGGCGCATACCGGATCAGCTCAACGACGATATCGCGCGCCGCATCGGCCGCGCTTACGCGGACGTGATCCAACCGGGTAGCGTTGTGGTGGGGCACGATATCCGTTTGACCAGCGAGTCGATCAAGGCGGCGCTGGTTGACGGACTGCGAGAGCAGGGCGTTGCGGTGCAGGATATCGGCCTCTGCGGGACAGAAGAGATCTATTTCGCCACTGCGCACCTTGGAGTCGGCGGGGGCATTGCCGTGACTGCCAGCCACAATCCCAAAGACTACAACGGCATGAAGTTTGTCCGGCAGGGCTCGAAGCCCATCTCAGGTGACTCGGGTCTGGCCGATATTCGTGCCTTGGCCGAGCAGAATGCGTTTACTCCAGCCCGCGATAGGGGCTCTTTCGACAAGGTCGACACACAGGCTGCCTACATTGAGCATTTACTGTCCTACGTTGATGTGGGCGCACTGAAACCTCTGCGCATTGTCTGCACAGCGGGTAACGGCGGAGCGGGCCGAGTTGTGGATGCCTTGGAGCCCCATCTGCCCTTCGAGTTCATCAAGGTTCACCATGAACCTGACGGCAACTTTCCTAACGGTGTACCGAACCCGTTGTTAGTAGAGAACCGCGCGGCGACCGCAGATCGGGTTGTTGCAGAAAACGCTGATCTGGGCATCGCCTGGGACGGCGACTTCGACCGCTGCTTTTTCTTCGACAGCGCGGGACATTTCATTGAGGGGTATTACATCGTCGGCCTGCTGGCCGAGGCCTTTTTGTCGCGGTTAGGCCCGCAGCGCATCGTGCACGATCCCCGGCTGACCTGGAACACCCAGGACATTGCCCGTGCGGCGGGGGGCGAACCGGTTCTTAGCAAAACAGGGCACGCCTTCATTAAGGAACGTATGCGTGAAGTGGACGCGGTCTACGGTGGCGAAATGTCGGCCCATCACTACTTCAGGGAGTTTGCCTACTGTGACAGCGGCATGATTCCGTGGTTGCTGATCGCAGGCCTCATGTCCCAGACAGGTCGGTCATTGGCTGATTTGGTCGCAGCTCGCGAGGCGGCTTTCCCTTGTTCAGGAGAGATCAATCGCGAGGTTGAAGATCCCGTAGCACTGATCACGGCGGTAGAAGCGCGCTATCGTGAGCAGGCGCTGGCGGTGGAAAAGCTCGATGGGCTGGGCATGGACTTTGCGGACTGGCGATTTAATTTGCGCATGTCCAATACCGAACCGGTGGTGCGACTTAACGTTGAAAGCCGCGGTGATGCCACTTTGATGACCGAAAAAACCCAAGAGCTCCTGGCTTTGATCGACGGCTGATCCGTTAGCGTGAATTGGCCTCTCGCCAGGCGCTTGAGGCTGTCAGCGTTGCCGGGTCCATCTCTATCTCGCTCTCGCCGGTCTCAAGTAAGTGCCTCATGTGGCCGGCAATCTCCTTACCCAACTCTACGCCCCACTGGTCAAAGGGGTTGAGGTTCAGCAATACCGCGAGAAAGTAAGTTTTGTGCTCGTAAGCAGCGATCAGGGCGCCCAGGCACTCTGGCGAGATATCGTCCATCAGTATCAGCGTATGGCTGTGGTTGCCCGGCAGTTCAAACTGTCGGCTCGTTGCCTCGTCGAAGCCGCGCTCATTTCCCAGCGCGCGCGCGTCTTCCTCTGACCGGCCCGCCATAAAGGCTCGACTTTGTGCCAGCGCATGGGCGGCCAGCGCGCGTCGCGCGCCCAGATCACCGTCACCTGAGCGCAACGGCAACACGATGTCGGCGCTGAAGGCGCGCGTTCCCTGATGCAGAAGCTGGTAGTACGAGTGCTGCCCAATAGTGCCCGCCGATCCCCATAAAACGGGTGCAGTGTGGTGCTGCAAGACTTCGCCGGCCGGCGATACCCGCTTGCCGTTGCTCTCCATTGTCAGCTGCTGCAGAAAATCCGGCAGGTGAGCGAGCTTCTGGGCATAAGGTAGTACCAGGTGGGTTTCAGTGTTGAGGTAGTGGGTCTGCCACAGTTCCAGCAGCGCCATCATCATGGGCAGGTTTTCGCCCGGTGCGGTGCACTCGGTGTGTGTATCCAGCAACCGGGCACCTGTCAGCAAGCGCTCGAAAGTCGACCAACCCAGTCCCAGTGCAATGCTGAAGCCCACGGCGGACCATAGCGAGTATCGGCCACCCACCCAGTCCCATAGCGGGAAGCATCGCTCCTCCGGGATATGCCACTCGCCCGCCTGCGCAACCTGTGTGGTCACGGCGATAAAGTGGCGCCCCAATGCCTCGTCGCGAATGCCCGCTGCCTCAAGCCATTCGCGAGCACGCGCCGCATTGGAGAGGGTTTCTTCAGTGGTGAAGGATTTCGAGCAGATCACAAACAGTGTGCTCCGCGGGTCGAGCGCAGTCAGTGTGCGATCCAAGTCGTCGGGATCGATGTTGGCAACAAAGTGGGTGCGCAACGGCATCGCCTCGCTCCCCAGCGCGTCGCAGATCAGACGCGGCCCCAGATCTGAGCCACCAATACCCAGATTGACGACGTCAGTGAAGCGTCGGTCGTCGGTACCGCGGCACTCGCCGCAGTGGATGGCCTCAACGAGTGTCGCCATTCGAGATAACGTTGTATCGACGGCGCTCGCGCGCTCGGCATGGGCGTCGGTAGCCGTACCGCGAAGCAGAGTGTGCAGGGCTGGTCTGCGCTCCGAGCTGTTGACCTGCTGCCCTTGAATCAGCTGCTTGAACGCCTCGGGCAGTGAGCGAACGGTAGCGAGTTCCAGCAACGTTTGTAGCGCATCGTCTGTCAGGAGGTGTTTGGAGAAATCCAGAGTGAGCCCCGCTCCCTCACAACGGTAGCGGTCAGCGCGGTCTGGCGAGTCGGTAAAAAGCTGCTCGATGCGCTGCTGGGCGGTCTCGGATGCGATGTCTTGCAGCGCTTCATGGAGCGCCTGCGGTGTGATGGTCATCAGTTCTGACGATCCACCGCTCGATCTGCCATGGTCGCCAGTGCCAGCGTCGCCTCGTTCTCGCCCAGCGTTTCAATCGCGGCAATGGCCTTTGACTGATGGCCTTGGGCGGCCTCTCGAGTCGCGTCGATGCCCCCCGTACGGTGCACAATCGCCATAATGTCGGCGAAAGCGCTGCCATTTTTGGTACGCAACGTCTCGGCAACAAAGTCTCGATCTGCCTCGCCGCCTACTTTCATGGCGTGTAACAGGGGCAGGGTAATCTTGCCTTCATTCAGATCGTCGCCCACGTTTTTGCCGGTCTGCTCGGGGTCGCCGGCATAATCGAGGAGATCATCAGCGAGCTGAAACGCGATCCCCAAATGCATGCCGTAGTCATGCAATGCCTGAGCCTCTCTAGCAGCCGCGTGATGTAGCAAAGCGGCACCGTGACAGGCGGCTGCAAACAGCGCCGCCGTTTTACGTCGAATGATTTCTTGATACTGCTCCGCCTGCGTGTCCGGGTCGCCGGCATGCACCAGTTGCATGACCTCACCCGCGGCAATGGTGTTTGTGGTCTCTGCCATATGCGCCAACAGCGGCATGTTGCCCAAGCCCACCATCAGCTGGAAAGCCCTGGTGTAGATGAAGTCGCCGACCAACACGCTGGGGGCATTGCCGAATTTGGCATTGGCGGTGGGGAGTCCGCGCCGCAGGGTTGATAAATCCACCACGTCGTCGTGCAGCAACGTGGCCGTGTGAATGAATTCCACAACGGCCGCGAAGCGGATGTGTGCGTCTTCGATGCCACCCAATGCCTTGGCAGACAGCAGCACCAGTAGCGGCCGCATCCGTTTTCCGCCCGCCTGAATGATGTAATGCCCGATGTTTTCGACCATTTCCACGTCGGACTGCAGTAGCTCTACGATGACATCGTCGACCCGCGCGAATTCCGCTGCGACGCTGTCTCTGATTGCTATGTTCACGAGCCATCCCCCATTGCCCCGCAAGTATAGGCCGAGACACCCCGAGTCGCCACGCGTTGGTCGATGTTGGACCCTGAGCTTTCACACACAGCGTGTTTAGGCCGGATTTATGCCGCTAGCGCCCCTTCGAGGCCGTTGGCGGCCCTTTCAGACCGCTGCTGGCCCTCTCAGACCGCTGGTGGCCC
>JAYOUT010000093.1:0-5585 GCA_038151055.1 Luminiphilus sp.
CAAGGCCTTGCAGGTCGCGCCATCAACGATCTATCGCAAAATCCAATCGTGGAAATCGCCCACGCGGGTGGAATGATCCTCGCGCAAGTGATTTTCGGAATCCTTCCCTAGGCTCGATACGACGAGGCGCCACTTTGAGTCGATAAGGCGGCACGGCAAAGGGTCAGCGCATCCTCCTCCTGACGTACCATTCTGGCTCCGCTTTGTTGACCTGTGCAGAGTTTCCTGCGCTGTAGCGAAGCCGAGAGAGCAGCTGTACAAGGCCGGATAATGAGCGAACTAGAACAAATATGGCTGGGTAATCAGGCCCTACATCATGCATCCGTCTCTCCCGAGGGCGAGTACGTCACGATCGACGGCGAGTCGTTTTATCGCATCCGGCACTTCGATCAGATGGACGATTTTTTCATCAGCCTGGTTAGCGATGCCAACCACTGGCTATTTATCTCTACATCCGGAGCGCTGACGGCGGGCAGAACCCACTCGGGCAATGCGCTATTCCCTTACTACACTGAGGACAAAATTAGAGACAGCGCGGACGTGACCGGACATCGCGCCATGTTTTTGGTGAAAAAGGACGAACGTACGCGCTATTGGGAACCGTTTACCCGCAAGTTCGACGGCCTCTATCAGCTCGAGCGCAATCTCTACAAAAATATTCTGGGCAGCGCGCTCATTTTTGAAGAGATCAATCGCGATCTGGGACTGACCTATCGCTACGCATGGCAGACCTCCCACCAATTCGGCTTCATCAAAAAATCATGGTTATCGAACGATAACTCTGGCGTTGTCGATATTCGGTTGCTCGACGGTATTCAGAATATTCTTCCCTGCGGCGCCGAGCCCGGGACCCAGAACGAGCTGAGCTGTTTGCTCGACGCTTACAAGAAGAACGAGCTCGATGCAGCCTCGGGTGTTGCAGTGTATTCAATGAGCTCACGGCTTACCGATAAGGCAGAACCGAGTGAGGCGCTCGCTGCTACCACTATATGGTCTTATGGTTTAAGCGCTCCAAGCTACTTGCTGTCGGCCAGACAGTTGAATGACTTCCGTCAGGGATGTCCGGTGGCCCAGGAGAGTGATGTTCACGGGCAGCGCGGGGCGTATTTTGTTGCCGATCAATTGCAGCTGAGCGGTGGTGCCCAGTACCACTGGGGTGTGGTCGCTGACGTCAATCAGGGACCGGCAGCGGTCGCCGACCTTATCGATAGGGTTGTCACCGGTCGCTACACCCAGGACGCGGTGAACGATGATATTGAGGCAGGACGGGCGAGACTGCAGAAAATGATTGGCACTGCAGATGGTTTTCAAGTCGGCGCTGAGCCGCTGAGTACGGCGCATCACACGGCTAATGTATTGTTCAACATCATGCGTGGCGGGCTGTTTGACGCAAATTACTCGGTGTCGAAGCTGGACTTCATCGATTTTTGTCGCGGTTGGAACCGGCACGCAGCGAGTAGCGTGGAGCAATGCATTGCACGCCTGCCGGAGCAGGTTGACTATGCCGTGCTCCGGGACGCCATTGAGCAAGCCAAAGAGCCGCTGTTACTGCGATTATTTTTAGAGTACCTGCCGCTCACCTTCAGCCGGCGGCATGGCGATCCCTCTCGACCCTGGAATCATTTTTCGATTGATGTGCTGACTGCCGATAATGAGCGTCGGCTGGCCTATGCAGGGAATTGGCGCGATATCTTCCAAAACTGGGAGGCGCTGTCGACCTCGGTGCCCGGCTTTATCGACAACATTATTTGTAAATTTGTCAGCGCGTCGACGCCTGACGGATACAACCCATATCGCATTACACGAGAGGGTATTGATTGGGAGAAGCCTGAACCCGATAACCCCTGGGCAAATATTGGGTACTGGGGAGATCATCAGATCATTTATTTGCTCAAATTGCTTGAGCTGTCGCGACATCATTTCCCCGGCGCGTTGACAAAACTGATGCGTTGCGATGCCTTCGCGTATGCCAATGTGCCCTACAAAATAAAGGGATTTGACGAACTGCTGGCGGATCCCTACGACACGATTCTTTTTGATTTTGAACTCGATGAGATCGTTTCGCATCGCGTGTCAGAAGTAGGTGCTGATGGTCGCTTGGTATGGGTCGGCGAGTCCGTTTACCAGGTCAACCTGCTGGAGAAACTGCTCGTCACCGTGCTGTCGAAGTTGACCAACTTTGTGCCGGGTGGCGGCATTTGGATGAACACCCAGCGACCAGAGTGGAACGACGCGAATAACGCGCTGGTGGGCACGGGCATCTCTGTCGTGACACTGTGCTATCTGCACCGGTTTTTGGTGGTTCTCGACCAACTATTGGCGGAGATCGGCGACGATAGTCTTCCGGTCTCTGAGGAGGTCTTGGCGCTGTTTAATGGCGTGGCGACTGTCTTTGACGCAAACACGGCAGATCTCCTGCACAGCAACCTGCCAGAAACACGCCGCTTTGAGGTGATGGAACAGCTCGGTCGTGCGGGCGAGGCGTTCCGCGATCGGATTTATGCAGCCGGGTTTACGGGTGATCGGGGCACGCTTCCCCTGTCTGGCTTACGCCAATTTGTCGAAACCTGCCGCCCCATTGTTGCGCAGAGTATTCGTGACAATCGACGTGAGGACGGACTGTTCCACGCCTATAACCGGCTGCGCATTGAGGAAGGGCGTATAGGACTGATTCGACTCGATGAGATGCTGGAGGGGCAGGTGGCTGTCTTGAGCGCGGGGGTGTTGTCTGCCAATGAATCGCTCGAGGTGCTCACCGCGCTACGGCGATCAGCGCTGTATACCGAGAGACAACACTCGTACTTGCTCTACCCAGTCAAGACTCTGGCGCGCTTCACCGACAAAAACCAGCTCGACGCTGCACAAATACCGGCCCCGTTGTTGACGCAGTTGACGCAAGCAGGACCTGACGCAGTGCTAGATCGAGATGAGCAGGGCGGCATTTACTTCAGCGGCCACCTTACCAAGGCGGCGGATGTTGATGACGTGCTCGACAAGCTCATGGCCGAGGGCCTGCAGATTACGCAGTCGGACCGGCAGCATGTGCAGCAAGTATTCATCGACACGTTCAGGCATGACCTGTTTACCGGACGGTCGGGGGGTATGTATGCCTATGAGGGAATTGGTTCTATTTATTGGCATATGGTGTCAAAGCTGCTGCTTGCAGTCAGTGAGGTCGTGGTAGCCGCTGCCAAAGCGGGGGCGTCGGAGGAGACGCTCAGTGGACTCAAGGCCATGTATGAGGACGTTCGCAAAGGTATCGGCTTCAACAAGTCGCCCGAGGTTTATGGTGCGTTCCCAACTGACCCCTACTCACATACGCCGGCCTCGGGTGGGGCGCGCCAACCTGGTATGACGGGGCAAGTGAAGGAGGAGGTGTTGACTCGGCTTGCCGAAGTCGGGTTACGCGTAGAGGCAGGCCATATTGTTTTTGACCCCGTTCTGTTGCGCAAGCAAGAGATGCTGGATGAGACAGCATCGCTACACTACGTCGATATATCGGGTCAGCAGCAAACCGTTTCGGTTGATGCAGGTCAATTGGCTTACACCTTCTGCCAGGTCCCGGTAGCGCTGCACCAGGGCGATGGCACCCGTATTACCGTTCAGTTCAGCGACGGCCGCGAGGAGGTCTTGCTGTCGGATCGCTTGCCGCAGTCTTTGTCGGAAAGCATTTTCATGAAGCGGGGCGAAATCGCCGCACTGCAGGTCGCGCTTCCCTAGGTCCTCTCGACAGCTATTGATTGACCTCATCACGCGGTCGCAGCAGTGACTGTAGAGGTTGGGTTTCGGCCTGCCTCGAGGCGACCCTCTGCCCTGAGAAGACCGTATTGGCGTTGGAGATCAGCTCTGTAATGCGAGATCGGGCGCTGGTGAATCTTGCGTCTCGAGAGACGTTGGGGCGTCGATCCGTTGTCCGGCGAGCTTTGCTTTGATGTCCTCAACGGCCGCCTCGTCCAGTGCGTAATCCTTCATGGCCCACAAAGCAATTAACGTTCCCATAACGGGCACACCGATGAACGCGATCCGCAGTTGTGCCAACGTCTCGTCGGTTTGGATGGCGATATTTTGATCAAAGCCGATGAAGCCCAGAATAAAGCCACTGAGCAACCCTGCAAAGGCAAGCCCGAACTTCACCATCCACCAGTAGATTGCGCCGAATAAACCTTCGCGACGCTCTCCGGTCTGCAACTCATCGAGATCACAGATATCTGCGGTCATGGACATCATGATGGTAAACAGTCCGCCGATACCGAAAGCAAAAATAGGTATTGGTAAAAACATGAGGTACGGGTTGCTGGGATTGAAGCTCCACCAAAAGCATAGATAGCCCAAAATAGACACTGACTGGGTCAACATAAAGGTTGTGCGCTTCCCATATCGTTGCGCCATCCAATTGATGGTCGGGATCACCAGGAAGCAAGTGCACAGTGCCGAGACGCTGCCAAACAGGGTTGGCCACACCCCCGCCAAGGCCGGATCACCCTGATTCATGTAGTACACAATGATGAACCAGGCGAAACCCGCGACGGTGTTATAGGCGTTAAAGATGAAGAACGTAGCGATGCAAATCTGTTGGAACGGCCGGCAACGTAAAGTAATCGCTATGCCCTGCAGCAACTCTTTGACCACGGCTCCCAGTGTCTCGTTGCGGTGCGGTGTGCTGTTGTCCACCGAGACAGCACCGCTACGACAGAAAACGGCTGGCACCATCGCCAGTAGCATGCACGCCGCGCCCACCCAAATAGAAAGCGTTCTGGCGCCCTCGGTTGCACTGTCGAACCACTCGGGATCGTAGAGGATAATCCAGAACCAGGGGGCAATAACCCAGGCCCACTGACCAATCCATTGCGCCACCGCCATGAGTCGGGTGCGCTCATGGTAGTCATCGCTCATCTCGTAGCCCATGGCGACGTAGGGCACGCTAAAAATAGTCAGCCCAATAAAAAAGACGCAGGACCAGCATAAAAAGTAGACGAAGTTATAGAGCTCGCTGTTGTCTGCAGAGAGCTGCCACATTGCGATGTATGAGAGGCCTGAGAGGATGGCGCCGATAAAGATATAGGGCCGTCTTTTACCCCAGCGCGAGACAGTCCGGTCAGAAATAAATCCCATGACGGGATCGGTGATGCAGTCCACTAGCTTGGGTAGAAAAAAGATCAGGCCCCAGAGAAACGGGCTCATGCCAAGACTCTGGACCAGTATCACCATAAAGATGCCGAGCGCAGCCGGAAACATTTGGTTGGCGAGCATGCCAACGCCAAATGCGATTTTCTGCCCCATAGGAATGCGGTTTACTTCAGTCATACCCCGACATTTGCCCCAGATTACTTGTCGTTATGGTGAATGATGTTAGCAACGCAGAACCGCAGGGCTTTTCTAAAGCCGGTCAGCGGGGCTTTTTGCGGGATCAGTGGGTTCGCAGGCGCTGATGTAGCGAGGGTAGATGGAATCGAGAGAGCTGGCGCACCGCAACGATCGGCCGATGACCGCTGTTGTGAACTACGTGGCGCTATTCCAGTTCAGGCAAAATTGAGGTCGTCAGCTGAGCGCCGTGACGAGTGCTACGACTGTTCGTCAGAGAAGAA
>JAYOUT010000094.1:0-5577 GCA_038151055.1 Luminiphilus sp.
ATGGGTTATCCCGTTGGGGCAGTGCTGGCAGGCCCCATCGCCAATGCGTTGATTCCTGACTACGGCTGGACCGCCGTATTCACGGCAGGCGGTATTCTGACATTATTGATTGGCATCGTGACCTGGGGCTTATTACCCGAGTCCCCCGAGTTTCTGGCGAGCCGCGCCGGTAACCACCCAGAGCGAGAGGTAGCGGTGAACGGTTTGTTAGCGCGCCTGAGCCGGGATGCGGTGACTGGCATGAGTGCTGCTGTCACGCGGCCCAGCGCGACGCCTGTTGCGCAGATCCTAACTGCCGAGCGACGTTTCCGAACCTTGGTGCTCTGGGCCATTTACTTCATGGGCTTCCTGACCATGTACTTCATGCTGTCGTGGATACCGACTTTGTTTGTGGATGCCGGCTATACCCGTGCGCAGGGCATTGAGGCGCTGACCGGATTCAATCTGGGCGCGATTCCCGGCATTTTGATATTGGCATTTCTCACCACGCGGTTACTGCTAGTGCCCTTACTTTCAATGTTCTTTCTGTCAGCGGGGGGCGTATTAGCCTACGTCGGGTTATCCGAGCCCACTGCGCTGGGCAGCCTCATGACGCTAATGTTTATTGGTGGCGTGTTTTTACACGGCGGCTTTACGTGCCTCTACGCATTGGCCACACAGGCCTATCCTAGCGATGTACGTGCCGCCGGAGTTGGTTGGGCGGCAGGACTGGGCAGGACCGGTGCCATCGCATCGCCTTTGTTGGCGGGTGCCCTCATTTCTGCCGGCTGGGGTATGTACAGCCTATTTCTGAGCTTCGCTTTGCCACTGGTTATCGGCGGACTGCTGCTCTGGGTATTTGCCGGTGAGCACTGAAACGGTGGTGTGGTTTCCGAGCCTCAACGAAGCAGGCGAGGCGATAGCGTTGGTTGATGGTGAGCGTCGTCTTACTTACACCGAATTGAACGATGCGGTCATGCGCGTTGTTGCGGGTTTACTGGACGGTGGGGATTCACTAAAAGAAGAGCGCGTGGCCTTCCTCTATCCCGCGAGATTTGATTACGCGGCACTGATTATTGGTGTTGTGGCGGCAGGTGGTATTGCCGTGCCTCTCAGTGTTCACGCGAGTGCAGACGAGCTGTCGCACTGTCTGTCGGTTGCCGGCGTGAGGCGACTCCTTCTCCCCAGTGAGATGCGCTCGGAGGCACTTGATGCAGTCTGTGACGCGCTCAAAGTGGCGCAGCTGGCAGTCGAGGACTTACCCGAGGCGGAGGTGCCACATGTATTGCCCGTTGCGGCTGATCAGGGTGCGCTCATTGTTTTCACCAGCGGCACAACCGGTAAACCCAAAGGCGTGGTTCACACGGTCGCCAGCGTCTCGGCAATGGTGACCTCGTTGATTGAGGCCTGGGGTTGGGAACCGACGGATGTCATTCCACTATTTCTGCCGCTGCATCACGTCCACGGCATCGTCAATATTTTGCTCTGTGCGTTGTGGCGAGGTGCCACGGTCGATCTGTACGCGCGCTTTGATGCTGACCAGGTGTGTCACAAGGTGGCGAACGATCGTTACTCAGTCTTCATGGCGGTGCCGACCATCTATGTCAAACTCATTGCCTATCTAAAGACATTGGATGAAGCCACGCGTGACCAAGTGACCGAGGGCTTCGCCAATATGCGTCTCAACGTCTCGGGCTCTGCTGCCTGCCCAGTGCCGCTCTTTGACGAATGGGAAACGCTGACATCTCAGCGCTTTCTTGAGCGCTATGGTATGACCGAGTTGGGTATGGCGCTATCCAACCCCTATGAGGGTGAGCGCCGGCCCGGCCATGTAGGGCAACCGTTGCCCGGTGTTGTGATTAAACGTGTCAGTGAGAGTGGAGAGGACATTACTGATCCGCACACACCCGGTGAGTTGGCGGTGAAAAGCCGCACAGCCTTCAGAGAGTATTGGGGTAACCCTGAATCCACCGCTAAGGCGTTTGCCGATGGCTGGTTCTTGACGGGCGATATTGCGGTCATTGATGAAGGTGCCTATCGCATCTTGGGACGCGCCTCCATCGACATCATCAAATCGGGTGGTTACAAGCTCTCTGCCCTCGAGATTGAGGCCACGTTGCTTGAGCACCCTGATGTGAGCGAAGTGGCCGTGATTGGCGTCCCGGATGATGAATGGGGTGAAATCGTTGCCGCCGCGGTCGTTCTGGCGAATCCCGTTTCCGAGGACAGCCTCGTGCAGTGGTCACGCGCGCGTATGAGCAGCTATAAGGTCCCTCGAAAGTGGATTTTCACCGATGCTTTGCCGCGCAACGCGCTCGGTAAAGTGACCAAGCCATCACTCAGTAAGTGGTTTGAGGGGTAGCTTTTCGGTGGCCGCCTTCACGTCTGACTGAGTCGATCCACGATGCAGCGCAAGATCATTCACATCGACGCTGATTGCTTTTACGCCGCCATAGAAATGCGGGACGACCCAACACTACGTGGCATTCCCATGGCAGTGGGTGGCAGTGCCGAGCGTCGGGGCGTCCTCACGACGGCCAACTACGATGCGCGCAAGTTTGGGGTGCGCTCCGCCATGTCCACTGCGCATGCCATGCGCCTATGCCCGCATTTAACTGTCGTACCGCCACAGTTCATGAAATACCGCGAGGCGTCCAAGGCCATGCGTGGCATATTCGAGGAGTACACTGAGATCATCGAGCCGCTCTCGCTGGATGAGGCTTACCTGGATGTGTCTGAGTCGAGTGGTGAGAGCCTGACGGCGACAAAGATCGCCAAGGAAATTCGGGCCAAGGTGGAAAAAGAGCTCGAGATTACGGTCTCGGCCGGTGTCTCAGTAAATAAGTTTATCGCCAAGGTCGCCTCGGACTGGAAAAAGCCTGACGGATTGACCGTTGTAACGCCCGAGCAGGTTGATGCCTTTGTCGGCGCATTGCCTGTGAAAAAGATACCAGGCGTGGGATCGGTAACCGCTGAAAAAATGCATCGCTACGGGCTCAAGACCTGTGCGGATATCCGCGAGTGGGAGCTGCATGACCTCATTCGCCGTTTTGGTAAGTTTGGTGTTGTGCTTCACGAGCGCGCACGTGGCAAAGATGAACGCCCCGTCCAGCCAAGCCGCATCCGCAAGTCGATCAGCGTTGAAACCACTTTTGGTGAGGACCTTGCCGGACCGACAGTCTGGGAGCCGTACGTCGATAAGCTCTTTGAACAATTACTGGGTCGCATTGAGTCAGCGAATGCCAGCGAAAGCATTCACAAGGCCTTTGTGAAACTGAAATTCTCCGACTTCAGCAGTACAACGGTTGAGCGCGTAGGGACGGCTGCCGTCGAGTCTGACTATCGTCAGTTACTTATTGAGGGATGGCAGCGGCGCGAGATGCCGGTGCGGCTCATCGGTATTGGCGTCAGGCTTCAGGATGGTTGGGAGCACGCATCGCGGCGGTTGCCGTTTGAGCAGAGCGAGGACTGAATCGCATTAACAACAGCGACTGACCCAGACCGACTCAGCTCGGTTAAACCCAGCGAAACTCATAATGAACCCATCCTCTAGCCAAAAAGGCGTCCTGGCGCTGGCAATCCGATTACGATTTTCTTGTGGCAGGCGATAGCCCTTGGGTTTGAAAAAGCAGCCACGTATCCTTGTGTATCAGACTTAGATGATGAAACCGAAGGAAGGGCGGTATGTCCCGAATGATTTCTCAGCTCGATTCCGTCGTTGTTGGTGTTAACGACCTGGCTGCTGCGGCAATTGATTACGCGTCGCTGACGGGGACTGGCGGGCAGGAAGGGGAGTTCCGAGGCGATTCTTCGGTGAGCTTTCAGCTGGCAAATACCTGCCTGCGATTGGTTGAAACCTCAGAGAGACAGGGCCTCAAACAGCTGGTCTTTGGCTGTCCTAACTTGGACGCTGCGCGTCGCCGACTGCCCAATGTAGGTATCGAGATCGTCGATGATGCGTCGGATGATCACTTTCTTTCCCTCGACCCGGACACAACACGCAGCGTCAATTTCGCTATGACGACAGCGCGTGACCTTGAGTCCATCGACTTGCCATGCCCGGGCGCCTTATCAGGTCTTGATCACGCGGTGGTGGCCAGTGGCGATGGAGACTTTACCTCAGCGTTACTGAGTGGACGCTTACAGCTTGATATGCGACTTGATCTCACCAACGAGAACTGGGATGCGCGGCTGATGTTCTTTCGATGCGGTGATCTCATTGTTGAGGTGTATCAGCCGCTATCGAAACCTATGGGTCCCGAGCGGGACCGTTTCTTCGGTTTGAGCTGGCGTACGGACGATATCGAAGCGACCCATGCTGAACTCACCGAGCGTGGTTTTGATGTTTCAGAAATTCGTACCGGCCGACGTCCTGGCACCCAGGTTTGCACGGTGCGTGACAAAACCCACGGTGTACCGACACTGATACTGGGCAGGGACTAGTGTTTCGTCGCAGCTTGGTGGCTCAAGGTTCACCTCTGTCGTAAAACGCTGTTCAAAGACCGTTGTTATAAAAAAAGGGTGCACGTAACCAACGTGCACCTCTCGTATATTTATAAGTCGGGGTTTACGAACCGAGGGACGCCGCAATGGCTTTCATCGCTGCATCGGCATGGGCGTGGTAGTTGGTATCCACGGCAGCGGGCGCATTGCTGTGCATCGAGATTACGACATCGTTGTTTGGATCGATAAAGATGAACTGGCCAAAGATACCGGCGGCCATGAAGGTACCGCCGCCCTCGAGCCACCACTTGTAACCGTAGCCTTCATAGCCTTTTGAGGGCGTGGTTGCCTCAGCCATCCAGCCGTCCGGCACAATGGATTCACCTGCCGCATTCACTGCGCCGTTTTTCACGAAAATACCGAGTCGCGCATAGTCACGGATGGATGCACTGATGCAGCAGCCACCGGTCTCGCCGGCAAATGGGGCCGATTGCATCCAGTTTCCCCAGTGCTCCATGCCAAAACCCTGCCAGACTTTGGCGTTCATGTAGTCAGTCGCCGAGTTGCCGACCGCCGCTCGTAACACCTCACCCAAGAGGTTGCTCTCGGCCGTGTTGTAGTTAAAGACCGTCCCAGGCTTATGTTTTTGCGGCAGTGTCCCCAAATAGTCCGTCAGTTGGGTTCCTTGGAAGGTGCCCGCTTTTGCGACGTCGGAATCCGGATCCGCGTAGTCCTCGTTCCATGCAACGCCCGAGGACATTTGAAGGATGTTTTTAATCGACACTGCGCCGTAAGCCGTGCCCTTGAGTCGTGGTAAATAGGTCTCCACCGTGTCATCAATACTGCCGATGAAGCCATCTTTTACCGCGGCACCAATGAGAGTTGAGGTAAATGACTTCGTTACCGAGAAGGACACCCAGACGGACTCCGGGCTATGGTCTTCAGCGTAGTGCTCAAGCTTGATGTTGTCGCCCTTGACGACCGCCATGCCCAGGAGGGGCTCCCGCTTCAGGAAATCACCGACCGTGAACGTTTCGCCACCGACTTGATAACTCACATCTTCAAGGTCCCGATCGATCTTTGTGGTCAGGGCATAGGGATTCTCGGATGGAAACAAGGGACGCGTCGGCATCCAGGCGTTGGTATGCGCAAAGG
>JAYOUT010000095.1:0-5566 GCA_038151055.1 Luminiphilus sp.
GCCGACATTGAGGAGCATAGGCGGGATCAACGCAGTCGCACGCAGTACTTTCCGTTGCAGACACCCACCAAACCGAATGGCCCAGCCCAGCCACCCTCATCGAATTCGCCCTGACGCGGGTCAATTTGATAACTTGACGGCACTGACACTGGTTCCTATACTCCCGCGCCTCTGATTGTGGTGCTGACACCACAATGACGCCTGTGGTAACGAGTCGTAAGACCGATGCCGCTAAAAAGGGGGCGTCGTTGAGAGTATTGATGCGGGGTGGAGCAGCCTGGTAGCTCGTCGGGCTCATAACCCGAAGGTCGTCGGTTCAAATCCGGCCCCCGCTACCAATTCGATGGCAGCTTGTTGCTCGCTGACCATCGCCTCGGAAGCCCCTTTTGGGGCTTTTTTGTGGCCGCAAGAAATTCGCGGCAGGGAGGAAAAATGTCGGGCAAGGAAGCGCAGTTGACGCAGCTTTTGCGGCCGACGGTGGAGTCCATGGGCTATTCGCTGTGGGGTATTGAGTTGATCTCCCCCGGCAAGCGCCCGACGGTCAGGCTTTACATTGAGGCAGAAGCCGGCGTCACGGTCGATGACTGCGCACAGGTGAGCCATCAGGTAAGCGGGGTGCTGGACGTCGAGGACCCTATCAAAGGTGAGTACACCCTGGAGGTGTCCTCGCCGGGCGTGGATCGGCTGCTGTTCGACTCGCACCAATACGCGCCGTTTATCGGGGAGATGGTGGATATCCGACTCCGATTGCCGGTGGAGGGCCGACGTCGCTTTAAAGGCACGCTGATGGCGGTCGACAGTGAGTCAGTGGTGATGGCCATTGACGAGCAGGAATTTACGCTGCCCTTGCGGTCTGTAGACCGCGCCAGGGCGTATCCCCGACTGGAAATCAGTCAGGGCAAACAGTGAGGACAAAGGTCCTTTGACGAGGGCGAACCTTCGGGAGAGCCGGGCACTGTCCGAGCTGTCTGGAAAAACGAGAGCGAAACGATGAACAAAGAAATTTTGATGGTTGCTGAAGCAGTTTCTGCCGAGAAAGGCGTATCGGAAGACATTATCTTTGAGGCCATCGAGCTGGCCCTGGCGACGGCTACAAAGAAACGCTACGACGAAGAGGCGGACATTCAGGTTGTGATCGATCGCGAGTCCGGTGATTACGTCACCACCAGACGATGGTTGGTGGTACCCGACACCGAGCTGGCGCTGCTGGGCACCCAGTTCACGACCGAGGAGGCGGCCGAGGTCAACACGGCGCTGCAACCGGGCGATTATCACGAGGAAACCGTTGAAAACGTTGATTTCGGTCGTATCGCCGCGCAGACAGCCAAGCAGGTCATCGTCCAGCGCGTGCGCGACGCCGAGCGGGCGCAAATCGTCGACGAATATCGAGGTCGAGAGGGCGAGCTCCTGGCTGGCACGGTTAAAAAAGTAACCCGCGACAACATCATCGTGGATTTGGGTAACAACGCTGAGGGCCTGCTGCCGCGGGGTGAGTTGGTCGGTCGTGAAACCTTCCGCATCAACGATCGTGTCAGAGCAATCCTCACTGAGATCAACACCGAGTCGCGCGGGCCACAGCTAATTTTGTCGAGATCCTGCCAAGAAATGCTGGTCGAGCTTTTCAAAATTGAAGTGCCCGAGATATCCGAGGGCGTGATTCAGATCCGGGCTGCGGCTCGAGATCCGGGTTCGCGAGCGAAAATCGCGGTGAAAACCGGCGATCAGCGCATTGACCCTGTGGGCGCCTGTGTCGGCATGCGGGGATCACGTGTGCAGGCCGTCTCGAATGAGCTGGATAACGAGCGTGTCGACATTATTCTCTGGGATGACAACGCCGCTCAGCTGGTGATTAACGCTATGTCGCCCGCCGAAGTGGAATCAATCGTGGTTGATGAGGATAACTCCACGATGGAAGTGGCGGTCGCCGAGGACAACTTGGCACAGGCGATTGGTCGTGGCGGTCAAAATGTTCGCCTCGCGTCTGATCTGACTGGCTGGATCATCAACGTGATGAGCGTTGACGAGGCGATTGAAAAGCAGGAGGCCGAGGCAGGCGAGGTCATTGAGCGATTCATGGCCACACTCGACATCGATGAGGACATTGCCACCGTGCTGGTCGAAGAGGGCTTCACTACGCTGGAAGAGATCGCTTACGTCCCCCTTGAGGAGATGAACGCCATCGAAGGGTTCGACGAGGAGATTTCGGAGGAACTGCGGGCCCGTGCCAAGGACGCACTGCTGACTATGGCGATTGCCTCGGAGGAAGAGCTGGATGCCAATGAGCCCGCTGAAGATCTGCTCACAATGGAGGGCATGGACAAGCACCTGGCTTATGTTTTGGCCAGCCGAGGCATTGTCACAATGGAAGACCTTGCCGAGCAGGGTGTTGATGACCTGCTTGATATTGAAGAGATGACTGAAGAGCGCGCTGCAGAATTGATTATGACCGCTCGCGCCCCTTGGTTTGCGGAGGAGGAAGCCACTGCCTGAGAGAGGCACTGGTTAAACACTTCACAGACTGAGCGGTAAGGGAGAGAGACATGGCACAAGTGACAGTAGAGCAGTTAGCGGAAACGGTTGGCGCATCGGTAGACCGTTTGCTTGCGCAAATGAAAGACGCAGGGCTGCCGCACACCGCCGCCGACGAGGGTGTGTCTGAAGACGACAAGCAAACGCTGCTTGCACACCTGAAGAAAAGCCATGGTGAGCGCGCCGGCGCACCCAAGAAAATCACCTTGAAGCGGAAGTCAGTCAGCACCTTGCGTGCGGGTGGCGCTGGTAAGCGAACGGTCAATGTTGAAGTCCGAAAGAAGCGCACCTACGTCAAGCGTGAAGACGTCGATGAGCCCATCGCAGAGACCGAGACCGAGGAGCTGTTGGAATCCGCTGCAGAGGCGGCCCCGGTGCCGGTCGAGCCAACTCCCGAAGTGGCAGCTGCGGAAGAAGCGTTAACCGACAGTGATGATCCGGAACTGCTGAGACAGCGAGCGGCTGCTCGTCGTAAAGCAGAAGAGCAGGCTCGACAGCTGGAGCTCGAGGCTGCTGCGAAAGCACGTGCTGAGGAAGCAGCAAGGCAGGCTGAAGAAAAGGCCAGTCAGGCAGGTGCCAAGGAGTCAGACAAAAAGCCCAAGCGATTGCACGCTGCGCCGACTAAGGAGAGTGGTGCGCCGAAGCGTGATGAGTTGCGGCGTCGACCGGGTAAGGGTCGCCTTGAGCGTGGCGGGGTGCCAGGCGCGCGAGGCAAGCAACGGGGCCATAATCTGTCTATTAATGATCTGGCGGCAGCCGAGGCGGGAGTGGCTAGACGCCGGGGCGGCCGACGCAAGAAACTCTCAGATGAACCCAATCAGCATGCCTTTGAGCAACCCACGGAAAAAATTATTTATGACGTGAATATCCCCGAGAACATCACCGTGGGCGATTTGGCGCAGCAGATGGCTATCAAGGCTGGCGAGGTCATCAAGGAGCTCATGAATCTGGGGGTCATGGCGAACATCAACCAGATGCTCGACCAAGATACCGCGACGTTGGTGGTGGAAGAACTGGGGCATCGCGTTGTCCTGAAAAGTGCAGAAGAGGTCGAGGAGCGTCTCGAAGAGACGCTGGCCAGTCAGGAAGGCACACCAGAGCCCAGAGCGCCCGTTGTTACGGTGATGGGACACGTTGATCACGGTAAAACCTCACTGCTCGATTACATCCGGGAGTCGCGCATAGCCAGCGGTGAAGCGGGTGGTATCACGCAGCACATTGGCGCTTATCACGTTAAAACTGACAAGGGGATGATCACCTTCCTCGACACGCCCGGCCACGCGGCATTCACGGCCATGCGGGCACGCGGTGCTAAATCAACCGATATCGTGGTGTTGGTCGTCGCAGCGGATGACGGCGTCATGCCTCAGACCGAGGAGGCGGTTCAGCACGCAAGAGCGGCGGAAGTGCCGATCGTGGTAGCGGTCAACAAGATAGACAAAGAGGCGGCTGATCCAGAGCGCGTGAAAAACGAGCTGGCCGCGAAAGAAGTGATTCCCGAGGAGTGGGGCGGTGACACCCAGTTCATTCCTGTCTCGGCACACACGGGTCAGGGCATAGACGAATTGCTGGACGCCTTGTTGTTGCAGTCGGAGTTGCTGGAGTTAACCGCCGCGGCTGATGTGCCCGCGTCAGGTATTGTCATCGAATCGCGGCTGGATAAAGGTCGTGGTGCGGTAGCGTCACTGTTGATTCAGCAGGGCACGCTTAAGCAGGGCGACATCGTACTGGCAGGTCTGCAGCATGGGCGGGTTCGCGCCATGCTGGATGAGAACGGCCAGCAGATCAAAGAAGCGGGCCCCAGTATTCCTGTCGAAGTGCTTGGGCTTGGTGGTACCCCCGATGCCGGCGATCCGGTGGTGGCGGTGGAGAACGAGAAAAAGGCGCGAGAAGTCGCTGACTTCCGTCAGGAGAAGATGCAATCCTCGAAGCTGGCCCGTCAGCAGGCCGCCAAGCTCGACAATATGTTTGAGACCATGACTGCTGGCTCTGTTGAAACACTGAATCTGATTATCAAAGCGGATGTCCGCGGTTCGTTCGAAGCGCTTCAGGGCGCGCTGGCCGATCTGGGCAACGATGAGGTCAAAGTGAATATCGTGTCGGGCGGTGTGGGCGGCATCTCGGAAACGGACATCAGTCTGGCGATTACCAGTTCGGCGATCATTATCGGTTTCAATGCTCGTGCCGATAGCAAAGCACGTGCCTTGGCCGAAAATGAAGGCGTCGAGATCCGCTACTACAATGTCATTTACGATTTGATCGACGATGTGCGGGCCGCACTGTCTGGTTTGCTGTCGCCCGAGATGCGCGAGGAAATTGTTGGCATCGCCGAAGTCCGCGATACCTTCCGTTCACCCAAGTTTGGTCTCATCGCAGGTTGTATGGTGATTGAGGGCACGGTGTATCGCTCGAAGCCCATCCGCGTGCTACGGGACAATGTGGTGATTTATGAGGGTGAGCTGGAGTCCTTGCGCCGCTTCAAGGACGACGCCAGTGAGGTTCGCAACGGCACGGAATGCGGTATCGGCGTGAAGAACTACACCGATGTTAAAGTCGGTGACCTCATCGAGGTGTTTGACGTCAACGAAATTGCCCGTAGCCTCTAAGACTAAGGTATGGGAAGGGAGTTCGAACGTACCGAACGCGTCGGTCATTTTTTGCACAAGGAGTTGGCAAGGCTCCTGCAGAGCACCGTTCGCGACCCGCGGGTAGCACAAGTCAATATCACGGGCGTCGAAGTCAGTCGCGATTTGTCCCATGCCAAGGTCTTTTTCACCTTGATGAATGACGTGTCCGCGGCTGAGCGGAACGAGGTGAGCGCCGTCCTCACCAAGGTCTCAGGCTTTCTGCGCTCCGAGTTGGCGAAGGCGTCTACTATGCGGACCGTGCCGCGCATCGCGTTTCGTTTCGATGAGAGTGTGGGACGCGGCCGCGACATGGAGACCCTGCTCCGCGAAGTGCGTCGCGCCGACGAGGAGTTGCACTTGGGGTCTTCAAGTACCGATACCAACCCTGCCGATTAGCCATGCCCCGTCGA
>JAYOUT010000096.1:0-5453 GCA_038151055.1 Luminiphilus sp.
TGCTCGAGAATAAAACCCAGCGTGGCAGCATCGAGTCGGACGTTGTTGGCATTGAGCACGGCGCCCAACATGGGAATAGCCAGCGCGCACTCGAGGGCTTCCGGAATATTGGGCGCGATGAGTGCGACGGTGTCGCCTTTGCCGACACCACGCTGAGAAAGCGCAGACGCTAACCGCTTACAGCGCTCGGCGACCTCCCCCCAGTTACGGCGGATATTGCCGTGAATCTGAGCAGGTAGATCGGGATAGACCCGCTCGGTGCGCTTCAGCACCGAGACCGGGGTCAGCGGCGCGAAGTTCGCCTGGTTTTTATCGAGCTCGGGCCCGGAATAAAGGCTCATGTCGGGCGGCACTCCCTGAGTCAGTGACCTATGAGGCGGTCACGGTATCACGCAGGCGCCCCAAGGAGTGCACTTGTGAAATCAGGCAGAGAACGCCTTGGCACAGGCCGGTCGGGTCATAAGGCGATCCGCGTAGGCACTGAGGTTGGGGAAGGCCTCATCGGTCACGATCCCCAGGCGCTTGGACATAATGCAGGCATGACCCAGCATCGTATCGGCGGCAGAGAAGTCGCCGATCAGATACTCGCGCCCTTCCATCGCAGCCTCCACCGGCGCCCAGGCCCTGGCCAACAATCGCTCCGCCTGACCGCGCACCGTCTCGTCCTGACGCTCTGGTGGCAACAATATAGTGTGCACAACAATGGTGTTGACCGGTGGCATCACCATCCCTTCGCAGTAGTGGAACCATTGCAGATACTCGGGGAAGCGCGGGTCATCCGAGGCAGGCTTTAGTCCGCCATTTTTGTGACACTCCAGAATATATTCGGCAATCGCCCCTGACTCATAAATGGACACGTCTCCGTCATCCAGCACCGGAATGCGACCCAGCGGATGACGCGCTCGGTGCTCATCGGACTTGAGGTCCTTCGGATGAAAGTCCATGCGATTCAATTCGTACTCCAGGCCGAGCTCCTCGAGTAACCAAAGGGTGCGGCTGGCGCGGCTGTTAGGGGCAAAGTGCAGTGTCAACATGGCGTGAATTCCTCAAACAATAGGCGGCGGAATGATTTGCTGTGGTCGCCGCAAGATCCCCGGTCACAAGGAAGTTGCTGTGGCTACAGGCATCACTGATATTGGCATATTGCCTGCCAATAGTTAACCCTGTCGTTCAGCTTCAACCAGAGAGGCTTCCGAAAAGGGCAACCGCGCCGAGGCAACATCGCCCTCGTCGCTTAGCCGCACGCCTAGGCCAATGAGCCGCACGGGTTTGGATTTTCGCTCCCAACCCTCCAACAGCAAATCTCGGTAATCGTCTTCGACCGCTTTGGTGCCCACCCGCTCTACCGTGGTCGTGGTGAAATCATTGAATTTCAGCTTAATAAACGCCTTATCGATCGCATGCCACGCCTTGGCCGCCTCTATCCGCTCCATCAGACTGATATACAACCGCTCGATCACGGGCGCCCACTCTGCGGGCCCACTGACATCCTCCGCAAACGTCCGTTCCACGCTCACCGATTTGCGCACACGGCTGGGCTGAACGGGTCGCTCGTCGCGACCCCTTGCTCGTTCATGCAATACCACACCGAATTTGCCAAAGCGTCGGCGCAAATTGTGCAAGCTCCACTGCCGCACATCGGCGCAGGTTCTAAGGCCATACCGGTGCATTTTGTCCGCCGTGACAGCCCCCACCCCCGGAATTTTTTTGACTGACAGGGCTGCGACAAAGGCATCTACCTCGTCAGGTGGCACGACCGTCAGGCCGTCAGGTTTCTTCCAGTCAGAGGCGACCTTGGCGATAAATTTGTTAACCGATACGCCGGCCGACACGGTGATGTCCAATTCTTCGCGCACTTGTTGACGGATAGCCTTGGCAATGCGCGTCGCGGTGAGCGTCTCATCCGATACCTCGCTGACATCGAGGTAGGCCTCATCCAGCGACAACGGCTCGATGATTTCGGTGAAGTTGGCGAAGATGCCTCGCATCACTTTGGAGGCCTCGCGGTACTTGTGCATCTGAGGCGGTACCACGGTGAGCTGAGGGCATAGCCGCATGGCCTGCGCGGTGGGCATCGCCGAGCGGACTCCGTAGGCGCGGGCATCGTAGTTGCAAGTTGTCAGTACGCCTCGCCGCTCAGCGCTGCCCCCCACCGCCATGGGGATGCCCTGCAGTTCCGGGTTGTCCCGCATCTCGATGGCGGCATAAAAGCAATCAGCATCGATGTGAATGATCTTGCGCTGCATGGTTTGAGATTACACCGAAAACCCGGGTCTTTACCGCAGGCGAAAATTGACTCAGTCTCGTGGCTGAGATGCTGAAATAACGCCATGACGAGTTCATCTGCCGCCGACAATAATCGCCCTAACCCTCTTTTGGATGATGCCGACCTGGCCGAGCGTATTTTTCGGCATATTGATGATGGCACCACCGACCTCGGCGATTCCGTATGGCGAGAGCCGGTGTCACATTACTTGAGCCATGAGCGCTATGAAGCAGAGTGCGCTCTGATTCGGCGGCACCCCACCCCCTTTTGCCCGTCTGCGGCGCTGCCGGAGAACGGTAGCTACCTCGCCCGCACAGCCGCTGGCAATCCCATTGTCGTGACTCGCGGAGACGATGGCAAAGTCAGCGCCTTTATCAACGCGTGTCGCCACCGGGGCATGCAGGTGGCCGCGGGCAGCGGCTGCGCCAAGTCGCTGTCTTGCCCCTATCACGGCTGGACCTATGGACTCGATGGCGCCCTCAAGGGGGTGCCGGGCCAGAGCGGGTTTCCGGATTTGAATCGGGAGCAACATGGCCTCAAATCGGTTTCCGCAGTTGAGCACGGCGGTATTGTCTATGTGCAGCAGGAAGGAGACATAGACCCCACGCTACTCAGCCATTCGTTAGATTACTTTTCAGTGGATCAGCCGCTGTTTGATCAGCAGGTCCTCACAGATGACGCCAATTGGAAGCTTCTTTACGAGACGCTAATGGAGGGCTATCACATCAAGTCTCTCCATCGCGAATCTTTTTTCCCGTTTGGCTACGACAACCTCAACGTGGTGGAAACTTTCGGACCCCACTCACGCGTGGTCTACCCATTCCAACGAATCGAGCAAATCCGACCAATGCCAACGGAAGACCGCAAACTGAATGGACTTGTGACCTCGGTTTACATGCTGTTCCCGAATGCGAGCATCTCGGTGCTGTCCAAACACAGTAATCTCGTAATTCTTGAGCCTGTCTCACCCACTCAGTCTCAATGGGTGATTTACAGCATGGTGAATAAGGCTCCAGATGGCAGCCCCATCACCCTTGAAGAAGCCAAACGCGATGCCGCGTTCGTCAGTGACTCAGGCCAAGAAGAGGATCGCGCTGCTGCCACCGCTATTCAGGAGGCGTTGCCCAGCGGCGCCAATACTCATCTGACGTTTGGCTATTTTGAAAAAGCCATCGTGCACTTTCATCAGCAATTGGAGCGAGCACTCGACCTCTCATCCAACGCCTGACATCTTTTTCTGAGCAGCCAGGGAGTCAACATGACGCGCCTATCAGCCCCCTCTACTGAATCCCTTAAAGCTTGCGAAGCACAGCTCAAACAAGCCGAGACCCATATGGGTTATCGACCCAACGACGTCTTAAGTTTGTGCCACTGGCCCGAGCTACTGCAAAGCCTGGGTGGCTTGGTGCATACCGTGCTACAGACAGGTGAGGTCGATCCGACTTTGAAGCGACTGATCGGCATCATCAGTAGTCGCACTCAGGGATGCGCCTACTGCACGGCCCATTCAAGTTATGGCGCGAGTCAGTTAGGTGTCGAGGCAGAGAAAATCGCCGCGGTGTTTGAGTTCGAGACTTCGCCGCTCTTTACCGATGCGGAGCGGGCGGTGCTGCGCGTTGCCTGGCATGGGGCACTGCAGCCCAATGCAGTCACCGATGCGGACATAGAGGCGTTGAAGGCGCACTTTTCTGATCGCGAGATTGTCGAGATCGTGGCCGTATTGTCGCTCTATGGTTTTTTGAATCGCTGGAACGGCACGCTGAATACGGAACTGGAAGCGCCACCCGCTGCATTTGCGGCCTCTCTGCCAGAGTAGATCAGTGTTAACAGCTCACTCTGCCATTCTGCGCTAGCTGTCCTCGCCCGCCTGCACCTTTTCAAAGTGGGCTTCTAGGATCTCACTACCGAGCGTTGAGCCGTCGTTGTTGCCCAGCTTGATTGCGGGCCAGGCACCGGTGGCAAACATAAACAGCACCGTCGTGCCCTCGGGCCCCGCAACCAGCGGCCCGTACCCTCTGTTGGCCAAGCCAATACGAATGTCGCCGGCGTGATGCCAGGTCGCACCGACCCGCTGTGATCCTTCCAGAATGATTTCGGTGTAGTCGCAGTCGTGGGTATGCGCCTCAATCGTGCAGCCGGGCGGATAGAACACTTTAAAAACCGTGGGAGACTCCGCCCGGGTCGGATCGCCCACCCGGTACATCGACGAGACCACCCCGGTGGGGAGCTCAATCTTGTCGAGGTCTTCCCAGTTGAGCGCATAGTGACCCTTTCGTTCGAGGGCTTCCTTGATTTCCTGATCAGTCGCCTGTCCCACAATCGCTCCTTACTGGCGTGCGCTGGCGAATAAACACAGCTGCTGCAGCGCAACCGTTGCCGCAGCGAGTGAGGTAATCGCGCCCACATCGTATTGCGGCGCCACCTCAACCACATCCATACCCACCAGATTAACGCCCTTTAAGTGCTGCAAGATTTGCATGGCCTGATGGGTCGACAGGCCACCCACCACGGGCGTGCCGGTACCCGGGGCAAAACTGGGGTCCAGGCAGTCGATGTCAAAGGTCAGATAACAGGGCCGATCACCTACGATGCCTTTTACCTGCGCCGCCAGATCGGCGGGCTTCATGTCGTGCACGGCGGGTGCATCAAAAATGTTGAAGCCATGATCACTGTCGTTGTGGGTGCGCAGACCGATCTGTGCAGAGTGCTCCGGCGAAATAAGCCCCTGCTGCGCGGCGTGATAGAACATGGTGCCATGATCAATCCGCTGGCTGTCTTCTGCCCAGGTGTCTGAATGAGCATCAAAGTGGATGAGGGATAGCTGCCCATGCTTCTCGGCATGCGCTCTGAGTAGGGGATAGGACACGAAGTGATCGCCGCCAATGGACAAGAGCGCAGTATCCGTAGCGAGAATCTTGCGAGCGCATTCGTAAATCTCATCTGGCACCTCGGCAGGGTTACCCGCATCAAAATCACAGTCGCCGTAATCAACGATCGCTAGCGTTTCCAGCGGCGAGAAGCCCCAACCCACCGCTTTGCGCTCCCAGGCGAGACTTGCCGAGGCCTCGCGCACCGCGCGTGGGCCAAATCGGCTTCCAGGCCGGGCGGTGGTCGCCAGATCAAAGGGGATACCCAGCACAGCGACATCGGCGTCGGCCAAATCGCGGGTATAGCGACGGCGCATAAA
>JAYOUT010000097.1:0-5334 GCA_038151055.1 Luminiphilus sp.
TTAACCAGACCCTCCATCAAGAAATGGAACGCGACGAGCGGGTGATCGTGCTCGGGGAAGACGTGGCCAGTGATCAGGGTGGCGTGTACGGCATTACCGATGGGTTGCCCGCCAAGTTTGGTCTGCACAGGGTGATCGATACACCGATCACCGAGTCTGCGATTGTGGGGGCGGCAGGCGGCGCGGCGCTGACCGGGCTGCGTCCGGTTGCCGAGCTCATGTTTGTCGACTTTCTGGGCGTGTGTCTGGACCAGATCCTCAATCAGATTGCCAAATTCCGCTACATGTTTGGTGGCCAAGCCCGCACACCGGTGGTGATACGCACCATGATTGGTGCGGGCACCGGTACAGGCCCGCAGCACTCACAAATTTTGTATCCGCTGTTGGCCGCGATACCGGGTATCAAGGTGGTGACGCCGGCCAACGCGGCCGACGCCAAGGGTCTCCTTACCACGGCGATCCGCGATGATGATCCGGTGATCTTCTGCGAGCACAAAGCCCTCTACATGGATGAGTGTGAGGTGCCCGAGGGTGAGTACCTGCTACCTTTTGGTCAGGCACGCACCGCTGTTGAAGGCTCGGATATTACAATCGTGGGTATGTCGCGCACCGCGGTGATCGCTGAAGAAGCGGCCACCCAGCTCGCACAGAACGGCATTAGCGCTGAGGTCATTGATTTGCGCACGCTGTCGCCCCTAGATGAAAGCTCGGTGCTGGAGAGTCTCGCCAAAACCGGGCGCCTGGTGGTCGTGGACGAATCGAACCCCTACTGCAGCATGGCTTCGGAAATCGCCGGGCTGGTGGTCGAGCGCGGTTTCGACACCCTTGATGCGCCGGTCAAGCGGGTGACCTCACCCCATACGCCGGTGCCGGCGACGCCCTGTCTCGAAGCTAACTATGTGCCCAGCGTGGAGCGGGTCATGGCCGCGGTAGAGGAAACTCTCTCTTATTAAAAAGAATAGAAGAAGCGATTTAGAGATGATCACAGTGAAAAATCTGATGCAGCGAACCAGCCTGATGATCGCTGCCGCGGTGTTGATGCCGCTAGCGAATGCGGCGCCCTCAAGTACGGTAGAGCCCTCTGAAGGCGCGAATGCCGGATCGGTCGACGGTATGGCGCTCTATCAAGCGCACTGCGCAGCCTGCCACGACGGTCAGGTCCCGCGCGCGCCGCATATGATCACCTTTTCAACGATCGGTGCCGCCACCATATTGAATGCCATGAATAATGGGGTGATGCGCGCGCAGGCGGCGGCGTTATCGGCGTCTGAACGCGAGGTGCTCGCGGGCTTTTTGGCAGGAGAGGCCATGGCTCCGCCAAAGCCGATTTTGGCTTGCTCGGACCCCATGAGTGAACTCGCCAGCGTCGACGCAGCAGCCATGCAGGGCTGGGGTGGCAATGCCGAAAACCATCGGCATAGTGATGGCGCTGGGCTGGACCGTAACAACGTGGATCAGCTGGCACTCAAATGGGTGTTTGCGTATCCGGGCGCCCTGCGTGCGCGATCTCAACCGCTGGTGCATGACGGGGTGATCTTTGTCGGGTCGCAGTCGGGTGACATTTATGCCCTTGATCTCGAATCCGGGTGCGCGCACTGGACCTACTCGGCCGGCGCCGAGGTCCGTAGCAGTTTGTCGCTGGGTCAGTTACCGGGCCGCGACGACCCGGTGCTCTACATGGGTGACTTTAGCGCCACGGTGCACGCCATCGATGCCATCGATGGCTCTCTGATATGGCGCTCGTCAGTTGGGGATCACCCCGATGCGACGATCACTGGCTCGCCCAAGCTTCATGAGGGGAGCCTCTACGTTCCTATCTCCTCATCAGAATGGGCCACCGCAGCTGACCCCGGCTATGCTTGCTGCACCTTCCGCGGTGGCGTGGTCTCGGTGGATGCGACGTCGGGCGAGCTGAATTGGCGCGCCCACGTGATTGATCAACCCGCGGCAGAAACCGGTGAAACGAATCCCTTTGGTGCGGTGCGAAAAGGCCCTGCGGGTGCGCCGGTCTGGAACAGCCCGACCATCGACGCCAAGCGCGGCGTGCTCTATGTGGGTACCGGAGAGGCCTACACCTCGCCAGCAGCAGATACCAGTGACGCGGTATTGGCGTTCTCTTTGGCCACTGGCGAACGTCAATGGGCGAAGCAGCTGCTAGGTGGCGATGCCTGGAATATGGCGTGCTTTATCGGTGAGGCCGCGAACTGCCCTGAGGAAGACGGCCCTGATCTGGATATCGGCGCTTCGACAGTATTGTGGTCCGGCGGCGAACGCGATTACTTGCTGGTGGGTCAGAAGAGTGGCGATGTCTACGCGCTGGATCCTGACAAGGGCGGCGCTGTTGTCTGGCATAACAAAGTTGGCCGTGGTGGCTTCCTCGGTGGAGTCCATTGGGGCATGTCAGTGAATGAGGATTCGCTTTTTGTGCCAATCGCCGATACGACGATCACCGGGCGTTTCACCGGGCCGGTTTCTCCCGGCATCCACGCGCTGGACCCAACTTCGGGCGAGGTTCGCTGGTATACGCCCAGCGCTCCTGACTGCGAGGGCAAGTCACCGATTCCGGTCTGTGATCAGGGTATGTCTGCTGCTATTACCAGCACCGACCAATTGATATTTGCCGGCAGTCTTGACGGCAATCTCAATGTCTACGACAGCCTCTCCGGAGAGGTCCTCTGGTCGTTCGATACCTTCGGTGATTTCGAATCAGTATCCGGCGATACCGCATTGGGGGGCTCCATCGAGTCTGACGGCCCTGTGCTGTACAAGGGGCACGTACTGATTAACTCCGGGTATCAGTTCGGGGCGCGCATGCCGGGCAACGCACTGATGGTTTTTTCATTACCGCCAAAGGCAGACCTTGCAAGGAGTGCTCGCAATGAATAAGAGCCTGGATGCGGTGACGATTCCCAAGTGGGGTATTGAAATGACCGAAGGCACGATCGTCGCCTGGCATAAAGACGAGGGAGACGCCGTGAAGGCCGGTGAAGAAATCGTCGATATTGAAACGGATAAAATCGTGAACAGTTTTGAGGCGCGAAGCTCCGGCACGCTGGTGCGAATCCTGGCCGAGGTGGGCGAAGAACTGCCGGTAGGTTATTTGATCGGCGTGATCGCATCTGAAGTGGTGACGGACGATGCGATTGAGGCGTTTATCGCTGCACAGAGCGGTGATGAGGATACTGTCTCCAAGGAAGAGACAATCTCTGCATCTCCCGAGGCCCCTATTGCCAAGCATGATCGCGCTTCGGCTACGCGCATTGCGCCCGCTTTGCGTCGCAAGTTAGAGAGAGCGGGCATTGACCCTGAGCAAATAGAGGGATCGGGGCCGGAAGGCCGCATCACTAAAGAGGATGTTGACCGGGCTATCGGTTGATCGTTTTTTAACAGCCTTCAGTCAGGGCAGAGATCGATCTGTGCTGCCCCTTCCTGAGCGGCCTTCAAAGTCATTGCATTGAACACGTAGTCGATGTCGCCCTCGGGCGTGAAATAGGTCACGGCGCCCTCACCCAGGAATAGCATCTCGGTTTCTACGACGCAATGCGCGTCGCTGTGTTCGGCGAATACCGGTTCAAAGCCATAGGTGCCGGCAGGCGCGGTACCGACGTCGTAAATTAATTCGCCGCTCAGAATAAAAAACTGCCCGGTACCCTCGTGGCGATGCGCCTGAAATCGTGCCCCGGGCTCCATATGCACATAGAGCGCCCACTGGCCGGTTTTCTCGCAGATCCGCAGCACCTTGAACTGGGTGCCGCCACCCACATCCAGCCACTCGAGCTCGTGAATGTTGGCAAGTAGGTCGCCGGCAGGTGTCGTGGTAATGGGTGCATTCATGAGATTCGCCTCAAGATTCATCGGGTAACGTGAAGGCAATCAGGTAATCGCCCGGGGGGGTGCCCATGGCGGCATGTCCGCCCGCAGCGATCACCACATACTGTTTGCCGCTCTCGCTGAGTTGGTAGGTGATGGGTAGCCCATGCCCGGAAGTCGGCAATCGGCCTTTCCAGAGTTCCTTGCCGGTGTCCGTATCAAAGGCGCGCAAGAAATGATCGGTGGTCGCACCAATAAAGGTGAGGCCACTGGCCGTGCTGACCGGGCCACCAAGGTTAGGGGAGCCCTGAATGTACCAAAATGGCCAGGGAGCCATATCCCGTGTGGTACCCAGCGGCACCTGCCAGTCCACATTGCCAGTTTGCAGATCGATGCCCGCCAGCGTCCCCCAGGGTGGCGGCGTACAGGGCACGCCGAGCGGTGATACGAAACCGAGCCAACGTCGATTGCAGTAGGGGGTGCCCTCCGATGGCTCTAGCAGGAAGGGTCCGTCGGCAACGGGCTCGGGGCCCTCTCCATCACATTGGTCCCGGGGAATCAGTTGCAACACCGTCCCCATGTGGAGCGTGTTGACCACTAATTTCTGGCGACCGGGATCAATCGACGGCCCTCCCCAGTTTTGTCCGCCGAAGGCGCTGGGCATGTGCAACGCGCCCTCCAGCGCGGCGGGGGTAAAGGGCCCCTCGTAGCGCAAATTGGCGAGCGTGTCCTCGCAGGCCCATTTGTCCCAGGGGACCAAGCCCCAGACAGGATCTCTTTCGCCCGGCAAATCGAAGAGCGAACGAGGCTTGGTGGGGACTGGCTGAGTGGGGGATGTGTAGTCCCCCGGCACGGTCCCCTGTGGCATCGGCACTTCCTCGACCGGAAACAGTGGTTCCCCTGTCACACGATCCAGCAGAAAGACATAGCCTTGCTTGGTGGTTTGGGCCAGGCCCTTGACCGCGCGGCCTTCGATTTCTGCTTCAAACAGGGTCGGCTGGGAGGGCACGTCGAAATCCCAGATGTCGTGATGCACGGTTTGGAAGTGCCATACGACTTCTCCCGTGGCGATCGACAGGGCGACCACCGAGCTCGAGTAGTAATCGAGGTTGCCGCGGTGGCCCCCGTAGTAGTCGGGGGACGTATTGCCGGTGGGGACATAGACCAGACCCAGTTCGGGGTCGACCGATAGGTAGGACCAGGAGTTGGTCGTACCCTGCTGATAGCGCTGATCGGTGGCGCCCTCTGTCGCCAGGGAACTGTCGCTGTCGTCCTCCATTGCGGCCGCGTCTGAGGGCTCAACGGCGACAACCGGCTCCCAGGCCCATAACAGCGCGCCATTGGTTAAATCGTAGGCGCGCACCACGCCACTGGGGACAGCGGTGGTGATGTTGTCTGCGACCGAGCCGCCCGTGATCAGCGTATTGCCGGTAATCGCCGGAGGGGTATTGAGCATATAAAACCCAGCTTCATAGGGGCCAAGGCCTTTACTGAGGTCGAGCTCCGCCACCTCACCAAACGGAC
>JAYOUT010000098.1:0-5275 GCA_038151055.1 Luminiphilus sp.
GTACGCCGGCCCCGCGGTGCGCAAGCTGGCGAGGGAGTTTGGCGTTGATCTCAATCAAGTGACCGGTACTGGCGCGAAAGGCCGCATTCTCAAGGAGGATCTGCAGCAGTTCGTGGCGCAGTCACTGGCTAATGCTCGTCCCGCGACTGGCGGCGGTTTGCCCGAGATTCCAGAGGTCGACTACGAGCGCTTTGGCGCCACCGAGCGATTGGCGCGAAGTCGCATTGATAAATTGACGGCGAGCAATATGGTGCGTTCGTGGCTGAATGTCCCGCACGTGACCCAGTTTGACGACGCGGATATCAGCGACATGGAGCGGTTCCGTAAAGAGCTGAAATCAGAGGCGGCAGACCGTGGCGTTCGACTCACACCGATTCCTTTCATACTGAAGGCGTGTGCCGTCGCGCTGCGTGATCACCCCAAGTTGAAATCCTCACTGGCCGATAATGGCGAGACCTTGGTGATGAAGCACTACTGTCATATTGGTATGGCGGTGGATACACCGGCGGGCTTGGTGGTGCCGGTCATTCGCGATGTCGACAAGAAATCGATTTGGGCACTGGCGGCAGAGGTTGCTGAGCTGGCGGAGCGCGCACGCGATAAGCAACTGAAACCCGATGACATGCAGGGCGGTGTATTTACCGTGAGTAGTCTGGGTGCCATCGGTGGCCGCGGTTTCACGCCGATTATCAATGCGCCCGAAGTGGCGATTTTAGGTGTCGGCCGTGCTGCGGTGCAGCCGGTATGGGATGGAGAAGTTTTCCGACCGCACACGCTCCTTCCCCTTGCCTTGTCATACGATCACCGCGTGGTGAATGGCGGCGATGGCGGACGTTTTCTGACGGCGCTGACCTCGCTGCTTGCTGACGTGAAGCGGATGGTGATGTGACCGAGACAGCCTGTGCAGATCCGACGAAGCCTGTCACTTTCTCGCGTGAAACTTCCTCCTGCCCGGCACTGCGAGGATGACCGGCGACGCGCCATGCTGCGAGCCCGGTCACTGTGATTCAGGTCGGTTGCGCCTGGGTGGCGTGCTACTGGCGGCCGGCCAAGGCAAGCGGTTGGGGGGGCGGCCCAAGGGGCTGATTGCCGTTGAAGGCGAACCGCTTATCGAGCGCAATCTGAAGCTTCTGCACGGCGTGGGTCTTGACGAACTGGTGGTGGTTACGGGTCACTTTCAATCTCAGCTTGCGCCTGTCTTGACGCAACTGGTTGCTGACGTAAACGGCATGCCGGTCGTCGAGGTCACTCAACCCGGCGACAATCACAAGCAGGCCGATTCCCTGCGTTTGGCCGCACAGGCGTTATCTGCAGAGCTCGATGCCGTCATGGTGCTGCCGGTCGATATGCCCGTGTTAACCCGTGCTGATCTGGTGGCGCTGATTGGCGCTTATAAGCACGCACCCTCGGAAGTTGAGTTTGTTGGCCCCAATGTGGACGGTCGGCCGGGCAATCCAGTGTTGTTCAGTCGTCGCCTTGCCGCGCAAATCGCCGAGGGCGTGGGTGAGTTTGGCAGTGGTGCGTGGCGCCACCAGCAACCCGATTGGCTGCTGGAGTGGCCCACTGACAATCTGCATTACGTGACTGACATCGATACGCCTGAAGATCTGCGTCGTTGGGGCCAGTGACCGCCACTTGGCCGCCGCTCGTCCTGATCGCTCGCTGACGCCTGCGCTCGCCAACGTTGCGGCTGCCAGCTCAAAAACCTCAGCGGAGCCATCTCCTGAGGCAATAGCGCTGTTCAGCGTGTTGGAACTTCCTGGCGCCGGCTGAATTTACAGCGTCTGCTGCCCCTCTTTGTTATGCCTAAAGCGCCTGCAGTACTGCGCGCGCGGCCAGAATGATCAGGCACAGACTTGAGAGGCCAAAGAACGCGAACCTGACGGGAATCGTATTGACGTTGGCTTGCCAGAAACTGTGCACCACGCGCAGCCCGGTATAGGCCCACGCCAGATTCACGCTGAGCGACGAGTTATCTCCCAAAAGCGCGAGGATGATGACCACGGGATAGAACACGGTCGGTTGTTCCATCAAGTGCGTGTAGTTATGGGAGATCCAGTTGGCTTTCGCAGGCATCTGCGCCTCGCCGTCGACACCCCGCGTCCCAGCGGGCATCTCTCCTAACTTTACGCCGGCTGCGCTAAATGCCGGGACACGGCGCGCCAGTAGCCAGATAAAGACGATCATGGTCCAGCCGGCGAGAACGGCGGCGGGTGCGAGGATGGCAGTTTCAGTTTGCATCTTGATCTCCCAGAGCGGTGTGGCTCGCAGCGTGGGGTGCTGCAGAGCCTTTTTGTTGTTGTTGGCACGGCATTCAGAGCCGAGCGTCACAGCGCCCGAGTGTGCTACGTAATGCACCCCACATGCTAGACTTTCGCCTCGATTTTTCGGAGCTCCCCCCATGATCATTCAGCCCAAAGTTCGCGGCTTTTTGTGCACCACTACCCACCCAACGGGGTGTCTGGAGAATGTTCGGAGGCAAATGTCCCACGTGCAGGCCAAGGGGCCGATCCCGGAGGGGCCTAAGCGGGTATTGGTACTGGGCGCCTCGACTGGCTATGGGCTAGCGTCACGCATTACCGCCGCCTTTGGCTCGGGTGCCTCGACCATCGGCGTGTTCTTTGAAAAGCCCGGTAGCGAGCGAAAACCCGGCACCGCGGGTTGGTATAACTCGGCGGCTTTTCATCAACTGGCAGATGAAGCCGGTCTGTATGCAAAAAGCCTGAACGGTGATGCCTTCTCGGATGAAATGAAGGCCCGGGTGATTGACTTGATCAAGGCGGACCTGGGGCAGGTGGATCTGGTCGTCTACAGCTTGGCGGCACCGCGCCGTACGCACCCCAAAACGGGCGAAGTGTTTAACTCAACACTAAAGCCAATAGGTCAGGCCACCACTCAGAAAGGGGTGAACACCGACAAAGAAGCGATTCAGGATTTTCATCTGGAGCCCGCGACGCAGGAAGAGATCGACCATACGGTTGCCGTGATGGGCGGTGAAGATTGGGAAATGTGGATCAATGCCCTGGCGGAGGCCGACGTGCTCGCGGAAGGCGCCAAAACCACGGCCTACACCTACATTGGCGAAAAAATCACTTGGGATATTTATTGGCACGGCACGATTGGCGCAGCCAAGCAGGACCTGGATCGCCGCGTGCTGGGGATCCGCGACAAGCTGGCGGTGCGCGGCGGCGATGCCCGTGTGTCGGTGTTGAAAGCGGTGGTGACGCAGGCCTCTGCGGCGATACCGGCGATGCCGATTTACCTCGCGATCTTGTTCAAGGTGATGAAGGCGCATGGGGTCCATGAGGGATGTATTGAGCAGATCGACCGACTGTTCCGCGAGCGCCTTTACGGTGATGGCGAAGTGGATGAAGCGGGCCGACTACGCGTGGACCAACTAGAGCTGGACCCAGCTATACAGTCGGAGGTGGCGGCCATCTGGGACCAGATCAATACCGATAATTTGAAGACTCTCGCGGACTTCGACGGTTATCGGCAGGAGTTCCTGCAGTTGTTTGGCTTTGGGGTTGAGGGCGTCGATTACGACGCCGATGTCGACCCGGACGTGGCTATCGCCCAGCTGGTTGACTGATATGCAGCCCCATGGCGAAGTCAGAACGCTGACGTCCCGGGTACGCCGGGTGGTGGCGCCGAATCCGGGCCCGATGACGGGCCCTGGCACCAATACCTACATTGTGGGCGACACAGACTTGGTGGTGGTCGACCCGGGTCCTGCCGAGCCCTCGCATGTTGAGGCGATTCTGGCTTGTGTGGGTGATCGGCTTCGCTTCATTGCCTGCACCCACACCCATCCTGATCACTCGCCCGCCGCGGCGGTGTTGGCGGAGGCCACGGGTGCTGCGCTGATCGGCAGGGTCACAGCCGATGATCGTCACCAAGACCTGACTTTTCAGCCCGCCACGCAGATTGAGGACGATGACACGATAGCCGGCTCGGATTGGACGCTACGGGCGATCCGAACCCCGGGCCATGTCGATAATCACGTATGTTTTCTTCTGGAGGAGGAGGGCATGGTGTTTGCCGGCGATCACATTATGAACGGCTCGACGGTGGTGATTGTGCCCCCCGGCGGCAATATGTCGGATTACATCGCGTCATTGCGGCGGCTCTTGGACTACGACGTGAAAGTGGTCGCACCCGGTCACGGCGAGTTGATCCCCGATTGCCGGGGTGAGGTGGAGAAACTGGTCCGTCATCGTCTGATGCGCGAGGCGAAGGTCGCAGCGGCGCTCGATGACGATCCCCAATCATTAGATGGCTTGGTGGTGTCGGTGTACGACGACGTCGATCCGATGATGCATGAATGGGCAAAGCTTTCGCTGCTTGCCCACCTCATTAAACTCGAGACCGATGGGCGCACGGTGCGCTCGGTCCTCGACGGCATCGAGCACTGGCAGACCGCCGCCTGATGACTCGCAATCTGGGTTGCTGACCCCCACCGCAACTCGGTACATTCCCCGCTCAACTGCGAAGGAGACAACGCCGCCATGAACGGTTTAATGATGGATGTTCCGCTCACGATTACCTCGATTGTGCGGCACGCAGAGCGCGTACACGGCCACAAGGAGATCGTCTCGATTACCCGGGACAACCCCCGCCACCGGTATACCTATCGGGACTGTTTCGCGCGCGCGCGCCAGCTCGCCAATGCCATGCAAGCGTGGGGGCTCAAGCAGGGTGATCGTGTCGCCACGCTGGCCTGGAATGATTACCGGCACATGGAGACCTATTACGGGTCAGCCTGCTCAGGTTTTGTCTGCCACACCATCAACCCGCGGCTTTTTCCCGAGCAGATTGTGTACATCATCAATCATGCCGAGGACCGGTACGTGTTCCTCGACCCCGATTTCTGGCCTCTGATCGAGGGGATCGCCGGGGAGTGCAGCGGTGTCGAGGGCTGGGTGATCATGACGACCCGCGAGCATATGCCTGATACCGAGCGCGACGATGTGCTCTGCTACGAGGAATTAATGGCGGCTCAAAGCGATGCCTTTGAGTGGCCCGAGCTCGATGAGCAAGCGGCTTGCTCGCTGTGTTACACGTCGGGCACCACAGGGAATCCGAAGGGCGTGCTCTACAGCCACCGCTCCACCGTGCTGCATACTTATGCAACGTTGATTCCCGACGCGATGAATATCTCCAGTGGCGATGTGATGTTGCCGATTGTGCCGATGTTCCATGTGAATGCCTGGGGTAATCCTTATGCCTGTCCCGTGGCGGGCGCCAAGATGGTGATGCCCGGCAACAAGATGGG
>JAYOUT010000099.1:0-5201 GCA_038151055.1 Luminiphilus sp.
CGGGGGTTCTTGCGGTCAATGATGAATTCATCCGGTCGGTCGATGGCCGTCTCGTCGTGATTGCCTGAGAGATACCACATCACCACCTTGTCGCCTTTTCGAATCGTTTTTCCTCCGAGTTCGACATCGTGATTGGCGATGCGTCGCATATGCATAAGCGGGGTTTGCCAGCGAATGATTTCCGAAACCATGCTCGGTATCAGTGCCGGATTTGCTTTGAGCTTGGCGTATTCCGCCGGATTCTGATTAAGCGCTAGCACGCCCCCGGTGATGGAGTTGCGCGTCGTGTCGTTGCCGCCAACGATGAGCAGTATCAGATTGCCCAGATACTCCAGTGGATCATCCACCATGTCCCGCGTATGGGGGTTGGTGGCAAGTAGGCTGATCAGATCCATGGTGTCGGGCGGATTATTTTTTCGCTCATGCCAGAGCTGCGTGAAATAGGCCAAGCACTCCTGCAGTGCGGCAGTGCGCTCATCCACATCACCATCACTGCCTGTCGCCTCAGGTAGCGAGGTTGCCATGTCAGACCAGTACGGCAGTTTGTGACGGTCCTCGAAGGGGAAATCAAAAATTGTCGCCAGCATCTGCGTGGTGAGATTAATGGAGACGCGCTCAACCCAGTTGAAGGTTTCGCCCACAGGCAGCTCGTCGAGTATGTGCCCCACGCGCTCTCGAATCAGGCCCTCAAGGTCGGACAGGTTGCGTGGCGCAACCACGCCCTGCACTGCGGCGCGTTGCATGTCGTGCAGAGGAGGGTCCATGGCGATGAACTGCCTCACGGGCAAGTCGTCACCATAGTCACCAATGGTGATAGCCGGTTCCGAAGAAAACGCTTCGTGATTGCCATCAACCGCCGCGATGTCCTCAAAGCGGGTGACTGACCAGAAACCGCCGAATAGCTCGTTTTCACACCAGTGCACTGGGTCGTCAGCGCGCAGTCGGGCGAAGAAGGGTCGCCATGTGTCCTGTTGGTAGAGCGTGGCATCGCTCACATCAATGGCGTCAATAGGGAGGGATGCAGCGTCTTGGGCGGTAGCGTCTGGTATCGGTGCGTTCATAGCGGGTGCTTCTCTTTCATTATTTGATTGGTCGTCGCTGGGTATCGAGGCTTTTAAGGCTGCGGTGACAATGTCGTGGTTTGTTCTCTCTGGGTTGATGAAATGGTGCGATCGCCGTTGTTCCTGTGGGCACCGGTGTGGCGCGTTGCTGTCGATGCGCCGTTACATCACTAGTCTGCCGCGTCATCGAAGGCGGCTTGCAGTAGGGGAATAATTTCTGTTCGCACCAGCCGGACCGGTGCATCAGCATCGATGCGGGTGTAGTCATCAATCGCCACGTAGCCGGCAAAACCGCGCTCTTCATCCATGAAGCTGACCGAGCCAAAGGCGCCCGGATCGTCGTAGACCCCGGGGTTGTCGCGACTGATCCACCAGCCCATGCCGTAGGGCACCGGCTCCTCGGCCACCACCCCTCCGCGGTCGACGCGCATTTCGGCAATCGCCGCTTCACTCAATACTTGGGTCTCTCCGCAGTAGCCACCGGTCAGGTGGACCTGCAACAATTTTGCATAGTCGGCAAGGTTGGTAATGGCACCGCCTTCGATATTGGGGTTGCCGCGCCCTTTTAGGCTTCCGGCTGTCCCGTCCCATTGGGTCAGATCCTCCCACATGTTGCCAAAGGTAAAGACTTCCAGTCCGCAAGGAGTTCCAAGGTACTGATCGACCAGTTGGTTCCACGTGGCATTGGCGGCTACCGAGGCCGTCACGCCCGCCAACTGCCACTGGCTGCCCCCGTAATCAAAGATGGATCCGGCATCGTGACTGTCAGGGAGCGGCACGCTGAGCAGCACCTCGCCACACGCCTCAAAGCTGATGGCGTCATCGAAGCTGTACTGACAGAGATGAGGGCCGTACACCGCCAGCTGCCGGAGCCCGGGAATGCCTGACGTATTGCTCACCAGTTGCGCGGGGGTGCGATCGGCATAGACCCCGTCAAAGGGCAGCACCTCACCGATCGGTTGGTTGATATCGAAGCTGGCGTCGGCATCTTCAGCCAGTGCCATCAAGGTCATGACGGCCGGCACTTTACTGGTAGAGGCCAGCATCACGACCGTATCTTCCGTGTGATCACCAAAGGTGGCGGTGTGCAATGTACCGCCTGCATCCACCACCACGTAGCTGATCCCATCAAACACCGCGTTGTTGTCGAGAAAATTCTGAAAGGCGATATCGGCCTCGGAGAAATCGACTTCCGGTTCGGGCGGTGGTGTGCCGCCGCTGCCGTTCGAGGGCGGCGCGGGAGTGTTGTCAGAGCCTCCACCACCGCAGCCAGATACGAGCAGCGCGGCACACAGCCATAGCGGTGAGAGGGTGTATCGCGTGACGGCTGTGCGCATGAGACTGACTCCGAGTTTGATACCGCCTGATCCTGCGACATTCTCTCGAGACCGACAAGCCGTTTCACTGAATCGGCGCGCTGTTGTGTTGCGAACTTGTGTTGCGAAAAAGAACCGATGTAACATCAGTAACGTTACAATCGTTGCGTTACTGGAGCTCGTATAGTGGGGTCGAAGCGTGTCGCTTCGCACCCAATGATGGAGGTCCGTGATGAAATTAGGTGACTTACGAAAGACTGTCTTTGCAATGGCAACGCTGTCGCTGGCTTTGGGCACAGCAAACGTGTCGGCGGATACCGGCGAGCAATACGCGATCTGCAAAGCTGAACTGAAGGCAATGTATGGTGAGGACACACGTGTGCAACTGTATGGCACCAAGTCCTATCGTGGCGTGACCACGCTCAAACTGAAGGTCAAGCCTGAGGGGCTGTCATCGATCACGGTGCAGTGCTCGGGAGACACCGAGGCCGATGAGCGGGTGGTGCTGAAAGATAAAAACGGGGACACGCTCGCCTCCTGAAACACAGGGCCGGCAATACCCCAGTCATCGGCGGTCATGACCCACCATCGACGATATTGAGGAGTGGTTCTCGATGAACTGGGATGATCTTAAAGTATTGCTGGCCCTCTCTCGCGCCGGCTCGACCCGGAAGGCGGCCGGTTTATTAGGCGTGAGTAATACAACCGTGATGCGTCGTTTGGAGTCGCTTGAAGAGCAGGTCGGGGGGCGATTGTTCGATCGAACACCCGATGGCTTCACGGCAACGCCTCTGGCGGATCAGCTTTTGCCCGTCGCCCGAGAGGTTGAAGAAACACTTACCGAGGCTGAGCGGCAGGTCAGCGGCAGAGACTCCGAGCTGAGTGGGCGCATCAAGCTATCGCTGCCCGCTGTGCCGGTGACCCACGTCGCTGAGGCGGTAGCGGAATTCGCCATTGACTATCCCCGCATCGAGCTCGACATCACCGTCAGTGATCACCCCGTTGATCTGGCCCGTCGTGAGGCCGATATAGCCGTGCGCGGTATTCCCAAACACAAGCGTCCGCCAAAGGACATTGTGGGTATCAAATTAGGTCGCATTTCGATGGGTTACTACGTCCATCGCGACCTGCTCAGTCAGGCTTCCCGCGGGCATCGCGAATTGACTTGTATCCGGGCGTCAGGTCGGGCCCTGTCATTGGGTGATCTGCCCGATCCGGATTCACTCGGTCTCAAGAGCCGACACTTGATCGATGGTATTACCCCAAGAACTGTCGCCGCGACCAACAAGTTGGGTGTGGCGGCATTGCCGTGTTTTCTGGCTACGCAATATCCCGAGCTGATGCTGTTACCCGGTGTGCCCTCTGCGCATTGGGGCCATACCTGGCTCCTGCACCATAAGGACCTGCGGCAATCAGCGAGGATCCGCGCACTGTTTAAACATCTCTCAGCCCTCGAAGAAAAGTGGCCTAACTGCTGGGATACCAGTCTCGACACCGAGAGTCGCGCAGCGTAAGCCCGCGAACAGGGGCTTGACCGACCCCGCACTCGCAGGATATTGATGGCGATTGCCATAGAGCTCCTGTCACAGAAGGTCGGATGCGATGACCCAGCCTACAGCGGAGATGAATCGCTCTACAGTCCACGCCCTGTCCCCGGTACAGAACTGCCGCGACAGAGGCAGGCAGTCGTTTATTTTTCATACCAAGCGGCAGCTCGGACAGTTTGCACGCGCCACGCTACAGGCTCAGTTTGACGATGCGCCAAGCGAGCGTGCGGTAGTGACCGGCGACGACAAAGCGGCCTTGCTCGAGACGCATCCGGCCTTCGCGGCATGGAGCGCACTCAATATCGGCTCGCAGCAGCAGATGTGGCGGGCCCTCGAGGACATGGTCGCGCGGCAGGCAACGCAAATGAATGCCGCAGCCAGTGAGCTGACAGATGCGTCGAGTAAGCGAGGTTCACTGCAGACAGACGCGAGCCTTGTCATGCCCGATTATTTTGCCAACACGGCTTATCACGGTCAGCCCGGGGGCTATTGCCTGGACCGCGGTGAACATAACTGGCACGCCGGGGCCCTTCAAGAGGCCGGCGGCACGCTGTATAGCCGCGGCGCCGGTACGGGCGCTAAAGACAGCAAAGGGCAAGCGGTAGTGCGCTTTCTCTCAACCAGCTTCCCCGATTTTGTTCCTGAGCGCGTCGTCGATTTGGGCTGCGGTTATGGCGGGCAGACCGGGAATTATGCGGTGGCTTATCCAGAAGCCGAGATCTATGGCATCGATTTGGGAGGGGGCCTTCTGCGCTACGCCCACCCGCGGGCCGAGGCACTTGGCCTGCCCATTCACTTTAGACAAGCCTGCGCCAGTGCGACTGGCTTGGCCGACGCGTCGTTTGATCTTGTCGTGAGTAATATCTTGCTGCATGAAATACCGCGGGAGATGCTCGAAGCGGTCATGCGGGAAAGCTACCGATTGCTTAAGCCCGGTGGTCTGGTGGTGCATCAGGACGTGCCCACTCAGCGGCCTGATACCCCTGCTTTCCAGCAGTGGTTGTCGAACTGGCAAGTTGCGCACAACGACGAGCCCTTCTGGCAATCATTTGCGGAGACCTCGGTACCCGATGCGCTGGCGGCAGCAGGATTCTCCTCGCCCAATATTTTTGAGTCCTATGAGCCCCAAATTGATGGCCCGCTAGTGTGGTACATGGTGGGGGCGCGCAAGTCATGACAGAGGGCGCTCAGCCGGCAGACAAGCCCGTCTACTTTTCAGATCCGGCTCTGCAGGCGCTGTATCAGATGGTGCTGATATTGGGAGAAGAGCTGGCGGC
>JAYOUT010000100.1:0-5188 GCA_038151055.1 Luminiphilus sp.
TTCTCCAGCACCATGATGGCCGACTGGGCGGCGGGCGACGCCAACCTGCTCAAATGGCGGGCAGAAACCAACGGCACGCCTTTTGAGTTGCAGGACATCACCGACGACCCGATTGACGAGCAGACCTATTACGACCAGGGCATTCTGATGGTCGCCATGGTCAAGGCCGGGGTAGAACTGGCCTACGAGACCATGGTGTCTGCCGGCATCATTGAAGAATCGGCGTACTACGAGTCACTGCACGAGACGCCCTTGATCGCCAATACCATCGCCCGCAAAAAGCTCTACGAGATGAATGTCGTGATCTCCGACACCGCCGAATATGGCTGCTATCTCTTCGATCAAGCCGCACGGCCATTGCTGAAGGCTTTCGTTGCCGGGCTGGGTACCGACGTAATCGGCGCCGGTGTATCGGGCGGTCACGGCGTTGACAATCGCCGTCTCATTGACGTCAACGCGGCGATCCGCAACCACTCTGTAGAGGTGGTGGGGGCCACGCTTCGCGGGTACATGACCGGGATGAAGGCGATCTCGTCTGCCGACTGAGCGCCAGTGAACGACTTCGGTCTCAACCACGTATGAGATGCCATAAGAATGCCATTGATAGGGGCACGGCCGGTCGTTAGACTTGCGCCCCACCGAATTTTGAACCGTACTCACCAGGAACTCCTATGAGCTTTAATCTGATGTTGCCGCCCATTCTTGGGGTGGTCGGACTCGTAATTGCGTTCGTGATTTACACCGTGATGTCTCGCGCCTCTGATGGCGAAGCAAAAGAACGCGGTATTGCCGAGCAGATCCATATCGGCGCCATGGTCTTCATGCACCGTGAATACAAGCTGCTACTGGCTTTTGCTGCTGTCTTGATTGTCGGCATCCTGGTATCTCCGCTTGGCACCAACACCGCAATTGCCTTCGTAGCGGGCGCGGTCTCTTCGGCCACCGCGGGCTATCTGGGCATGTACGCGGCGACCAAAGCCAACGTTCGCACAGCAGTCGCCGCCAACACCGAAGGCGCTGCATCGGCACTCAACATCGCCTTTTACGGTGGCTCAATTATGGGGCTTTGCGTGGCGTCATTGGGCCTTCTGGGGCTCGGCGGTCTCTACTACTACTTTGGTGGAGATCCCCACACCGCGCACGCAATCCACGGCTTCGGCATGGGTGGTTCAGTGGTAGCACTCTTCTCGCGTGTGGGTGGTGGCATCTACACCAAATCTGCTGACGTGGGCGCTGATCTGGTGGGCAAGGTCGAAGCCGGCATCCCGGAAGACGACCCCCGTAACCCGGGCGTGATCGCCGATAACGTGGGCGACAATGTCGGCGATATCGCTGGCATGGGTTCGGACATTTTTGAGTCGTACTGCGGCTCGATGATTGCCTGCATCGCGATTGCCTCAACGATGGCAATCACTACCGCCGAGCAGAGCGCCATGATGGCCTTCCCACTGGCGCTGGCGAGTATTGGTTTGCTGGCCTCGGTTGCGGGCATTCTGATTGTGCGAGCACGCTCCTCTGCGGCACCAGAAGCCGCACTGCGCAGCGGTACGCTGGGCGCACCCCTGATCTTTATCGCACTGGCGTGGTTCCTATCAGGCAGCATGGGTATTTCCCAGAACATTTGGTGGGCCGTGGTGTCCGGTGCTGTGGGTGGCATCGCGATTGGCCTGATCACCGAGTACTACACCGGTGGCAAGCCTGTAAGGACCATCGCCAAATCGGGTGAAACCGGTTCAGCAACGGTCATGATCACAGGCCTTGCTGTCGGCATGCAGTCTGTCGTGGCACCTGTACTGTTCCTCGCTGCGATCATCTATGTCTCGACTAACCTTGCGGGCCTTTACGGAGTGGGCATTGCCGCAGTTGGCATGCTGGCGACAGTGGGTATCACCATGGCAATCGACGCGTACGGTCCGGTTGCCGACAACGCAGGCGGTATCGCCGAGATGGCCGGCATGGGCGCAGAGACCCGCGAAATCACCGACGGGCTCGACGAGGTGGGCAACACCACGGCGGCCATCGGTAAGGGCTTTGCCATTGGCGCGGCGGCATTGGCGGCTCTGGCGATCATCGCAGCGTTTGTGGAGACCGTCACGGTAAACAACCCCGACTTCAATTTGCAGCTTTCCGATCCGGAAGTGCTGATCGGCATCTTTATTGGCGGCACGATTCCCTTTCTGATTGCTTCCATCACCATGACAGCGGTGGGCGAAGCGGCTTTTGACATGATCAACGAGATCCGCCGTCAGTTCCGCGAGATCCCCGGCCTGCTTGAGGGCAATGCCGAGCCCGATACGGCACGCTGTGTTGATATCGCGACCACCGCCGCACTGAAGCGTATGGTGGTACCGGGTGCCATTGCAGTGCTCGCTCCTGTCGTGGTGGGCTTCGGTTTGGGCGCGACCTCGCTGGGTGGCATGCTCGCTGGTGGCCTGCTGGGCTGTGTATTGATGGCGCTGATGATGGCTAACGCCGGCGGCGCTTGGGATAACGCCAAGAAGTACATCGAGAAGGGCAACCTGGGTGGCAAGGGCTCTGACACACACGCCGCGGCGGTTGTAGGCGATACCGTAGGCGACCCCTTCAAGGACACCTCGGGCCCTTCAATGAACATCCTGATCAACGTGATGGCGATCGTTAGCCTGGTGATTGCACCGCTACTCTGATCACCCACGTGCATCAAAAAAAGGGGCCTGATGGCCCCTTTTTTATGCTTGGTCGCTGCCGCTTTTTTCCAATGCGCTGAGTCGCTCTCATGTTGAAATACCTCGAGCGACGACAGTGTGGCCTATGGCGCCAGCACTTTCTCACCGCGGGCCATACCCGCAACGCCAGAGCGGACCACCTCCAGCACCTCGGTCTCGCCTAAAGCCTGCAAAAACGAATCTAGCTTTTCTGACGGCCCAGTGAGCTGCACGATGTAAGTCGTCGGGCCCACATCGATGATCTGGCCGCGGAAAATCTCGGTCGTGCGCTTGACCTCATCGCGCTGGGCGTCCACGGCTTTTACTTTCACCAGAAGCGTATCGCGCTCGACATGAGCGCCCTCAGTCAAATCAACCACCTTGACCACATCAATAATCTTATTGAGGTGCTTGGTAATCTGCTCAATCTTGAGATCGTCGCCCGTGGTGGTGACCGTCAACCGTGACAGCGAGTGGTCGTCGGTCGGGGCCACGTTCAAGGTCTCAATGTTATAGCCGCGTTGCGAGAACAGACCGACAACGCGCGACAAGGCACCCGATTCGTTCTCCAACAGCACTGAGAGTATCCGTCTCATATCAGGTCCTCTCCGTCTTGCTGAGCCACATGTCTTTCATTGCACCGTTGGGCGCGACCATCATGGGGTAAACGTGCTCGTCGGGGTCAATATGGATATCCATAAAGACCAGCTTGTCTTTGAGCGCAAAAGCCTCTTTCATGGCTGGTAGCAGATCAGACTGGGACTTCACTTCCATGCCAACGTGGCCGTAAGCCTCTGCCAACTTGACGAAGTCGGGTAGCGAGGCCGCGTAGTGGCTCTCTGAATAGCGGCCCTCGTATTGCATGTCCTGCCACTGCTTGACCATCCCGAGGTAATCGTTCCTCAGGTTAATAATCTTCACCGGGCACCCGTACTGACTGCAGGTCGAGAGCTCTTGGATGTTCATTTGGATGCTGCCCTCTCCTGTAACACAGGCGACATCGGCATCAGGCAGGGCAATTTTGATCCCCATCGCCGCCGGCAAACCAAAGCCCATGGTGCCGAGCCCGCCGGAGTTGATCCAACGACGCGGATAATCAAATTTGTAGTATTGAGCGGCGAACATCTGATGTTGGCCCACGTCAGAGGTCACATAAGCTTGGCCGTTGGTCGCCTCATACAGCGCGCAGATGGCGTCCTGCGGCATGATCGATGCCGACTCACCATAACGTCTGCCGTGCCAGAGACCGTGTGCCTCGCGCCAACTATCGATCTGCTGCCACCAGGCGCCAAGCGCCTCGGGGTCAGGCAACGCTCGTTCGCCACCCTCGATTTGCAATGCCACCTGCTTGTCGAGCTCGTCCAAAATCGTATCCACCGGTCCCACAATCGGAATGTCGACCGGCACGATCTTGGCAATGGAGGCGGGGTCGATATCAATATGAATGATCTTCGCCCCCGGGCAGAATTTCGACACCGTATTGGTCACGCGATCATCGAAACGAGCACCCACGGCGAGGATCACATCCGAGTGATGCATCGCCATATTGGCCTCATAGAAGCCGTGCATGCCCAGCATGCCGAGAAACTGTCTGTCACTGCCGGGGTAGGCACCCAAGCCCATCAGGGTGTTGGTCACCGGATAATTCAAGCGCCTGGCGAGCGCCGTCAATTTCTCTGAACCCTCGCCCTGAATCACGCCACCACCCGCATAAATAACGGGTCTCTTGGCACTCAACAGCATGCGAGCGGCCTTGCGGATCTGACCCGAGTGCCCCTTTGCCGAGGGTTGATAAGACCGCATCGTCACGGCCTCAGGGTATTCGTAGGCAAATTTATGTTCCGGGTGGGTCAGATCTTTCGGTATGTCGACTACCACTGGCCCCGGTCGCCCTGTCGCGGCGATGAAAAATGCCTTCTTTATCGTCGCCGGGATGTCCTCGGCCTTTTGCACAAGAAAACTGTGCTTCACGATGGGTCTCGAAATACCGACCATATCGGTTTCCTGAAACGCATCCTCACCAATTAAATGGCTCTGAACCTGACCTGAGATCACAACCAACGGAATCGAATCCATGTAGGCCGTGGCAATACCCGTAATCGCATTGGTAGCGCCCGGTCCCGAGGTGACCAATACCACTCCGGGTTTGCCTGTGGCACGGGCATAGCCGTCAGCCGCATGGGTAGCAGCCTGCTCATGCCTGACCAGAATATGGGGAACTTTTTCAGCCTTGAACAAGGCGTCGTAAATGTGGAGTGCCGCTCCACCGGGGTATCCAAAGATGTACTCGACACCTTCGTCTTCAAGGGCGCGAACGATCATATCGCCGCCGGACAGCATTTCCATGGCCACTCTCCATCTCGTTGCTTCAGAGGGTGGCGGAACACCGTACGCGTCACACCACCTTCACCTGTCGCACGAGACACTGGCCGGATCGCTCCGACTCCCAGCCAGATCACGATCACGAAACCCGTGTATCGGTGACCTGCGGGGTAACGCAGTGT
>JAYOUT010000101.1:0-4831 GCA_038151055.1 Luminiphilus sp.
CCCTCAAGGCCTCTGGCACCGTGTCACAGGCAGAGCTCGATGAGGCCGTGGCGCGCGCCAAACTGACGGGCCTCGCGGTGGAGACGGCGCAAAAAGATCTTGATGACACGGTGCTGCGCGCACCGTTCGCGGGACAGCTGACCAAACGTCTGGCAGAAAACTTCTCTCCCGTCGCGAGACTCTCGCCGGTGATTCGCTTGGCGCCGGTTGAGCGCATCGAGGTCGTGATCGGCGTGCCCGAGCAGCTGATGGCGCGATTAAATCCGGCAAGCCTAAACAGTGCCGCGGTGCGCTTCACCGCCGATCCAGAGCGGTTATTCGAGGCGCAGTGGCTCGATTACGAGGCCGAAGCGAGCCGGGATACCCAAACCTACGACGTGCGGTTTTCGCTGACCGAGACTCCGCCCTGGCCCGTGCTGCCGGGGATGACCGCCACCGTCTTGCTGTCTATGGCCACGCCCGATGACGCCGTCATCCAACTGCCCCTTAGTGCGGTGCAGAGTGACGCGGCCGGCAACTTCTTCGTCTGGACGGTGGAGCGCGACACGGCGCAGTTGGCCAAGCGGCACATTGACGTCGGGGTACCCAGTCGCAAGCAGGTACCGGTGCTCGCAGGGCTTGAGCTCGGCGAACAGGTGGTCGCTGCGGGGGGCGCCTGGCTTTACGACGGTATGCAGGTGCGGCCCCTCGGGGACAACTAATTAATGTCTCGTTCATCGCTCACTGAATTTGCGCTCGCGAACCCGCTGTATGTGTGGGTCATCGTGCTCACCTGCCTGATCGGCGGGTTGGCCGGTGGACAGCGCATTGCGCAGCTTGAGGATCCACCCTACCCCATCAAGATCGCCTATGTGTTCACCGAGTACCCGGGTGCCTCAACACTCGATGTGGAACAGGAGGTCACCGAGGTGCTGGAGCGCTCTATTCAGGAGCTGCCCTGGATTGAAAATATTGTGTCGAGATCACTGCCCGGGCGCTCAGAGATCGAGATTGAGCTCAATCACTCGGTGTCAGCCAGCGATACAGGCCAGATCTGGGATGAACTGCGCCGCCGGGTCGCCGAGGCGGCCATGCAGTTACCCGCCGGCGCCCACCCTCCCTGGGTCGAGGATGATTTCAGCGACGTCTATGGCTTGCTGTATGGATTCACGGTCCCGGATGGGTATGACATCGCCACCATTCGCGACGCCGCCCGCCTATTAGAAACAGAAATCAAGCGCGTCGAGCACGTGGCCAAGGTGCGGGTCGAGGGCGTGCCGGAGGAGCAGGTCCAGATCGATTTCGATTACGCGCAGCTGCGCCAGCTGGGCGTGCCCTTTTATCGCATCGTCGAGGCCATCAACAGCGCCTCGGGGCTCTTCCCCGCCTCCATGATGGAATCGGGTGATCAGCGCATGCGTATCGATATTCCGCTGGAGCGTAGTGAGGCGGTGCTCGAAGAGCTGCTGATTGCCCTGCCCGGGGAGACGTCGATGATTCGCCTTGGCGACGTGGCCAGCGTGTCCCGCGAGGAGACCAATCTGCCCTCACTGATCGTGCGGCACGAAGGCCAGCGCATTTTCGCCCTCGGGATCGCCATCAACGAAACCCAGAACGTGGTCCGGGTAGGCAAAGTGGTGGAAGCGCGACTGCTCGAACTGCAGCAACTCCTCCCTGTCGGCATCGAGATGATTCCGCTTTTTGAGCAGCATCGCCTGGTTGACCGATCTATCGGACAATTTCTGTTGAACCTCACCGCCTCCATCACCACGGTCATCGCCGCGCTGTGTCTGTTTATGGGTTGGCGCGCCGGCGTGATGGTGGGCGCCGTGCTGTTACTGACGGTGGGCGGCACGATCGGCGTGATGGCTGCTGCGGGAATCGAACTACAACGGATTTCGCTGGGCGCGATGATGATCGCGATGGGCATGCTGGTCGACAACGCGATCGTGGTGACCGAGGGCATGATCACCCGGATCAAACAGGGCCTCAGTCCCAGGCAGTCAGCCATCTCGGCGGTGGCGACCACGCGCTTCCCCCTCCTTGCAGCCACGGTCATCGGGATCGCCGCCTTTGCCCCCATTGGCCTGTCGAATGACTCAACGGGTCAGTTTCTGGGGTCGTTGTTCACGGTTTGCGGCATATCGCTGCTGTTGAGTTGGATCCTGGCGATTACGTTGGTGCCCTCCATCGGGATGGCGCTGCTCACCTCTGTGCCGGAAGCTGTGCCCGAGAGCCGCCTCTACGCCGGGCCGGTTTTCGCGGGATACCGCAACCTCATGGCATGGGGTATTGCCCGACGAGGTTTGACCACGCTTGCACTGCTGGCGGTCATGTTGTCGAGCATCGTGGGCTTCACGCAGCTGAAGCAGGGGTTTTTCCCGGCAACCAGCACGCCGCTGTTCTTTGTGGATCTCTACCAAACTCAGGGCACGGATATCCACGCCAGCGATCGCATGGCAGATCGCGTGCGCAAGCGGCTACTCAGTCTTGAGGGCGTGACCGAGGTCTCAACCTGGGCAGGCCGAGGCCCCGTTCGCTTCACCATGATTCTGCTGCCCGAGCGACCCGACCCCGCCTATGCGCAACTGGTGGTCAATGTCGATGACGTCGAGGCGGTGACGGGGCTGATGGCGCAAACCGGTGAGCTGATTGCTGCCGAATTCCCTGAGATCCATCACATGGTGCGGCGGCTCGAGTTCACCAGTAGCACCGCGAGCAAAATCGAGGCGCGCTTTTATGGCAGCGACCGCACCAAACTGCGCGGGCTCGCTGAGGAGACCATGCAGCATTTCATTGAGCACCGGCTGATTGATCGCAAAATCGACTGGCGTGAACAACGGCTGTCGCTGGCTGTGATGCCAGATCACGCCCGGGCGCGACGCGCGGGTATTCAGTTACCCGACGTCTCGCGAGCCGTGGAGTCCAGCACCGTCGGCACGATGGTCGGTGTGCTGCGCGATGGCGACAAGCCCGTTCCTATTGTGGCGCGCATCACGCCGCTGGCAGAAACCGCAACAGAACTGCTTGAGCGCGACCTGTGGAGTGAGAGCACCCAATCGTTCGTATCAGCACGGCAGGTGGTGTCTGCCGCCACACTGCGTGCGGAGGACAGCTTCCTGATGCGGCGCAACCGGGTCCGCACCATCACCGTTCAAGCGAACGCGCCCCCGGGTGAAACTGCCACCAGCGCCTTTAACGCGATTCGAGGCGACATCGAATCAATCCCCCTTCCTCCGGGCTACGAGCTTGAGTGGGGTGGCGAGTACGAGTCGATGAAGTTGGCCAACGATATGGTCATCTCGCGCTTCCCAATCGCACTCCTGGTCATGATCATTGCGACCTTGATGCTGTTTGGCAGTGTGCGGCAAATGCTGGTCACCTGGATGACGGTGCCGCTCATTATGGTGGGCGTCTTTGTCGGGCTGTTTGTGACCGACTTGTCCTTTACCTTCCCTGCATTGCTTGGCTTGCTGAGCCTGGTCGGCATCTTGATCAAGAACTGCGTGATCATGGTGGAGGAGATCAATCTGCGCTCCGCTGAGCATGGCCTCAACCAACATGCCTTGGTGTCGGCCTGCGTGAGCCGCCTGCGCCCGGTGCTACTGGCGGCAGGAACGACCATCGTCGGCATGGCACCGCTCTTGAGGGATGACTTCTTCCGCGAGATGGCGGTGTCGATCATGGGTGGCCTGGCCTTTGGTTCAGTGCTGGCGCTCCTTGCCGTGCCGGTTTTTTACGCGCTGCTGTTTTCGATCGGAAGCAACCGCAGCGCTACCTAAAAAGCCCGTCAGGAGTGCTGCAGGAGCGCAGCGCCTATCGCTGCACATTCACCATCGACAAAGGTGAGCCTGTTGGCTCGACGATCGTGTAAAACTCGGTGCTAAGGCTGACCTACTCACTGCAAGTCCCGTATACCTCTGGAGAGCCGAGTCCTATACTCGTGCCCTGATACGAGAAACGGCCTGATCAAGACGAGGAGCACACATGACTCACGGCGTATTACTGCTGGACGGCGGCATGGGGCAGGAACTGATTCGACGCAGCCCCTCCCCTGCGCATCATCACTGGTCACTTCAGGTCATGCTCGAGCAGCCCGAACTGGTCGCCGAGGTACACCGAGATTTCTGCGAAGCGGGCGCCGGCGTCGCTTGCCTGAACACTTACGCGATTACCCACACCCGGTTGGCACGAGGCTCGGGTCTGCCGCCGATCGGCAGCTTGTTAAACGATGCGCGAGATCTTGCGCAGCAGGGCGTGGAGGCGAGCGGTCGCTCGGGCACCGCCCTGGTCACCTCACTGCCCCCGTTGGTCGCCAGCTACCGCCCCGACACCCAGCTCCCCCTCGAGCAGGCCATTAAAGAGTATCGGGAACTGATTGAGCTGCAGACGGAGAACGTGGACGGTTTTCTTGCCGAGACGATCCCCTCGATTGCCGAGGCGACCGCGGTCCTGACTGCAGCAGATCAGGCGGGTGTCAGGATCATGCTTGGGCTCACTGTTGCCGATGACAACGGCGGACTCTTGCGCTCCGGAGAGCCGCTCGCTGACGCGCTCGCCGCCATCGACGCCTTCGAGCCGCTGGCGGTGGTCATTAATTGCTCCAAGCCGGAAGCCGTCTCCCAAGCGATTCCCATCTTGAAGCAATCGCGCTTTGCCTTTGGCGCTTACGCCAATGGCTTTACGGCCATCGATGCACTGGAACCGGGCGGCGTGGTCGACGTGCTAGAGGCCAGACATGACCTCGATCCGGAGCAGTACGCGAAGTTCGCCGCCGAGTGGCTGGACGCCGGCGCCAGCGTCATTGGCGGCTGCTGCGAGGTCGGTCCCGAGCACATCCAAGCGCTCGACA
>JAYOUT010000102.1:0-4823 GCA_038151055.1 Luminiphilus sp.
GCGGCCAAAAATGACCTATTTTCGGGCTTGAGTTTTCGCGGATATTGGGTAGATTGGGGGTGTAACAGGACGTTACGTGCATCAGACAGGAGGTCTTCGATGTGTTCTCGATCAGTTTTCTGCAGTGATCCTGCCGTTTTGTATTCGCAAGTGTGCCCATACTTGTCGGTGATTGCTGGCCGTCTCCTTCATAACGGTGTGCCCAGTGCACCGACATCGGCACACTTGAATCAGTTTTTGAGCCCGCGCTCGACATCGCGATCGGCCACCCTTGCGGGAGACCTGTCATGAGTACGGCGATGACCTTGGCGACCAATTTACGGGCCGTGATGGCCGAGCGTGGTCTGTCACCTGAGGATCTGGCGCGCGGCTGCGCATTGGAGCTGGCATCAATAAAGGCTGTGTTATTGGGTGATGGCGCGAGCACGCTGGCACATATCGACCGATTGCTGGCATGGCTTGATGTGTCGCTCGAGGATCTCTTGGTTGGCCATCATCTTTACCGGCAAGCCGAGCTCCTCGGGGGGCGTGCTCAATTGGAGCAATACTGGGCATTGCCCGCTGATCAGCGTGCTCAGGTTGACGCTTTTATGCGCGGTGCAGACCGTGGCGTTGGTCGTTCACAAGGGGCGCCGCACCGTAAAGGAGCGGGGCAGCCGATCTTGTCAGAGGCGGAGCGCCGGGTGGTCATGAACTTCTGATCCGGTGCCGGCTCGATTGCGTCTGCGGCGCAACGAGCAAACGCGGCCTGGAGCGGATGGCAAAGCGATGTTTGCTACCATCGGGCGATGGCATCGGCGTCTCCACTGCGGCAATCCTATTTTCATTTGGTCCTGACCGCCGAGCAGGTGAAGCTCTTTTATTCCGGCGACAAGAATCGAGTGCAGGTGACCGACGCCGCCGGCAAAACGCTCAACATCCCATGGTCCGCCCTGGTGCCCTACGTCACACCTCTAGGCGTGCGCGGTAGTTTTATTATTCGTTACGACGCTGAGGGCAAGCTCAGCGAGTTGCGCCGGGCCGACTAGAGCGCATTACGCCTCTGTTTCCTCTGCCTCGTAGTACACCCGGTTGCGGCCGTCTTCCTTTGCCTGATATAGCAATTCATCGGCGCGCTTCATCACTTCTTCCGGTTTTTCACCCGATGCACGAACCGCCACGCCGGCACTGAAGGTCACCTTGAGCGAATTGCGTTTGGAGGCTTTGCCGCGGTCGCGGATACCGCTGGTGTCTGACTTCTCTCGAGCCCCCTTGCGTAAGGTGAAGCGATACTTGGCGACGGCCTTGCGAATTTCATCAATCGCGTCAGCGGCGACATCGGCCTCGCGGTTGGGGAAGACGATGGCGAATTCCTCACCTCCATAGCGGTAGGCCTTGCCGCCTTCTGTTACCGCGGACAAGTGCTTGGCCATCGCCTTGAGCACGTCGTCTCCGGTGTCGTGGCCGTGTTTGTTGTTGACCTGACTGAAGTGATCGACATCGAGCATGCAGATTGCGTACCGCCGACCCAGATTGCGCAGGCGATCATTCAGGGCTTTGCGCGAGGGGAGTCCCGTTAGCTCGTCGATGAAGGCCATGCCATAAACCTGGCTGACCGTATGCAGGATGAGTATCAGCAATAAACTGCAGGCTGCCGTGAGCGGCGTGTTGTTCAGGGGGAGCAACGACAGCGCGGCCAGCGAGACAAGTAAGAATGCGGCGTGGAGCGCGAAAGCCTTGCTATTGCGGGTCATGCTGCCCCGCACCGACACCACGCCCAAAGCCAGCGCATACAAGCCATAGCCGAGTGGCGGTAATAGTAAGTAGGAGCCGTAAACGGTGGGCGTTAACAGACGCTCATCAAGTGAGGCAATCAAAGAGGCCTCGCGCTGGATGTCCCATCCGCAGGCAAACGCCACGCCGGTCAAGACCACCAAGAGTGCGCCATCCCGCGCACTGACCCAGCCGCGATGCGAGACGAAACAGCCGCCCGCGATGAGGAGAGGGGTCACGACGCTGGCGGTTAAAAGGCCGGAAGTGGCGCTTTGCCCGGCGAGCGCAATAGGGTGCTGTTGCAGCCAAAAGAAGGCGCCAATAACGGCTGTGGTCATGACCAGCACGTGGGCGCTGGTGGAGACAATAATTAGCGGCACCAGCCCGCCTGCCAGAATGTAGGGCGCAATCGACAGCACGGCCCCCACTGCACCCGACTGCGGGATGGGATACAGATAGCCCGCGCCCATTACCAGGGTGGCTAAGCAGAGGTAGGCGACGGTCAGCACGTTAAACCACCTGAATGGGTTCGAGGCCAACGGCTGGTGTTTCGGCCGCTCAATGCGCGTGGGCGCAGGCTGCTCTCTGGTGATAGGACAGTGAGTAATGGCTGAGTCAATAAGGGTCCGGCACCGCGTTGCACGCTGCGACCGGCATTTTTCTCAATTCCGAGGGGCAGGCATTTGTCTGGCCGATATCCACGCGAGCGGATCGCCAGCTGGGCTCCGGTAGAGATGTGGGTGGTCACTGAGTCGCTCTGGTAGGGCGGCATCGCGTCGGTTGGGGTGTGCTACAGCTTATGTCGAAGCGAAGGATGCAGTCCTTTTGCCGCAGACGCAACGATTCAGTCGGCGCGGTCTGGCGCGGTCCGGTGTAGCTCTTCCCTGATCAGCAAAATCATCAAAGTCAGGGGTATCAAGCGCAGTAAAACAAATATCGCAAACGGCCAGAGGTCCTCCAGCGTGAGGTGCTCATAAAACTGACTGAAGCGTGTCACGATGGCATAAAGATAAATACTGAGGGCGGATACCAAGGATTCGATGTAAAAGCGATCGAAGGTCATCGCCAAATTCACGCAAAGGAAAAGCAAGAACACCAGTAGCGTGCGAATCTTCAGGTCGGTCACCCCTTGCTCGGGCGGCGCGTCGACTTGGACCAGCCAACCCTCCATCACGCCGGTACCCGATACAAACAGAAAGGCGAGGGCGCAAAGATTGAGCGCGTAGAAGCATCCGCGGGTCAGCGGCGACCGGATGTGCAGATTGTAGGCAATTGAGTTGAGGCTAACGGCACCGGTGTTGGCTTGAAGCGCCTCCAATTCCTCTTTGCTCAGCTTGTCGTTCATGCGGTTTCGATGCTCCGCCGCAGCACGGCCCAGTAGACAAGCAACACCATAAATAACGGCCTTAGCGCGTAAAGTGGGCCGGCCATCGGGTGTTCGGGGAGGAAAAAGGAGGACTCAATGACTAAAAAGTCCTCGATGAAGGTCGCGCCAGAGTAGCTGGCAGCCGCGACCACCAGCAAGCCGAAGGGTCGTGCTCGCGCAATTTGTACACAGATGAGAATGAAGAAGCCGGTGACAAAGCTGGTGCGGGTTGCGTGAATCCAGACGCTCGGGTCACGTTCCATTGCGGTGAGCACCCCCGCGTAATAGAGCGCATGGAGCCCCAAGAGGCAGCACACATAAGTGGCCAGCAGGGCAAATAGAATGCGTTCTGAGCGTGTCATGGGATTAAGCTATCGTTACCGCTGGCCACTCCTTGTCGCTACGAAGGGAACCACCGCCTTTATTAAGAGTCTGCGATGCTGAAGACTCGACCGACCGTGTAGACAGCTTTGAGTGCCGAAGTGATAAGCACGTTTCGGGTGCCTACAGCCTGCCATTTGGTATAAGTTTAATACAAACATCAGCTCGAAAAGTGTGTTTTATCAGCATTTCATTGGGAATACCCCACGCGGGGGGGGGTAGCGCAAAGAGACTATGCCGCACGAGCCTGAGTTTATGCCTTGCCGAGCACTCTGGAGCCTTTGCCCGAAGCAGCCTCAACGCCGGAAGCGGAGTAGAGCACGGCCATCTCCTCGGTACCTTGCAGTACATTGAGTGCCGCTTTAGTGCGATCGCTGAGCTTGCTGATGAGCGTGCCGTTCCGGCGGTTGAGGTCTTGGCATTCTGCCGCAAGTGCAGCCAGCCGCTCCTGAAGGGCCTCCAGATCCGCTTTAACTGCCTCTGAGACATCCCCTGTTGGCCGGCGATTCATCTCTGCCTGGTGCGCTTGCAGCGCTGCGTTTTTGGTTGCGATGGCCGTGTCAATGTTGGCGGTGTCGCCCTCTGCAAGGGCGGCCGATTCCCCCTGAAGGGCCTCATGCAACGCCGTCAGCGTCTGCAGTTCCCTATCCAGGGCCGCGACGAGAGTGCTGGCAGAATCGCTCACCGTAGGGCGCTCAGTGTTGTCAGGAGCCGCATGGGCGTGCCCATGGGCTTAGAGGAGGGACTTCTCCGCGGAGAGCAGGCCGTCTATCACTTTGTCGGTGTCAACGGTGTAACTGCCATCTGAAATACTCTGGCGAATCGAGTCAACACGAGCCTGATCAACGCCAGAGAGGGACTTGAGTTGTCCTTCGAGAGCGGCAATTTCAGCGGCAGACTGTGACAGTGACACCGCGTCAGACGGCGCGACACGCCCGCTCTCAGCGCCACTCGGGCCCGAGATTGAACGTGAAGGACTGGCCGACTCAGCGCGACTCAGGCGCCCAGACGAATCACCAGTTTGCGGCTTTGAGACATTACCCATGTCAACTGTGCTCATAATATCCTCTCTCGAACGCATTTCGCGTCCTCAACATCCATGTTATCACTGCTATTAGCGACGCTCCAGCAGAAAACTTTAGGTGTTGATTCATCGTATTGTTACCGTTCCGTCACGACCCACAATGCCTTCCAGCCGTCGGCCAGAGCGCTCATTGGCCACCAAAATGCGATCCCCGGCGGCACCAGACGCCAGCGCCTTGCCCTGCATGCGTACCTCGACACCGGCGAGACCTGAGACCAGCGTCACTTCCTGGCCCCGCTC
>JAYOUT010000103.1:0-4751 GCA_038151055.1 Luminiphilus sp.
AACTCCGTGAAACCCTACGCGGCCTACGCCATTGGTGCAGCACTCGTCGATACCGAAATTCAGGTCACCGACGAAGAACTCATCGCTATGAATGTTGAAAAAGGCATGATGACACTGGTCGATCAAGACCGGCAGGCCGACATGCTGGCACAGCTCTCTGACCATCTTGTTCGAGCGAGCCATGCCTCGGGTGGCAGTGCGGGAAATAGCATGATTGCCACCGCCCTGATGGGCGCGCCCACCTACATGAGTTGCAAGGTGGCGCAAGACGCCGATGGCGATATCTACCTCGCGGACCTGGAACAGTCGGGGGTCGCCCATGGTTTGAACGACCAGCGTAAAGAGGGGGTCACCGGTAAGTGCATTGTGCTGATCACCCCTGATGCCGAGCGCTCACTCAATACACACCTGGGCATCTCGGAGACGCTGTCGACCGACGAAGTCGATGAAGCGGCCATTAAGGATTCTGAGTGGGTTTATCTGGAGGGGTATCTGGTGACGTCGCCGACCGGACACGCCGCCGCGCTGAAAACCAAATCGCTCGCTGAGCAACACGGTGTGCATACTGCTGTCAGTTTCTCAGACCCCGGCATGGTCAAATTTTTCAGAGACAACATGGCGGCCATGGTCGCGGGTGGCGTGGAGTTGGTGTTCTGCAATGAATCCGAGGCGCTTGAATGGGGGCAGTGCGACGATCTCGATACCGCGATTGAGGCCATCAAAGCGGTCGCACGACGTTTTGTCATTACCTTGGGTGCCGAGGGCGCGGTGACCTGGGATGGCGAAGCGCTGCATCGTGTCGCCGCTAAGCCTGTTGATGCGGTCAACACCAACGGCGCGGGCGATATGTTCGCTGGCGCGTTTCTCTACGCGCTATCCCGCGGTGAGACAGATCTGCGCGCCACCGAATTTGCCACCCTCGCAGCGGGGGAAGTAGTAAAATACTTCGGCCCACGGCTCGATCGGGACGCCTGTCTCGGTCTGCGCCGCGAATTTTTTGGTGACTGAGCTCTCAGCACCCCCAACGGGAAGAACAACGGTTCATGAGCGACAAAGAAATCAAACCTGTCATCAAAGCAGATCCGCTGTATCAGATGCTGAGGCAGGAGGATGTAGACAGCTTTAATGCCAGCCGGGATTCGCTGGACACCAGTGAACTCACGGGCGGCGACTATCGGGGCCGCGATCTGCGGCGAATGAATGCCCGCGGGCTCGACTTCTCCAATGCCTACTTTCGCAATTGCGACTTGAGTGGCATCGACTTTCGGGAGACTAATCTGGAAGGTGCCAGCTTGATGGATGCCAAGGTCTCGGGGGTTTACTTTCCCGAGGCGCTTAGCGCCAATGAGATTCGGCTCTCTTTGGATCATGGCACACGTTTGCGCTATCACAGGGACTAACCGCATATGACGGGCAAGGATGCCTCAACAACGCCGCCGCGTGCGGCGATCAGCGTGTGGCTCGCTGGGTTTGCCGCAGCCCTGTTGCTCTTGGCGGGCCAACCCGCAGCTCAGGCACAAAACAGTCTCGCTGAAGCACTGCAACAGCAAAGCGAATTCTTGCCCGTTCACGAGGCTTATCAACTCGATGGTGCTGTCACCGCAGACGGAACACTGCGCCTCTATTGGCAGATCACCGAGGGGTACTACCTCTATCAGCACGCCTTCAAGGTCAGAGACTACGACAGCCCGGGTGCACCGGGCATGCCGATTGAATTCCCGCCGGCGATTGCGAAAACCGATGAATTCTTTGGCGATGTGTCGGTGTATTACGACGAGGCCGATCTATCCGTCGCGCTGTCAGGTGTCGATACACCGCTGACCTTGGCAGTCACTTATCAAGGCTGCGCGGATGCGGGATTGTGCTATCCCCCTGAAACCAATTACTTGAGGGTGGATGGGGCCAAGGGCACGGTCACCGCGACTGACCCCGGCAAGCCACCGGCTCGCGTTACGACGCCACCGGCTACCGGCGCAGATATGACGCTGCTGCTCGCAATGGGCCTTGCTGTGCTTGGGGGGCTCATCCTCAATGCCATGCCCTGCGTCTTTCCGATCCTGTCACTCAAGGTGCTGAGCTTTGCAACGGGTGACCCCGAAGAGCATCGTCGGCACGGATTGATTTATCTAGCAGGCGTAGTGAGCTCTTTTGTTTTGATCGCGGCGGTACTGATTGGCTTGCAGAGTGCCGGACGCTGGGTTGGCTGGGGTTTCCAGCTACAGTCGACCGGGTTTGTTATTGGTCTGGCTTACCTGTTCGCCCTGATGGGCCTGTCGCTCTCCGGGCTGGTGCTCATCGGTGGCCGCTGGATGAATCTCGGAGCAGGTCTCGCGACCGCGCCCGGTGCCAGAGGCAGTTTCTTTACCGGCGTCTTGGCGGTCGTTGTCGCCAGCCCCTGTACTGCGCCATTTATGGGGAGCGCGCTCGGTTTCGCACTCACCCAACCGCCGCTGGCCGCGCTGAGCGTTTTCGCAGCTCTAGGTGTGGGGATGGCCCTACCTATGGTCGCCATCAGCAGTAGTGCCACCGCCAGAGCATGGCTCCCCAAACCCGGGGCCTGGATGGATACGCTCAAACAAGTGATGGCGTTCCCGTTGTATCTCACTGCCGTGTGGCTGCTGTGGGTGGCCGGTAAGCAAAGCGGGGTCGACACCATGGCCGCCGCGGCCGCGGGCCTCGTGATGCTGGCACTGGGGTTGACGCTGCTTCAGGGTCAGACCGTTGCGCGTGCCGCGGGTGCTGTCTGCCTTATCGGTGCAGTGTTGCTGGGTGGCGTGCGAGGTGATGCTGTCACCATGGCGACAGACGAGCGAGAGGGTACCGTGCGCTGGTCGCCCGAAGCACTTGCATCACTGAGAGCTCAGGGCACCCCGGTATTTGTCGATGTCACCGCAGACTGGTGCATTACGTGTTTGGCCAACGAGCAGGCCGTGCTGTTTACCGACGAGATGACCCGGGCCTTTGCGGACGCGGGCGTCACGTACATGGTGGCGGACTGGACCAATTATGACCCTGAAATCGGTACCTTCGTCCGTGAGCACGGGCGCAATGGTATTCCGCTATATGTCATGTATGCGGGCAATACACAGTCTGCACCCTTGATACTGCCGCAAATACTGACCACTGGCATCGTTCGCGACGCGCTGCAAAGCGTTGCACGGTGAGGCCGCTATAGCGTGCGGAGCCGTCTGGCGATGACGCCACACGCCGACAGATCTGCTCAACCAGCAGCGGCTCGAGAGCGAAATGGGAATGCAGGCCGAGCCGCAGACGTCTATCCATCAGAGGAACCGACTACATGAATCATGCTCGACCCCAACGACGTGCCATTTCCAAAGCGATGATGCTCATGCTTACCATCGCTTGGGCAGGCTCGCCAATCGCGGCAGAGGAAATGCTGCACTGGCAGGGCGCCTGGGTGCGGAGCTTGCCACCCGGTGCTGAGGTGACCGCAGCGTACGGCACGCTCATGAACCACGGGGCCGAGGTCGTCAGTATTGCCAACATCAACAGCACCCTCGGTACCGAGGCGCAAATGCATGACGTAATGAGCGAGGGCGATCAACGGCGCATGGTGCAGCTAACTTCCGTCGATATAGCGCCGGGCGAATCATTGGTGTTTCAACCGGGTGGTCGCCACATCATGCTGCTCGGCGTTACTGAGACACCCGCCGAGGGTAGCGATATCGAACTCTGTGCTGAGAGTGCAGCGGGTACTCGGGCGTGTACGCAAGCCAAGGTCATGCGACAGGCTCCCGAGCATCACGATGCGCACAGCGGTCATCATCACTGATGACGGATTCCCCTATCGACACTGAGACTCCATCAGAAGACCGCGCAGGCAGTCGCTGGAACCAATGGCTTACGCGCCTTAAGCCCGATGCGGCAGGCTCGGATCCGCGCAAGCTGGGTAAATGGAGCGGCGTCATCATCGGCGTCTATCTGCTGGTGACCACTGGCCTCGGCATTTATTGGAGCGGCACGCCTGACCATTTTGATGTCAGGGAGAACGCAGCGCGCTATGCCGCCAACACTCAGCAAGAGGTGGTCACGGGCACGACGACCGTCGCCGCACTACAAGAAGTCATGCGCATACTGCTGGAAAAACCGGGCGGCTACCTGCACAACGATGTATTCCCCCCGGGTGTCTGGTTGGACAACATGCCCAACTGGGAGTACGGCGTGCTGGTGCAGAGCCGCGATCTGGCGCGTGCCCTCCGCGAGGTGCTGAGCCGGTCCCAATCGCAATCAAAAGAGGATGTCGACCTCACGCTGGCAGAGCCCCGCATCAACTTTCAATCCAAGAGCTGGATTTTGCCGGCTTCGGAAAGCGAGTACCGGGATGCTCTGAGATTCCTGGAGGCGTACCGCGCCCGGTTGGCGGTGACGGGTGAAAACAGTGCGCAGTTTTATGCCCGCGCCGATAACCTCAGCCACTGGCTGGGGATGATTGAGAAACGTCTGGGCAGTCTTTCACAGCGCTTGTCGGCCAGCGTTGGCCAACGCCGACTGAACACTGACCTGGCGGGCGATACCGCAGCGGCGCAGTCGACCAACGCTCCGGAAGAGTTGATGGTGCGCACCCCATGGCGCGAAATCGACGATATTTTTTACGAGAGCCGCGGCGCCGCGTGGGCGCTGACCCAATTTCTCAAGGCCGCCGAGGTGGATTTTGCCGACGTGTTGGCCAAGAAGAATGCCACTGTTAGCCTTCGCCAAATCATCCGCGAGCTGGAGGCTGCGCAGGCATC
>JAYOUT010000104.1:0-4732 GCA_038151055.1 Luminiphilus sp.
TGACCCGCGGCAGGGAACCATCCTCAACAACATTGGCATGACCACCGAGACGGGCGTTAGACCCGTCGCTTATGAGATCGCCATGTCCGAGATGTTTGTGCCCTACCACGACCCTGATCAACACTGGTTTTACCGAGCTTATTTCGACATGGGGGAATATGGCTTTGGCAACATGGCCAGCGAGCTCAAAGGCCACGACTGCCCCAGTAATGCAATGTTTCAAAGCGTGGTGCTCCACACCGCAGCGGGCGAGCCCTTCACCGCGCCGAACCGCATCTGCATTTTCGAATTTGACCCCGGTTACCCAAGCTGGCGACATTACGAATCGCTCTATGCCGGGGTTCCCGGGATCGAAACGCACCACTCGCGACGTGCAACCAACCTAGTGGTGCGTATGGCCGCAACCATTGGAAACTACGATTATTTTCAGGACTATGTTTTTCAGCAGGACGGCAAAGTACGCATCCGTCTGATCTCAACCGGCGTTGACGCCACCAAGGGGGTATTCGCAGCAACCTTGGCAGACCCCACGGCCGAATCCGAAACGCAAACCGGCACACTGATTGCGCCATACCGCCTTGGGGTCAATCATGACCATTTCTTCAGTTATCGCATCGACATGGACGTGGATGGCACCAACAATAACTTTGAGCGCCATCGCTTAGTCCCGGTCGCTCAGCCAGAAAATGCGCCCCGACAAGGCATTTGGGGCGTTCAGCGAGAGCGCGTTGCAGACGAGAGTAGTGCGCAAACCGTCATGCAGGTCGACCGTCCTGCGCTGCTGACGTTCTCGAGTGGCACCGCCACCAATCAGATGGGCTACCCCACGTCTTATCAGCTCATCTTTCCCAATATTCGGGCGCTGGTCACCCCCGAGGACACCATTTATCAGCGCGCCGGGTTTTTAAAGAACAATCTCTGGGTGACTCGGTATAAGCGCGATGAGGTGTTCTCTACCGGCATCGCGGTTAATCGCTCTGCGCCGGGCATCGGGCTACCGCGCTATGCCAGCGATAATGAATCCATTGAAAACAGGGACTTGGTGGCGTGGCCCACAATCGGATTTCACCATGTGCCGATGGCGGAAGACTGGCCCGTGATGCCCGCCAAGGTTGACGAGATTGTGCTGAAGCCGCGCAACTTCTTTGATCGCAACCCGGCACTCGACCTGCCTGCAGACTAACCCCCTCTCGAGGATCGGAAAAACGTCATCTGGCTGCCCATCATCTCGGCCACCGGAGGGTGGCCAAGATGACGCTTATCACCAGATCTTGACCCGCTCCTCGGGCGCCAGATACAGCTCGTTGCTCTCGCCAACCTCAAAAGCGCTGTACCACTCAGGCACATTTCGCACACTGCCATTGGCTCGGTAGATACCGGGCGAATGGGGGTCAGTAGCGATTTGAGTGCGCAAGGCCTCGTCGCGAATCTTCGACCGCCACACCCTTCCGAATCCAATGAATACGCGCTGTACACCCGTAAAGCCTTCAATCACCGGCGGCTCCTGACCCTCGAGTGAATCCAGGTAGGCTTTCAGGGCGATCGAAATGCCGCCCAAATCCCCAATGTTTTCGCCCAGCGTAAACGTGCCATTCACATGCAAATCAGGGAACGGGTAGTAGCTGTCATATTGGCCTACCAGTGCGTCGGTCCGGTTTTCAAACTCAGCCCGGTCGGCATCCGTCCACCAATTTCGAATGTTGCCATCGCCATCAAACTTTGACCCTTGATCATCAACGCCGTGGCCGATCTCATGTCCAATCACCGCACCAATGGCGCCATAGTTGATCGCCTCGTCTGCACTCAGGTCGAAGAAGGGCGGCTGTAAAATGGCGGCCGGAAAGACAATCTGGTTGAGCACTGGGGTGTAATAAGCATTCACCGTTTGCGGGTTCATGCCCCACTCGTCGCGATCGACCGGCCCACCGTGCCTTTCAATATCGCGCTCCACGTTGGCTTCGCGGATGCGCATGCGATTACCAAAGTAATCATTCTTTGCGATCGTGACCCCCTCGTACTGCCGGAAGGTCTTTGGGTAACCAATCTTGGGCTCAAACTTGGACAGCTTGTCCAGCGCTTCCGCTTTGGTCTCCTCAGACATCCAGTCCAGTGCTTTAACGCTGTCTTGGTAGGCCTTCACCAGATTGGCGACCAGCACGTCCATACGTTCTTTTGCTTCAGGTGGAAAATGTTTCTCGACATAGACCTTGCCCACCAGTTCCCCCAGACCGGCGTCGACAACACCAACGGCTCGTTTCCAATCGGGTCGCTGCTCTTCGCTGCCGCGAAGCGCTTTGCCGTAAAACTCGAAGTTGCGATCGTCCAAAGCGCGAGTCAAACGGGAGGCTTGCGAGTTGAGAATCTGCCATCGCAAATAGAGCTTCCAGTCAGCCACTGGAACCGAGTCGAGAATGGGCCCTAGCTTTTCAAAAAAGGGCGTCGTCACCGAGACCAGATACCCGGGCTCAGGCAAACCAAAGGCGCCGAGAAACTGGTCCCACGCGACATCAGGTATTAACGATCCAAGATCGCCCTGATCAAACTTGGTGTAGTTGTTCGCGAAATTGCGCGTTTCTTCCTTGGTCATATGCGCGGTCGCAATAGCTTCCTCAAGGCCATAAATGACATCGACTGCCTCGGGCTCCAGCGTTAATCCCGCGAGTGCGTGAGCATCGGCAATCAACGCTTTATATTGCTGGCGAAGGGCCTCGCTCTTTTCGTCATCCTTAAAGTAATACTCGCGCTCTGGCAGCCCGATACCTCCCTGCCCCAGATACATGGTATTGATCCCGGGATCCTTGGCGTCTGCGTAGGCAAACATGCCAACAGGCGAGTTAAATCCCAGCCGCGCCCCTACGCCAAAAAAAGCAAACACATCCTGCTTAGAATTGAGGGCATCGACCGCGGAGAGGTAGGGTTCTAACGGCTGAATGCCGGCGGCATCCCGGCTCGCGAAATCCTGAAACGACGAGTAGAGATCGCCAACCCTTTGCTCATCACTGCCCTCGACATTGCCAGAGGCAGAAGCTTCCTCAATGATGGCTTTGACATCTTCATCGCTTTTGTCGCGCAGCATGTCAAAGGCGCCGTAACGACTGCGATCCGCCGGAATCTCGTTCTCGGCTACCCAATTACCGTTAACGTAGGCAAAAAAGTCGTCTCCCGGATGCACGGCATCGTTGAGCTCAGCGGGATCAAAACCCAATGCTCGACGGCTATCTGCGGCACCAGCAATAGAGTCGGCAGTGTGTGCCGGATCCTTGGAACAACCCACAACAACCAGCACCATCAGTGCACACATGACAGGCGCCATTAAACGCGTTCGCATTGCGTCATCTCCTAGATAATTTAAGGCCTGCAAGTTTAAGGTCACAACGCAGTGACGGGAACCCGACGGTTGACCGTGAAGAAAACGCGGAGTGCAAGGCGGCGAGCCTAGAGACCACGTCGACCGGACTCCAGTGACGCGCTGTGGCGATGAAAGTGCTCAATCACTAGCCGACAAAATCTCGAGTCAGTTCGGCAAGCGTCTCGGCGCCCAGCTCAAAGGCCGGCATGGTGATGTCTTCTCGTTCGACCAAGGTCGCATCTGGCAACCAACCCGCTACTTGCAGCGTGCCGTCACGCAGGCTGGAGTGGGTGGCAATGACCAACGTGGATTGCGCGACTTTTGTCGCGGCAAGTTCGGATTCAAAGTTGGCGGCTGCATGGTAGCCCGCGTTTCTTGCTTCACCCGCACCTACAAAATCAAAGAATAAGTCGAGCGCCCTTGAATAGGCGACCTTATCCAGACGATCCGCCACCATCGACTTGAAAAGGCCGTTCATGGGGTCTTCTTGCTCTAGATATCCGGGCGGGTTGGTTAACGAGGCTCGCAAATCCGCCATATCAGGGCCCGAGAAAACCGGCACATCCACCAGCACCAAGCCCCTTACGTGTTGCGGGTATTGATTCGCCATCTCCATCGCCACCAGCGCACCTGAGTGGAATCCGGCGAGCCATACAGGTTGATCAGGCGCATTCAGGAGCGGCGTCATGGCGTCGGTGTAGCCACCCACCGTAGGCAGATCCGCCAGCGCATCGGAAAAACCGTAACCGGGCAGGTCTGCACTCCACACCGGACCGTCGTACGCCTGCGCGTAACTATCGAAAAATCGACCGCCATAGGGCACCGGTGGCAGGCACACGACGGGTGGCAAAGCACTCTGGCTACCCTGCCATTGCCATATATGCAGTTGCCCCGCGGCATTATCGACATAGCTTCTTCTGGGCGCAGCCATTTAGGTCAATCCCTCGTGTTCTGTCACGCCCTCGCCGTAAGAACCCAGAATGCCCCGCAGCCCCAGCAGCACGGGCACACCAAAAATGACAGGGATCACCGCCATGGAATAACGAATACCCTCGACGCCAAATACATGATCGTTGAGGAGCGCCACCGCTGTCGGGCCAAGAAACAGACCGGCCATGCTGATACACATGTAGTAGAGCGCCACGGTTTGCGCTTTGATCGGGCCCGGTGCGATTCTGAGAAGCGCGGTGACACCCATCGCTGAAGTCATGCCAATACCCATGTTGTTCAGTGCAAAGACCCCCATGGCCAGCGGCGCCGAAGGCATCAGGGGAAACAGAGCGCCTGTCAGGACGGTGGCAAACACGCCAAAGAGCGCGATCTTCATCGCCGCGTCGCGCTTGCCCTGGGCGATCCAGTGGTCGCACAACCACCCTGCAGACA
>JAYOUT010000105.1:0-4587 GCA_038151055.1 Luminiphilus sp.
AGCGCCAGCTTGGTCTGCTGGTTGTTCTCGAGCGCAATAAACCCTTCCAACTCGCCGAATTGCGGGACTTGCCGATAAGGACTGTCGGTCGCGATCAAACCCTTGCCAAATTGCCGCGCGGATTCGAGATCTAACTCGTCAGGTGTTTTCAGATAAAAAAGGCCCAGGTCCCAGGCGACCTCAAGATCTGAATCGCTGGCGAAGGCCAGATGCTCCTCGCTGGATATCGAAGCGACCGGGAGGCCAACCTCCAGGGAGATTTCGTGGCTATCCTTCAACGCGGGTACTGATCGCGCGATGCAGTAAGAGATAAACCACGATAGCCGGTATCAACAGAGTATCGGCTCCAAGCAGAGCGCGTGTCATCGGCGCGGCCACATTCGAAGCAGCCATCCAGTCCGCACTCGCACCAACCATAAAAGCGCCGACCCCGATCACACCGACGTTGGCACAGAATAAAGCGGCAGCCATAACCAGTGCCTTGATCGCCTGAGGTGCCTCGGCAATGAGCGAGGCGATCATCGCGCCATAAGGAAAGCTGAAGGCAAAGACACTCACAACCATGCCCACCATAAACAAAGAAGAATCTGGCGACGATAGACGGAAAGCCACAATAAGCGGCAAACACAGTAGTAACACGATGGCGACAAACAGCGCCCGGGACCGGCCGAAGCGCTGAGCAAATTGGTCTGCGGCGATACCACCCAGCAGAGAAGCGGGAATCGCCGTCAGAAGATGCACCTGACCATATAGCGCCGAGGCCTCACCGGGCGCAAAGCCTTTGTCCTGCACCAGCCAGATCTGCAGAAATTGCATACCGGCGTAAAGCACGTGCACCAGCGCCAGCCCCAGCAATGCCAGCTGTAAACGCCTGTTTTCGCGACAGGTCGTGACAAACGTCTGAATGAGTATGCGTGTGGCCCCCAATGCTGCGCTGTCAGCTGCCTGCGGCGGCGATACACCAAGCCAGCGCACCGACAACCAAACTAACAAACCGAGGGCACACCCCAGCGCACCCAACTGGAGGAAAGCATCGCGCCAGTTTTGCGTATCACCGTCAAACAACTGGCCGCCACCTAACTGGTAGGCCAGCCCGACGCCCAAATGCCCACCCATAAAAAACAGACCAAATACCGTAGCGCTGTGACGACCGTCAAACCGAGTGCTGAGAATCTTGGACGCTGCTGGAATCAAGATAGCCTCACCAACCCCCACTAAGGTACGGGGCAGCCACAGTCCTAAAAAGCTTTTTGCCATGCCCGTGAGGCCGGTCATAGCGCTCCATATGAGCACTCCCGTCCCCAGCAAACGACCCGGCCCAAACCGATCGACCAGCAGCCCTGCCACAGGCCCTGTGCTGGCATAAAACAAGGTAAAAGCAAGGCCGGTGACCAGCCCGAATTGCTGGTTCGATAACCCGAGATCGAGCGATATTTGCGTGCCGAACGCCGCAATCAGAAAACGGTCCGTCAGACTCAGGGTGTGCAGTGCTGTTAGCAACACGAGCAAATATAAAGAAAGACCCAAGGACCCGTTTTCTCTCTCACTCACAGCATGAGCCTCCGACCAACCGCACCAATTTCAGGGGGCGCAGTCGTTCATGCAGCGCTTGCTGGCGACATCTGGCATGCCGCCATTGCCCATGCCACCTGAATGGGCAGAACCTCCAGGCCATAGCCCATGGGCCGTGGTAAATCCATCACGATTAGGTAATCGCTCCTGCGCTAGCGGAGCAGTTGTTGGATCCAGCACAAAGGCTTCGTCTACCACACCGGCCAGATGCAAAACGAAAGCACTGACCGAGAACACTTCGTCATGGCTCAAAGACCCCGCCTCGCCAAATGGCATCGCCCGCGCGGTGTAATCCAGCAAAGTAGTCAGCGTGGGCAACAGCATCATCGTGGAACTGCTCGCGACGCCGGCGTCACGCAACCCGGCCACACGACCAGCGGCCACATCGTCATCAGTAGTACCACCAACCAGCGGGTAAAAAACGTCTGCCGAGCGACCATCAACGCCGTGGCAACCTGCACAATGCACACGATAAATCTCGCGACCCTCACGCACTGAGCCACGGGCATTGGGCAGGCGAGAAAGGTCAGGGCCAATATCGGTATCCCAGACCCTGATTTCACTCTCAGTCGCCGGCTGACCAATGCCTGGAAAATCGGCCTGTGCCGATAGGGACAGCCCAAGGGCTAAGGTTCCCACTAGCTCATACCACCTGAACATTGCTCACCTCACCCGAGGACTCTATGCCCCAAGATTGAATAGCGTTGTTGTGATATACCGAACCGGTGCCGCGCACCGATCTGAGCGCTGCGTACGTCGGCTGCACATGTCCAGTCTCGTCAATGGCTCGTGACTGAAGAATTGCCTCATCACCATTCCATACCCAGTCGCAATGAAAACGCGTAAGGCATTTATCGAGCACTGGGCCCGTTAGCTGCGCCTCTCGCCAGTTGCGGCCCCCATCGACCGACACGTCGACACCCTTTATCTTGCCGCGGCCGGACCACGCCACCCCTGTTATGGCATGGAATCCCCGTTGAGCCAGCGTCTGTCCCCCCGAGGGAGAGAGAATCACGGACTTTACTTCTTGTGTGGAGGTGTACTGTCTGTGCATGCCGTCGGGCATCAGATCAATGTACTTCAACGCCTCATCTCTGGTGTTGTAGGGCGCCTCGCCGACCTCGATGCGCCGCAACCATTTCACCCAAGAGACACCCTGCACGCCGGGCACCACCAAGCGCAGAGGGAATCCGTTCTCGGGTCGCAAGTGTTCGCCATTCTGACCATAGGCCACCAGCACCTCGTCATTTTCGATCAACTCCATGGGAATGGTGCGCGTCAGGGCGGCGGCATCTGCACCCTCTGCCAACACATATCGAGCCTTCGTAAAATCAACTCCACAATGCTCGAGTAACAAGCGCAATGGCACCCCGGTAAACTCCGAACAGGACAGCAACCCGTGTGTGTACTGAACGGTAGGCGCCACCGCGCGCATACGCTCGGTACCGGTGTTGCCGCTGCACTCTAAAAAATGAATCCGCGATACCGCAGGGAGGCGCAACAGATCATGCAGGCTGAACACCATGGGTTTCCGGAGCAGCCTCGCGTCCGACCCTGAGATCATGAGCTTATGCGATGAAGGCTCAGGATCTATCCAGCCACTGTGGTGGCGCTCATAGTGCAAGCCCGACGGGGTGATGATGCCAAAGAGGCCTTGCAAGGGAGTAAAGGATGCTGAGTTCTGAGGAACGGGAGACAAACCCTTGAGCGAGCGACGCTCAAGCCCCAGCTGGTATTTTGAGGGCGACCCGTAAGGATCTTTCGCCACCGGGTGCCCCAGACCGTAAGAAGGTGGCGAGCTCCCGCCAATCCCCTGAGCGAACTTCGCGTCCTGTCGCGCTTCAGTTGCGGAGAGTGCGGCGGGTGCCAGCGTTGCCGATACAGCCAATCCCATTAGGTTGCGCCTTGAAAAAGCCAGCTGTTTGAAGTCGGCATCGCAAAGATGGTTTTCGGACGCCGATACCAGCCGCTTATGCACCGCCCCCGACCCCGTCATGACCTCCTTCATGACGCCATCACAGCACTTATCGCCGCTTCTCGATCTAGGCTGGGCCGGATATCTGGAGACCAAGCAGCAACCCGGTGCAGGAGCCGTTTCTGATTACGCAGGTCGCCGGTCACGCCGTAGTGGAGCGTGCCGAGGTTGTCCCATATTGCGATATCGCCCGGCTGCCACTGGAAGCGAACCTGAATCTCAGGGATCTTGGCCTGCTCAATGGCTAACTTGATCAGGTGCTCTCCCTGCTCTGCGGAGTAGCCATGGATGCGCTTGGTGTAGCCGTTGCCGACAAACAAACAGAGCCGATCATTAAAGGGGTGCCTGATCACTGCTGGGTGAATGGCGCTTTCCCCCAACGCGACGAGATCGGCAAGCTTGTCTGCGGGCGCAAAGTCGTGGCGTAGCGCCATGTAGGCGGTGTCATGCTCCACATCAAGACTGAGAAAGAGCACTTTTAGTGCATCGGGCAACCACTCAAAAGCGGCCGCCGCACTCGTCCACATGGTATCGGCGCCAAAGGGTACCTCGGATGCCTGCAGCACCGAAACCAAGTTGGGGTTCCGCCTTGCGGTGACATCGTGGTGCCAGATGTCCGTCGTGGTCTTGGCACGATCAGACTGCATTTGCTCAATCACCAACACCTCTGGATGACCTTCGTCAGCCATGGTCTTACCAAAGGTGTGCTCTTCAAGCTGCGGACCAAACAGATAGCCAGCCGCCGTCAATTGCTCTGGCGTCAAATGCTGATCGCGCAGAAACAGCACACCATAGCGCCACAACGCGGCTCGTAATTCCTCAGCCGCCGCCTCGGTCACCTCGGCAAGATTTAGCCCCGACAAATAGGCGCCGAGAACCGGTGTGGCCGGTGTCACGTCAAACTGGCTGAATGAGTTGTCGCGAGCACTATTCGCTCGAATCTGCGCTGGTGCGTTCATGGCGGCACCCCTTACTGAATAAGCTTGATATCACCTTAAGCGCGGGCTCGAAAAAAAACAACGTATTTAAGTGGTTTTTTA
>JAYOUT010000106.1:0-4533 GCA_038151055.1 Luminiphilus sp.
CCCGTCAGAATGGAGACAAGCTCGGTCACCTTGTCTCTGCGTTCGCCAGTGTCGCCGTCTTCCAGCGCGTGTTGCACGCAGGTATCCACATGGTCGTCAACAATCAACGTTTCCAAGCTCTGCAGCGCGGAGCGTGCCGCCTGTACTTGCCTGACGACATCGATGCAGTAGCGGTCCTCTGCAACCATTTTTCGCACCGCTCTAATCTGACCTTCAATTCTGGCCAGCCTGGCGTCGGCTTTTTGCTGTGTTGAATCTCGCACCGAAAATCCTCTTGTCGACTATACCCATGGGGGGTATGTGAGTATGGCGCCATTATACCCCCGGTGGGTATGTGGTCAATCGACTTCGGGGCGCGCAGATGTTTTCCGATTAGGAATGGTGTCGACCCAAGGCGCGCTGGACCGCTAATCTCCACAGTCACTTGTCGCGTATACGGGACACTTGAGAGGACTTTGACATGAATGGGCATCCCGTCGCGTACTCCCGAAGCGTGATTACCGAGCTAATGGTTCCCAGCTACGCTAACTTTGGTGGGAAAGTGCATGGCGGCACATTGATGTCGTTGATGGACAAGCTGGCCTATGTCTGCGCGAGCAAGCATGCGGGCAATTACTGTGTCACCGTATCAGTCGACAACGTTCAGTTTCTGCGCCCGGTAGAGGTGGGCGAGGTGGTGTCTCTGATGGGTTCCGTGAACTATGTCGGTAAAAAGTCTTTGGTGGTGGGCATTAAGGTTGTCGCCGAAAACCTTCAGGAAGGCGCCAGCAAGCACACCAATACCTGTTACTTCACTATGGTCGCTAAATCGGCAGATGGCACAACTGCAGAGGTACCACCGCTGATCCTCGAGAGTGAGGAAGATGTGCGCCGGTTCTGTAGTGCGCTGCAAAGACGCCGGATCCGGGAGGAGGGTGTGGCGTTCATGACCGAATATAAATCCGGTTTTACCGATCACTTCGCCGTAGCAGATCTGTTAGCGGCAGAACGTTGCGTGCTCTCGATTCCGGCCGCCTAGGGCATTGACCACAGTTCTCAAGCGGGCTCGGCTTTAGTGGTTTTGTCGGGCTCAGTGCGAGACAAGGTCAGCACCAGCAGGGCGCTTAAACCCGCCAGTAGCGCGAGCCCGGTCAGCGCGGGCACGTAGCTTTCTTGCCATTCCCTTGCCATTGCGACGACTCTCGTGCCCAGCGCACCGCAAAGGGTGTCAATCAACACGATGGTGGCCAGGATCTTGCCGTAGTGGGGGCCGCTGTAATGTGCAGCGACCAAAATTTGTATGCAGGTAAACGCACCGCTGAATCCCAGTCCGGCCAGTATGGCGTAGGTGTAGAGCAGGCCCATAGCGTCCGGGCTGGCTTGACTGAGCAAGCCGAGTGCGCCGGCGAGCATTATCGTGGCGGCCGCCATGACGCGGTGCAAATCAAAACGGTCGGCCAGCCAGCCAAAGCCCAGCTTGCCGATTACCGAGGCGCCAAAAAACAAACTGAATATGAGCGGCAAAAGGGATCGGTCCAGGCCGACATCACGCGCCAAATAGATCGACTGATGCTGTGTTAGAGCGATGATGATGAACCACAAACTGCCGGTGGCGAAAACGATCGCGACAAAACGACGCGCCATCACGATTGATAACAGTTTCTGTAACGGCGCGATGGGTGCGTCGTCGGTCGCGTCCACTGCTGCACTGTTTGGACCATCACGTAACAGAAGCCAGGCGCTGCCCAGCATGACGCAACCGACGCATAGGCCCGTGGCGAGAACGGTATGACGCCAACCCAGGTGTTCAATGCCCGTGCCCACTGCCAGCGGGAAGAGCGCGCCGCCCAGGCTTGATGCCATCAACAGGATGCCGGTAGCGCGACCTCGCCCTGTCTGAAACCAACCCGTGAGCATGACCATGTTCGAAACCAGGCCGCAGAGGGATAGCGCCAATCCCAGCAGGGCGTAAATGGCGACCAGTTGCCACAGTGTCGCAGTAGCTGAGTAGGCCACAAGCGCCAGGGCGAGCAGTGCACTGCCGATCGCAATGATGCCCCGCGCGGAGTAGCGATCCAGTAGCCAGCCTGCCGGGGGAGACGTCAGGGCGCCGACGATAAAAAAGACCGTGGCGGGGAGGGTGACTTCGCCCTCTCGCCAGCCAAAGGTCTCCATCAGCTCGGGATAAAGGAGGGGTAGCGTGTGTAGCGTGATGCCGTTTGAGGCCATATAGACCAGAAATAACCCGCTCAATACGGTCCAGCGTTGCCGAGAGGGTGTTGAAGAGGCCATATCGAAAGCCAACAGGGAGCGATGAGTCCTGACGACAGTACACCAGGCGCCACATTCGGGGAATGGCCGAGCTGGAGCGGTATGCAGCAGCGAGGCTTAGATTTGGCCAGCAACATCTCAGCAAGACGATGGTGGTATGGTTCATTCACGCGAACCGGGATATGGGTACAGGACGCTGGGTGGCTCTACTGCAAGTTGATATAGCGATCATTGGGTCGGGAATAGCCGGGGCTTCTTTGGCTGCTGCGCTAGCCGATACGGGGCTGAGCGTGGCGCTGTTGGATCGCCGCAATGAACCGCTTGACACTGCGCGGGGCGACCACATTCAACCCGCGGTGCAGCCGCTGTTGGCAGGCTGGGGGGTGCTGGAAGCTATGCTCGCCGCCGGAGCGGAATACCGGGCGGGTACGCGCTGGTTTGATGCACAAGGCAGTCATCTTCTTACGGTCCCGGTGCCAGAGATCGAGGGGGCTGCATCGGCTTTCCTGTATTTGAATCACGAGAAAATCGGACAGGTTTTACTCGATAGAGCTTGCCAGTCGGGAGCAGTCAGCGTTGCGGGGATATCCCAGTGGGAGGTTGAGCGAGTCGATCAGGAATGGCGTATTGACTGGCGCTCAGACAGTGCCTCAGGCGCGGTCAGGTGCACGTTGCTGGTCGGCGCTGACGGCACCGCATCCTCATTACGTCAGCGCTTTGATATTCCTGTAGAGCGGCACCGCTACCAATATCCCATTGCGGTTTTGTATGGCCGGCAACGCGCAGTGCCCGACGCCAGAACGCTCGATGTTTACCTCGGTCACGAGCGCATGATATCGATGATTCCGCGGACAGGCGGCGAGACTAAAGTGGGATTTCCCGTCTCCTCAGACGAGATTGCGTTGTGGCGTAATGAGCCCGAGGAGCGGCTTCACGAGCGTCTGTTTCGCTGGTGCCCAACAGCCGAGTTCGAGTCTTTGACCTTTGGCGCCATTTATCCGCCCGTCTCGCAACAAAGTGGCGCCTATCGGGGGGAGGGAGCCCTGACATTGATTGGCGACGCCCGTCACGCGATGCATCCCGCCCGCAGTATGGGGATGAACACTTGCTTCCGCGTGGCAGGCCAGCTCGCTGGCCTGCTTAGCAAATTGCCGCCTGGTTTTAATGAGAATGCGGTAAAGCCCTTGCTCGCACAATTTGACGCCGAGTTTGAGGCGGAGTTGACGCCGAGGTTGGCCGAGAACCATGCCGCCGGGCTACAGATGGACACCATCACAGGGGCCGGCTTTCCTGAATTGGTCGAACAGCTTCAGCGAGCCGCGGAGAATGCCGGCATGCTAGAGGCCATGGCCCTAAAGGCTGCGGGCGCTAAAGGCTAACTATGTGCGGTCGGTTCACTCTGTCGGTATCCAACAAGCCGGATCTGGCAAATTTGGGCCTGCAGGCTCGTGACCGTTTCAATATCGCTCCGCAATCCAATGTTTTGATGCGTCGGGAGTCCGGTAGCGTCGCGCTTGAGCGCTGGGGTTTGACGAAGTCTGTATCGGGCCGGGATCAGCTGGTCAGTAACGCGCGTCTCGAGACGTTGGATGCGAAAAGGCTGTTTAGAGATCTCGCGCCCTGTGTGCTGCTGGCGGATGGGTGGTACGAATGGCAACGCGTTGGCAGTGGCAAGCAGCCTTGGTACCACCACTGCCACGGAGGAGCGCTCAGTATGGCTGGGGTGTATGAACCTGATCAGGGCTGCGTGATAGTGACGCGAGAGGCCGCTGCGCCACTGACGCAGATTCATCATCGCCAACCGCTGCTGCTCAATGACGATCAAGTGCAAGCGTGGCTGGATGACAGGTTGGTGGATATGACACTACCTCAGCCTCAAATTGCTTTTCATCCTGTCTCAAGAAGGGTGGGTGATGCGCGACAAGACGATCCGGCCTTGATCGCCCCCGTTTCGCTGGATGCTGAAAAAACAGGACAGACAGGAGATTTGTTTTCTTGAGCAGGGGCCTGCCACCGCACGGGTCGACGACCATAGCTAGGTTGTTAAACTATTGTTTGGTTGAAGTCGAGCTCTCGTGCGTTCACATTAGGGCTCAGGTGGTCGAATAACGAAAATAAAACCCGAGGTGAGGGGCGTTCTATGAAAGTCGGAAGTTTCATACCTGAGCAGTCTGCGTCGACTTTGTATGCGATGGCGGGTGACGACTGCTCGCTACATCACGACCTGTCCAGCTTGACGCCAAAACAACAGGTCGATCATCAGGAGAATCAGGTGCTCACCTG
>JAYOUT010000107.1:0-1757 GCA_038151055.1 Luminiphilus sp.
CTCAAGGGCCCCTTTGGCTGCTTGAACAACGCCCGTTACGGCATCGCCTGGGGCGTCATGGGCGCGGCAGAAGAATGCTGGCATACCGCGCGACAGTACACGCTTGATCGCTCTCAATTTGGCGTACCTTTAGCCTCCAAGCAGTTGATTCAACTGAAATTAGCTGACATGCAAACAGAAATTGGTCTGGCGCTGCAAGGTTGCCTTCAGGCAGGCAAAATGCTGTCGGCGGGTGAGATCTCACCCGACCTCATCAGCCTGATCAAACGCAATTCCTGCGGCAAGGCACTGGATATTGCCCGCAGTGCGCGGGACATGCTCGGCGGCAACGGCATCTCGGACGACTACCCGATCATGCGCCACATGGCGAACCTGGAAGTGGTCAACACCTATGAGGGTACGCACGATGTACACGCGCTCATTCTGGGGCGCAGTCAAACCGGTCTTTCTGCGTTTTAAAGATTCAGTTTCAGGTGGATGTGCTGCTGGAACAGCGGCAGGAACTCATCCTGCCGGTGACTGACAAATAAGAGCGTACTGTGCCGTCGCGCCTCGATCGCGGACATGAATCCCAAGATCCGCTCTCTATTCAACTCATCGAGCCCCTGAGTGGGCTCATCGAGCACCAATAAGAGCGGCGACTTCACCATGGCCCTCGCAATGAGCACCAGGCGCTGTTCGCCATAGCTCAGTGACTGGAACGGTGTCTCGGCCTGATCAGCCATGTCCACCGCCTGAAGCCATTCCCGCCCCAAACGAATCTGCGGTTCCGTCGGGGAATCGTAGAGCCCGATCGAGTCAAAAAAGCCGGAGCAGACAACCGATAGGGCATCGCAGCGCACGGTATAGCGCCGATGCAGATCGTTGCTGACCAGACCAAGCTGGCGCTTGATATCCCAGACCGACTCACCGCTACCCCGTCGATGGCCGAACACGGTGACATCGTTACTGAAGCACTGCATACAGTCGCCCGTGATCAGCCCCAATAAGGTCGATTTACCCGCACCGTTTTCTCCAGTGACCAGGGTATGCTGCAGCGGCGCGACCCTGACCGTGAGCGCGTCGAGCACATTGCGATCTCCATACCGGACCGTGCACTGGTTCAGCTCCGCGATGTAGAGCGCGTTATAGGCCTCGAGCCGAATGGCATCCTCAGGGATACCCGGCTGCACAATGGCGCCAGTGCCGATAGCGCTCTCAAGCTGGGCCAACTGCGCATCGCGCGCGCCCTCAAACACGGTCAGCAACCCGTCCTCTACATGCCCGAATTTCTCCACCCACGCGGGAATATCGGAGCGATTGCTGAGCAGCAGTATCACGGCGACACCCGAGGCCACAGCCAAGCGAAAGGTCTCGCTCAACGCTGCCACTGTGCCTTGGTCCAGACTGTCGAAGGGGTTATCACAAATGAGCAGCTCCGCCTCATCCAACAGCGCTTTCAGCACCATGAGCTTGCGACTCTCACCCGTGCTCAATTCTCGATAAAAGGCCTGCAGCCGATGACGCATGTTCAGCTGATCGATAAGGAGATCGCCCAGTCGATCGGCAGGCAAAAAGTCGGCGACGCGGGTACCCCACTCGTCTTCCGGAATGATATCCGTCGCCGCAAGCCGCCACTCCTCCTCGTAGGTGGCCTGCTGCCGCTCGAAGGAAATGAGCGCGATCTGGTCCGCGTCGAGACTTCTCTCCACAACGCCACGAGATGGCGTGATCTCGCCGACCAGCAGCTGATCAATCAGTTGCTTGCCGGACCCATT
>JAYOUT010000107.1:1857-4471 GCA_038151055.1 Luminiphilus sp.
TGGACGCCGCCATGTCGCACGCCCTGTTTGGCACCGACGACACGATCTCCGGGGTCGCCTCTCTCGACATCGCCACACAATTTATCGGGGTCTGCCGCGGGAATCAGCCGCTGCGGGTGACAGGCCGCGTAAAGAGAGCCACCTTCAAAACCGCCTTTCTCGAGGCCCACATCGAAGACGAGACGGGAACGCTGGTCGCCACCGCACAGTCTGTGGCCAAGCTGAGCCGGCAGCCGACAGACAGCTAGCGTTCTGGAGCCTCTCTATCGCAACCGGGGAAGCACCTTCTCCGCAATATAAGCCATCCGCCGATCACCAGACTCTACGCTTTCACCGGGGAACTGTGCCCAGAAGTGGATATCGGAGATCTGGGGGTACTGCTCGATCATCGCGCTCAGCTTTTCAACGGCCGTATCCGCGTCCCACAGCTCATACAAACCGTTTTCTATGGCGGTTCGGGCATCGGGGAACAACGGAGTTTGGTCCGGCGGACCAAAGGCTCCCCAACGAATATATTCGTTGGATTGATACAACACATAATCGCCCACGCGCTCTGCTTCAGCTTCCGGGTCCTCGGCAATGATGGCCCAACAACCGAGAATGATGTTCCCCTCTTCCGGCGCCTTGCCGTTGGCAGCCAGTGCCTCGACATAGGTATCCATGCCGATACCACCGGTGCACAAAAAGCCGTCGGCGATCCGCGCTGCGCGGTCAATGGCCGGCGGCGCCATGCCGCCCAATAACACGCGGGGGGCACGATTCGGTTTAGGTGTGATTTTAAGATCACCGACAGCGAAGCGCTTGCCTTCAAAATTGACCGGCTCGCCCGACCAGGCGCGTCGGAGAATTTCGATACCTTCCTCGACGAGGCTGGGACGGTGAGAAATCTTTCGCCCGAACTGATCGAACTCGAGCTGTCGGTAACCAATACCAACGCCCAGATCAAAACGTCCACCCGAAATTAATGACAGGGTCGCAGCGTCTTCAGCCATTCGCACGGGATCGGCCAACGGCAATAGCATCAGGTTGGTCCCCAAACGCATGCGCTCCGTGCGCGCCGCAATGGCCGCGTGAATGACCAGCGGCGAAGGGGTATAGCCGTCATCGCAAAAGTGGTGCTCGGTCAGCCACACCGAGTCAAAACCCATGGTCTCCGCTCGGGCGATCTGGTCGAGACGCTCGGAATAAAACTGCTCGAAGTCAATCTGCCAGGGCTCCGGGTTACGGAAGTCGTACCAAAGGCCAAAATCTACACTCGATGTCATAGCGGTTGCTCTCTTAGAGGCTGCTTATAAATTCATTCAAGGCCGAGAGGTATCCCTCTCGCTCTTCCATAAACGGCGCATGGCCACTCTCGGGGAACTCTACGCCTGTGGCCCGGGGATGGTTCTCTGCTACCCAACGTGAGATGTCTGGCGCGACAAAACCGTCTTGTCCACAAATAAATGACAAAACGGGGAGGTCGAGGGCCAGCATCATGTCCCGCTGATCAAGATGCGCGAGTTCGCCCAATGTCGCCGACGCGCGGGCACTCGAGTTCATAAAAGCGCCGGCCATCGAGGCGAGCACCGCATCAGAGGGCGGTTTGGCACAAATCGCCGTCGCGAGCATGGTCAGAAAGTTCACTCGATCATCATTCATCGCTGCGACATTGCCCTCCACATCTTCGGGCATACCGCCAATCGGCAGATCGGGCTTCTGAGTGTAAATCGGACTCGCGCCTGCCGTGAGCACCAGACCCGCGCACCGGTCACCCAACAAGCTGGCGGCATGTGTTGCCACCGCACCGCCGAGAGACCAGCCATTGAGCACCACACTGGTCAGGCCCAGATGATCAACCAGCGCCGCGACGTCGCCGGCGATGGCAGCAATGCCGAGGTCGGCAAAATCATGGTCGGACCGGCCACATCCCCGATGGTCCATCGTAATAACGCGATGACCCTCTGCCTGAAGCCGCAGGATGACGCCGTCCCAGCAGCGGTTATCCATACCCCAGCCATGAATCAAGATGAGCGGCGTCCCTGCGCCACCAAGATCCTCGTAGTAGATGCTCTTGCTACCGTCTACATCCAGTCTTGCCATGGTCAGTTCCCTCCCTGCTGGGTTATTGCAGCCATTACCGTTTCCGCAAAATGTTCAAAGAAAGCATCCAGATCGATCGCGTCAGGCGCGACGACCCACTGATAAATCGTGCCAAACATGGTCGAGCAATAGCCCGTCGCAAAATGCGCAGGGTCGACGTCGGCCCTGACTTCACCCGCCGATTGCCCTTGCTCGATCCACTGCTGCACATCTCGGCGATAAATCACATGATGCCGCGCCAAATTGGCACGGATGTCCGACTCCTGCCCGAGAGACTCATACCAGAGAATGTACATGGCACGGAGATAGTCCGACTCGCGGGTAAACAGGTCGCGCTGCGCCTGAATCGCGGCCTGCAGCGCCGCGAGACCCTGCTTGCCTTCCAGATAACCGGACAGATGGTCCTTCCAGATACCGTCGAACCGCGCAAACAGCTCCATCCATAGCCCATCTTTCGAGCCGAACCGGTAGCTTGCAAGACCGCGGCTGTAACCGGCACCCTCGCCAATATCTTTGAGCGTCGTCTTGGCCG
>JAYOUT010000108.1:0-4463 GCA_038151055.1 Luminiphilus sp.
CCCACGCCCAGTTGCGAGATGGTGTAGGCCATGATGGCATCGGCGATCTGCCCGCTTTCCCGTAGCGTGTCGAGTTCGTCTGCGGTTTTCACCGCCCGCGCGCCGAACATCACATCCAGGGCATCGCCGGATGCCTGTCCGGTTAAAGCCTCGACCCGTGCTGCCACGCGAAGGTCATCAAACAGAATCTGCTCCTCCTTGGATACATGACGTGACAGACAGGCTGCAATGCTCTGAACGATGTCGGGTTCACACTGACCCTCAACCTGCTCCATGACATCACCCAGCTCCGCCAGCAGGTCTTCGGGCAGGGCCAGATGGGCATCCTCGGCCCGCGCGGTTTCACAAAAATTCAGCATGTCGAAGGTGGCCAATCGGTCGAAGTGGACCGGGTGCCCACCGCGTTCGGAGACGATGGGTGAGATCACACTGGCTTCGGGCAGGATAAGCACCACGGGCGATGCCGCAGCGGTGGGGACAAAAACCGCGGCGATGGGTTCCACCAAATGCCAGCCGTCCATGACGGAGCTGAACCCCGTGGCATAGAAAATGTTTTCTGGTGTACTCAGTAACGCACCAGCGGCACCTTCTGATGCCAGCTGAGCTCGAATGCGAGTAATTTTCGCCTGATAGTCGCTCATTATTGCCCCTTCAGCCCTCGGTTTTTCTCATTATTGGGGTGCTTGTACGGACAATACTTTATCAGTATTCTGAAACTTGTTGGCGTTCAGCAAGCGGCGATAGCCGCGACACCACAGGTGTTAGCGCCGCAATACATTAAAAAAACACAACAGGAACATGCCATGACGACCAAAATCCCATTCGGGCGGTTTCCCGCTCGCAAAATGGCGCTGTCTCTCGCAGTGGCCATCGCTTCACAGGCGCTGCCTGCACTGGCTCAAGATGACGACGAGGTGACTGCCTCAGCGTTGGAAGAAGTCATCGTTACGGGTACCAAGCGTGATGTGTCACAGCAGGACCTGCCAATTGCCGTGAGCACCATTACCGCGGCGCAGCTGGAGAAAACCTTCCAGAATGATGTGACCGAACTGGCGCAGCTCTCTCCCAACGTGACGCTGACGCCGCAGAACGGCTTCAACGCGATCGCTGGTGGCATGCGCGGTACGGGCTTCATCTCGATTCTGGTCACTAAAGACCCCTCGGTGGGCCTGACGGTTGATGACTATGCGTTCAACCACGTGCAGTCGCAGTTCGTTGAGGTTTTCGATATTGAGCAGGTGGAAATCTTCCGCGGCCCGCAGGGCACGCTGTTTGGCAAGAACACGACTGGTGGCGCAATCGCGTTTACCACGATCAAGCCCGAGGTGGGTGGCGAGCTCGCTGGTAGATTCGAAGTGAATTACGGCCAATTCACCAGCAACGACAGTGATATCGAGAAATTCAAGTTCGCGATCAATGTCCCATTGGGCGATACGTTGGCAGCACGACTGTCGGTGATTCGCGATTACTCTGATGGCTACTGGTCGAATACCAAGCCCATGGGTGGTGACCTGTTGTGTTTTGCTTGCAGCGAGGTGACCGGGGACCCCAATTCACCGTCCACTGACGATATTCGCTCGACCTTCCCCACCACGGGTGACGGCCGCAATATTGGCGGTAAGGATGTCTTGGCGGGCAAGCTGAAGTTCCGTTGGGAGCCCAACGACTGGATGGCAGCAGACTTGATCTTTGAGCATGTCGATGACGACTCTGAGACACCGGCTACCGCCAACGATACGCCCTCAGGCGAAGGCTACATCTGGCCGCTCATCGGATTCCCGGGCTGGCAGGATCAAGGCATCAGCGATCCCTTCACTACTGGCCAGAGCTATACCCAGACCGCAGCGATCGACATGGCCAGCGGCCACCAGATCGATGCTGACGGCATCTATCTGAATATGGAGTTCGACCTCGGTAACTATGTGGTCAAGGCCATTACCGGCATGCGCGACCAGGACGAGGTGCTTGCCAGTACCTATACCGGTGAGGCGTATACGTCACTCTATGACGCGAGCCGAAACACGACTCGCGAGACCAATCAGTTAGAGCTACGTGTGGCCAGCCAGTATGACGGGCCCTTTAACTTTGTGAGTGGCGCAGCGATGTACAACGACGACCTGGAGTTTGTCGTCTTTGGTAACCTCGGCTTCTTCCTGCCTCTGGCGGCCGCGGAGTTCTACCGCGATACCTACGAGATTCAGTATACCTCTCAGGATCGTAAGACCTGGGCTGTCTATGGCGATGGCTCGTTTGAGGTCACCGATCGTCTGACGCTGACCGGCGGTCTGCGATATACCCACGACGAGAAGGACTTTGTCCGCCTCAATCTGGGTGGCGGTGGCGGCAACCCTGTCAGCAACTTCATCACGCTGGATCAGTGGGACGGCCCTTTCACCAACCCGCTGCCTGAGTCGGCGTTTGGTAACGTTCAGAAGAACTCTGAAACCTGGACCAAGACCACGTTCCGTGTCGTGGCGGACTACAAGTTCACTGACGACCTGATGGGTTACGCCAGCTTTGCAACCGGCTTTGTCGCGGGTGGTTTTTCAGAGACCTGCGGCTCACCAACTTCTTGCTCTGCCTACGATGCAGAAGAAAACGAGAACATCGAAATTGGTGTTAAAGCCGACCTGCTCGATGGTTCGCTGCGTTTGAACGCAGCCTACTTCAATACGACATATGAGAGTCTGCAGCGTGACACGGTTGTGACCATCAAGGACGCTGCGGGTAACACGTTCCAGGAAACCCAAGCGGTTAACGTCGGCGAGTCCACCGCGCAGGGCATCGAAGTCGAGATGCAGTGGGCGGTCACGGATAACATCCGTATCGACGGTAATCTGGGCTGGCTGGATCACGAGTACGATGACTATCGTCCCGGTATCAACCCTGCAGATCTCAACATCAACGACGCGACTGGCCAGATCAACCCCGACCTCAGCAGTCTTGAGGTGCCGTTCTCGCCAGAGCTCAACTATGGAATCGGCGTGAGCTACTTCCAGGATCTCTCCAGTGGCGCCATGATCACGTACAACGTGAACATGCACTATCAGGATGATGCGCAGACCAGCTCGTTCCCCGCAAACTTTCAGGGCGGCACGGCTGCAAATCCTGTGATCAAGCAAAAGGCCAATACTCAGCTTGAGGAGCGCACGCTGGTGAATGGCTACATCACGTACACCGGCACGCAGGGCTTTGAGATCTCTGTCTACGGCAAGAACCTCACCGATGAGCGGTACCGTGTATCGGCTAACCCGGTTGCGACGCTGTGGAACTTCTCTCGCTTTGGGCCGCCGCGTGAGTACGGGGTCCAGATCGGATACAGCTTCTGATCGATCCATGGCAGTATTCTTGGGGCCCCTCTGGGGCCCTTTCTTTGCCCAGTCTTTGAAACACCTTCGGGGGAGGTCTCATGGACATGTCACCTGAAAAACTGGCCGATGCTTATCGGCTGATGAAAACGATCCGCGAGTTTGAAGAGCGCATGCGCTCCGAATACCAGCAGGGCAAGCTGCCCGGTTTCATTCATATCTATCGAAATCAGGAGGCGATCGCGGTCGCCGCCTGTCTCGATATGACCAACGAGGATTACATCGCCAGCACCCATCGGGGCCACGGTCATTGCATCGCCAAGGGCTGTGAAATCGAAGCGATGTTGCTGGAGCTCGCGTGCAAAGAAGACGGCCTCTGCAATGGTAAGGGCGGCTCGATGCACATTGCCGATATGTCCAAGGGCATGTTGGGCGCCAATGCCATTGTGGGCGGCGGGCCGCCGATTGCCGCGGGCGCTGCGCTGACCGCTAAAACGCTGGGCAACGGCGCGGTATCCATGGCCTTTATTGGCGATGGCGCCTCGGATCAGGGCACTGTTGCCGAGTCGTTGAATCTTGCGGTGGTGCTGCAGTTGCCAATGATCTTTATGTACGAGAACAACCGCTACGCTGAATTCACCAAAAGTCCTAAGCCCGACGGCCGCATTGCCGAGCGCGCCGGTGCGTTTGGCATGCCCGCTGAGGTGGTCGATGGCAGTGACTTCTTCGCCATGTATGACGCCTGCCAGCGGGCCATTGCGCGGGGCCGTGAGGGTGGTGGCCCGACTGCCATCGAGGCGGTGTGCAACCGGTACTACGGCCACTTTGAGGGCGATGCGCAGGCTTACCGTGATCAGGCCGAGCTCGACGCAGAGCGGGCGGTCAGCGATCCGCTTCCCCGCTTCCTCGCAGATCCTCGAGCCTCTGCGCTGACTAAAGAAAAGATCGCCGAGATCGATGCCGCCATTTTTGAGGAAATTGACCGCGGCTTTGAGGTGACTTATGCCGCCGCCGATCCGACGCCGGATAAGCTATATACCGATGTGTACATCCACTATGAGGGGAGGCTTCAGTGATGAAAATGTCGATTCGTGAAGCGATTAACCAGACCCTCCATCAAGAAATGGAACGCGACGAGCGGGTGATCGTGCTCGG
>JAYOUT010000109.1:0-4443 GCA_038151055.1 Luminiphilus sp.
GGCCGAGCCCGTTGGTGATGGCAGTTACAAGCTGACTGGGACCAAGATGTGGATCTCCGGCGGTGAGCAGGATATCTCTGAGAATATTGTGCATATGGTCTTGGCCCGAACCCCGGACGCGCCTCCGGGTGTGAAGGGCATATCGCTATTTCTCGTGCCCAAAATCCGCGTCAAGGAAGATGGCTCGCTGGGCGAGCCAAACAACATTGCGCTCGCGGGCCTCAACCACAAGATGGGACAGCGCGGCACCACCAACACGCTGCTGAACTTTGGCGAAGGCGGTGACTGCCTTGGCTACCTCGTGGGCGAGGAAAACGAAGGCCTCAAAAACATGTTCCACATGATGAACGAGGCCCGTATCGGGGTGGGTATGCTGGCCACGATGTCGGGGTTGGGGGGCTACCTGTATTCGCTCGATTATGCGCGCAATCGACCTCAGGGTCGGCATCCCGGCGATAAAGACCCCAATAGCCCGATGCTCCCCATTATTGAGCACGCGGATATCCGCAGGCTGTTGATGGAGCAGAAAGTGGCGGTGGAGGGCAGCATTGCGCTGCTCACTTATTGCTCCCAGCTAGTGGATCAAAAGCTGATTTTAGATGACCCGCAGGTGTCGCAGCGGCTGACCTTGCTACTCGAGCTGCTCACGCCTGTCGCCAAGTCCTGGCCTTCGGAATACACGCTTGAGGCCAACAAGCACGCGATTCAGATTCTGGGTGGCTACGGTTACACCCGGGAGTACCCCGTGGAGCGGCTGTATCGGGACAATCGCTTAAATCCGATTCACGAAGGTAGCCATGGTATCCATGGCCTCGATCTCTTGGGTCGCAAAGTGAATCTGGCGGGCGGCGTGACCCTCGCTATCTTTGAAGAAGAAATGCAGCCGGCGCTGGAGGCCGCGGCAGGCAGCGAGCATCTGGCCGCGATGGGAGAGACACTTGCCGAGATTTGGCAACTGGCCAAGCAGACGGTCGACACCGTGAATCAGGAGACCGATACGGTCACGCGCCTGTCCAGCGCCACACCGTTTTTGGATGCCTTCGGGCACGTGGTCATCGCCTGGCTGTGGCTGCGTCAGGCGCTGATTGCGGAGCAAGCGTTGCACAAAGGCGCGCAAGGTGATGCCGATTTTTACGAGGGCAAGGTCGCCGCGTGTCGGTTCTTTTATCGTTATCACTTGCCACAGGCGGCGGAGAAACTCCGTTATGTCGCCTCTCAAGATCGATCCGTGCTGGATACGCAGGCAAGTTGGTTTACCGGCCAGTGATCACTGCGGATTGGGCTGGGGGCCGGGTGGTGGGGGAGCGGCTCAGCGCTGCTCACTATTGGACCGGGTCTAGCCCGGCTTCTTCTTAGACTGAAAATTGCGCATGAACTCCTTGTCGATAAATGAGCCGTCCTGATGCAAGCGATAATGTGTGTGAGCTAAATGGTGCGCGTTAAAGGCGCTGCGCTGGACGTTCTCAAAGCCCTGGGCATGAAACGCGGCGTTTATTGCGTCTTTACCGAGTTTTAAAGCAAAAGACGGTTTGTCGGACAGCGTGCGAGCAAAGGCAAGGGTCGCGTTTTCCAGCTCATCTCGTGCGACAACCTGATTCACCATGCCTGCAGCCTGTGCCTCTTCGGCAGTAATGGGTTGACCGGTGAGCAGAAACTCTTTGGCCTTGCGGATGCCCAGTTCCCATACGTGGGCGAAGTACTCCACGCCAGGTATGCCCATGTACATGGTGTTGTCTTGGAAAGTGGCGTCATCACTGGCGATGACAAAGTCACAAGGCCAGATCAGCATTAACCCGCCTGCAATGGACTTGCCATGTACCGATGCGATGGTAGGTTTAGCCAAGTCCCGCCAGCGGCGGCAAAACCCCTCATAGATTTCCTTTTCTCGGCAATAATAGGCTTCCGAGCCATCCCATTTATCGTCACTCCAGGTGCCAACCCGCTTGTGCTCGCTACCACGGCTATTGATGTCGCGCAGGTCGTGACCGGCTGAGAAGTGGGGTCCCTTCGCAGCCAGGATCACCACCTTGACCTCGTTATCGCCCATGGCGATGTCGAAGGCATCGTTGAGTTCGTAGAGTAGATGTGAGTCCTGAGCGTTGCGCGCCTCCGGGCGATTTAGCCAGATGCGCGCGATGCCCGCCTCAGGTTTTTCATAGATCAGGTTGTCAAAATCAGGCATGTCGGCGTCCTTCTGCGGTTGTGGCAACGGTACTACAACCGTTAGCAGGGGACTATTTAATGCGGGGAACAGCAGCCGGGGCTAACACGCTCAATGCTCTAGATTTGAAAACGGCGCCCAAGTTAGAGGCCAGGAAAAGTAAACCGGCCTGCCAATGGTTTCTGTTACGCTCCTGGCATGAAAAATACGGGTAAATGCACAACCCGGCCCACCGGCCGCCGAACGGCATGGCTGCTCCTCACCGCAGCCGCCAACCTGTTTCTTGTGATGCCCGCTGCGGGCGAGAACGCCCCCGCGACTATTCCCGCCGGCGCCGGCAGCTACGAGGACCTTGTCGCGCTGTTGGACGAATTCGTGGAATGGAAGGACCCGAGTGGGACGAAGCCGCGCCAGATCATCCGCGATGTGGCCGGACAGGCCATCGAGCCGGTTCCCGACTACTCCGATGCCGCCGTGGAGGAGCGCCGGGTACAGATGCGGGGTTTCCAGGCCCGCATCAAGGACATGAATGTCGCGGCTTGGGACCGTGCCCGTCAGATCGACTACCTGGCCGTGCGTTCGCGCCTCGATCAGCAAGACTTCGTGCTGAACCGATTCCGGCCCTGGTCGCGCGATCCGGGCTTCTATGCCGACCGCATGCTGCGGGTCACGTTTACTGACTTGCCGGTCAAGGGCGCGGAGAAAGAGGCGTTCCTGGCTCGCCTGCGGGCGATACCGGTGCTGGTCGAACAGGCCCAGCTGCACCTCGACGAGGTCGCTGCGGATTACGCGGATCTGGCCATCCACAACCTGGTCCAGGCCGACGGTGTGGGGCACGGATACCCATACCGGTCGAAGCCGCCGGCCGGCATTCTCGGCTGGTACGACGATCTGTTGGGTCGGGCCGCCGCTCAGCCGGAGCTGCTGCCGGACATATCGGCCGCGCACGCCGCCGTCGCATTCTTCCACCAGTGGCTGGTCGCGCAGCGGCCGGACTGGGCGGCCCGGGCCGGCGTCGGCAAGGCGGCCTTCGATTGGTACCTCAAGCACGTCAAGCTGATGCCTTGGACTTCGGACGACCTGGTGCTGTTGGGTCACCGCGAACTGGACCGCCTGTGGGCGGATTACGCGCTGGAACGCCACCGCAACCGTGATTTGCCGGAACTTGCGCCGGCGCAGAGCGCAGGAGAATACCAGGCCCGTATCGACGCCACCGACGCCCACATCCGCGCCTTCCTCGCCGAGCAGCAGATCATCACGGTGCCGAGCGACATCGGCGAACTAGACACCAACGCGCCCTGGATTGTGCGGCCGGGCGGCCGCAACTTCTGGGAGGAAATCCAGTTCCGCGACCCGCACCCCGACCACCTGCACGCGGTCATCCCCGGCCACCGCTTCGACGGCATCCTCGCCGACCGCGGCGAGCACCCGGTGCGCAGCAAGATCTACAGCGCCGCGCGGGTGGAGGGCTGGGCCACCTACCTCGAGGAGGCCATGCTGCAGGCCGGGCTATTCGCCGAACTGCCGCGGGTGCGGGAACTGATCCAGATCTTCGGCATCTTCCGTGCCGCGCGCGTCCCGGCCGACGTGTGGCTGCAGACGGGGGGAATGGGCGTGCAGGAAGTTGTCGATTACTGGCTGGAGCGCGTGCCCTACCTCGATGTGAACGTGGCCCGGGTCGACGCCGAAATATATCTCCGGCGCCCGCCCGGCTACGGTATCGGCTATACGATCGGCGCGCTGCAGATGCAGCGCCTGCTGGCCGACGTCAAACGCCTGCACGGCGATGGGTTCGTGCTGCGGGACTTCCACGATGCGGTGATGGAGTCGGGACGGCTGCCCTTGTCGCTGCTGCGCTGGGAGATGACCGGCCTGGACGACGAGGTGCGGGGGCTCTGGCGGCGCGACCCGATGCCTCAATGACTGGCATGGGCCCACCAGGACTTGAACCTGGGACCAATCGATTATGAGCTGTCAGCAGTTTTCAGCTGTTTCTGAATCGATTTGAGTGTATTCATCAGGTCGCGGTTGCTGGGTTCTTTGCTCTTGGGTGCGGTGGCAGTGGCGTTTGATGAACCTACCATAATGGCTAGCAGATTGGTCACAATGGAGTGATCGTAGGGCCGTTCCCGCAGCTTCAACGTTCTGGCTGAAAACTCCAGAGTCCCGAAGAAAACATCCCGCAGTTGTCCAATAGGACTGTCTTTGGGCAGTTCACCCCGGTCCACGCCGCGCTGCATGATGCGATCAAACACCCGAACGTACTCGCGCACCTGATCGAG
>JAYOUT010000110.1:0-4399 GCA_038151055.1 Luminiphilus sp.
GCGACGCCTTTTGGATCAAAACTTCACTCGCGAGTGTCGTATTCATCCTTCTTCGCCAGCTCAAAAGAACCGGCTCAGAACTGTTCTGCCCTAAAGCGGACAGAGTGGGGCGGTCATGCCGCCCCGATAATTCATTAATGCGCTTCTCCTGAAGAGGCACCCTGTTCTAGGCTCGCACTCTCCATTTCCATGCCTTCTGCCGGCGCCTCATCCATTGAGTCGGCGGGGGCTACTGCCGGCGCCAATCTGCTCAGATTGGGGTAGTCGGCAAGCATGTTGGCTCCCAATAGGGGCTGATAAGCACCCTGGTGGCAGGTGGCACAGTTCACTTTCTGTGCGTCACCCAGCGCGCCTTGACGATAAGCGGGTAGCCACTGATTGGTCGGGTTGATGTACTCGTTGTTCATCTCCTTGACCATTTGCTGTCCATGCCATGCCTTTACCCGCTCGGAGTTACTCTGGTCCCACGCAGCAAACGCGCGAGTGTTGTGACAGTGCGTACAGTTCACGCCCAGCGCATCGGAGTAGTGCATCATCAGGCTGTAAACGTACTCAGTGCTCTCAATCGAGGACTCGTGTCCCGTCGGTAACGCGGTATCACCCGCGACCCGCGCAGCGTTGTCTTCAAGCAGATAACGCGTGAAGGGGTCAAACGGGAGTGACGCGTAGGCGTTGGACTCCTGATGCGCGACGTTCTGCATCTGGTGAACCATGCCCGACGCATGACGTGGCGGTACGCCAATATTCCACACGTATTCGGGCACGTTTTTGCCACGGTGACAGGTGTAGCAGGTCACTCCGGCGCCACCTACGTGCGCACCCCAGTTTTCGTTGGCGTTCTGGGTCATCAGAATCATGACGCGTGACACCTTTTTGGTGTACAGCGTGTCCTTCTCGAAGCCCTCGCCAGCGACGTGGCAGTAGTTACAACCCTGCTCGGGTGATACCCACTCAGTGATCGCCGCCATCAGTCGGGTAAATTCACCGACGGAGAGGTGTCCCAGTGCCTGTACGTTTTGATACACGTCACCGGCTTTGGGGCCCTCTGAGCTGACTGCGGGAATGGCCGCCGGCACCTGATTGGCGGCAACCAACTCCTGCAGCACTTCGGGGCTATACACCGCTTCCATACCGGTGCCGCGGTAGCCGCGCTGGACAGTTTCCTGTGGAGGAATGTCGCAACCGCTGAGCAAAGCAGCGCTCAGCAACGAGGCGCCTGCGAACAGTTTTATATTGAAGATTTTCATTGCGAACCCTCCATCATTGGATCAAGGACTGGGGTTGCCTCCAGAGGGGGGTAGGGAGGCACGATGCCGTGCTTCATGCCCCAGAGGTACCAGTTCTCTACAACGGTTCCTGTCAGCAAGATGCCGATGGCACCGGTGAGCACCGTCAACACGGCGAACCACCAGGCCCAGCGGTGAATGGATTCCATCGAAGCGTTGAAGCCCATGCACCATCTCCAAAACAGCGCACCACGCTCAGCAGCCGTGCCGCGATCGGTGATCTGATCGATCTCCCGGTCAGCGCCGTAGCGACTGGTCGCCAAAATCGTGGCGCCGTGCATGGCAAACAGCACTGCCGACCCGTAAAGGAAGGCAATCGACAGCATGTGGAACGGGTTGTAGAACAGGTTGCCGTAGCGCAACGAGAAGGCCGCGGTCCAGTCCAGATGCGGGAAGATGCCGAAGGGCACCGCCTCGTTCCAGGAGCCCATCAGTACGGGGCGAATAAAGCCCAGTACGAGATAGAGCGAGATGGCTGCGCCGAACGCCCAGGCCAGATAGTTACTCATGCCGAGGTTGCGCGAGATCTGGAAGGTGCGTGCCCACCACAGCATGATTGACGTGGTCAGCAGAGCGCCGACGATCAACCACCAGCCGCCGTCGTTCAGAGGCGGGATCGACAGGCCGTACTCGGGTCCGGGGGGATCCAGAGACAGCCAGAACAGCTGGCGTACAAACTGGACAGGGTCCCAGTTCACCGAGGCGAGCATGTTCATGCCGATGATCAAGAAGGCCAGCAACCCGGTAACCAGGGAGAAAACACCGAGTGTGCCCAGATAGATCGGGCCTATTTGTGCATCGCCGAGCTTGCCCAGCAAATGATTGTGAACGATCCCCTTGGTGCGATTGCGCTCTGCATCGCCAATGGGAACCCCGGGGTAGTCAGGGGCAGAGACCTGCACCTGCGTAAATATGTTTTGATACTCTCTCATGACGCAGTTCCCTCCTTAGTACCAAACCGGCAGTTCGAGCCACCAGTTCCACCATTCGGGCCAGCCGCGGGTCCAGAACGGTCCGCTGATGACGATGCACACTGCACTCCAGAAGGCAGCTGAAATGGCGACAAAAACGCCCAGTCGGTGGATGCCCAGTGCGCCAATCGAGTAGCCAATATCGTCGCGGAAGAACGTGTTCTCGTGCTCACCTGTCTTGACGGTCTCGCCCTCACGAGGGTCGGTCGCCATCAGAATCAGTGAGCCGTGCATGGACAGCGCCATGGCTGTGGTGAAGAAGAACGTCACCGCAATCATATGCGCCGGGTTGTAGTGGAAGTGCAGGAACTGGTAGCCCACATTGGATACCCAGTCGAGGTGACTGAGGATGCCGTAGGGGAAGCCGTGGCCCCATGCTCCCAGCAATACCGGGCGAACGATCACCAGTGTGACGTAGGCCAGCACAGCGAAGCTGAAGGCAAAGGGAATGTGCAGGCCCATACCTAGCTTGCGGGAGAGCTCAACCTGCCGCATCGCCCAGGAGGCAAATGCGAGCGTTGCGCAGATGGTAATAATCTGCCAGAGGCCGCCTTCCATGAGTGGCGCAAGGCCCAGCCCGTAAGACAGGTCCGGTGGCGCAATGTTGATTTGCCAAATGTTCCACGTCGGACCCATGGCCGCTCCGTAGACGAGCAATCCAGTGCCCAGACTGGCAAAAAACAGTGTGGTTACGCCAAAGAAGCCGACCCAGAAGGGACCTATCCAAAAATCGAATAGATCACCTCCGAGTAGAGTCCCTCCCCGGACGCGATACTTTTTCTCAAACGTCAGCATCGACATGACATGACTCTCCCTTTATGGCGCAAGCGCCAGTTTTCAAACAACTCCACGCGGCCCGGGCCTCCTGCCCGAACCGCTTGGTCTAAATCTTCATAAAGGCATATGGCGTCAGGCTGTATGCCGCGCGCCGCGCCTCCTGCCAGCAGCTCTCCGTGCTGCTGCCCCGTTGCAAAGTGAGTGACTTCAGTACTGCTGCGAACAGGAACCACGTGAACACCATCACAAACAGCATCCGGAACTGGATTTGCTCCCAGATACTGCGTGGCCCATCGCTTGTTTTGTTCTGCGTTGCCATGAGTCCTCCCCCCCCAAAGGGCGTTTCTGTCACTGTCGAAGTCGTGCTCTTATTCATGCGGCATCTCCAAACTGCAGGCTCTCGCTCGCATACTGGACATGCTCAATCTCTACTGTGGCGACGCCTGCGGCGCGGGCAGCCTGCTCGGCGGCGTCGCGGAGTCGTTTGGCAGCCGAAATCCGAACGAGAATGGGTTGCGCCGCAACAATGCGGTCCAACCCATGCTGAGCAGTGTCTGCCCAGGTCAGTGTTTCAGCTGCGCGCGTGGGTGTTGCCTCGACTTTGTCGAGGTCGGTACCCAGCGGTAAGACATTGAAAAGTGCGTCGAAGAGGGCGTTACAAACCTCCTGAACCAGGTAACAAGTACCCGCATAGCCCATGAACGGCGTGCCGGTATGGCGACGGATAATCGTGCCGGGCAGCGAAGCGGGGATGTACACACTCTTGTTGCCAGCCTCGTTCACGTACATGCGCTCGTTGTAGCCACCGAACACCAGTAACGCGCCGGATTGATGGATCGCGTTACGGACCTCTTGGTTATCGGGCTTGACGCCGGCTTTGCGTGAAAAATGGAACGCGCAGGGCAGGCCGAGCTCACCCTCGAGGAAGTGTCGCAGGCCGCGGGTGTAGGTTTCCGTTGCGACAACGCCAAAGCTGGCGGTACCAAAGAAATCCTGCGTCACTGAGCGCCACAGATCCCAGACGGGTTTCAACGTGGTGTGCTTTTCCTGCTCAATAAAGGGCTCTGGGTCGAGGTCCAGCTCTTCGCCGAGGGCGCGGAGGAACTTAGTGGTGCTATCCAACCCGATGGGCGCCTGGAAGTAGGGTGTCTCAAGCGCCTCGCAGAGCTTGCGGCCATATTCGCGGTACAGGCACACATTCGCATCGGCATCGGCGAGTGACACCACGTCGTCCAGCGGGCAGCCCAGTGGGAAAATCATATTGATTTCAGCACCGATGCCCTCCACCAGCCGCTGAATCTCGGCGAGATCGGAGGGAGTGTTGAAATAGCCGTAGGCCGGCCCGATGATATTGACGCGCTTGAT
>JAYOUT010000111.1:0-2374 GCA_038151055.1 Luminiphilus sp.
CAGTGGTGGCAACAGGGCATGTCCGGGTGGTATGCCCGGCAAACCCACGACGCCACCCTCAACTTTTTAGTGGAGCTTGGACCGCCAGCTTATGCGATCACAGGTGCCGACCAACTTGAGCTGTCAGATCGCTGGCAAGAGGGTCTGCAAATCCGCGAGTGGGTGGAAGCGATCTGGTCAGCGCTCGAGAGCGCTTGATTCGGCGCTGGTGAAAACTGCTCACGCTGCGAGCACGCCCTCGATGAGCGTCAGCGCCTCGGCGACCTCTTCCCCGGTGTTGTAATGCCCTAGCCCCAATCGCAATACGCCTTCCTGGGGGTCGAGATCCAGCGCTTTCGCCACCTCAAAGGCATAGTTGTCGCCCCAGTGGCAGTAAAGACCCGCGTCTGAGAGCTGTCGTGCGATATGGCTGGCGGGATGTCGGTCGTGAGTAAAGGAGAAGGTCGCAACACGATGCGTCAAGGTGCTGGCGCCCTGCATCGTGAGGCCGGGTATCGCCACCAGCCCGGCGAGAAGCTGTTCGGACAGCGCATCCTCGTGGGCGCTCATGGCGGCATAGGCCCCCGCGAACTGCTGACGACGCGTACCGGTGACACCGGTCTCACCCGCCAGCCACTGAAAATACTCCAGCGTCCCCATCAGCCCTGCGATCAGCTCAAATGCCGGCGTGCCAAGGCTAAAACGGAAAGGCAGTTCTTCGCTGGCACAGCGCAGTTTATAGGCGCGCAAAGACTCCAACCGCTCGCGCTTGCCATATACCACCCCCAAATGTGGGCCATAGAATTTGTAGGGAGAGCAGGCGAGAAAGTCGCAGTTGAGATCTTTCACATCGATCAAGCGATGCGACGCGAACTGCACCGCGTCGACGTAAACGATGACACCTGCCTCTTGCGCCATCTTGGTCAGGGCTTTGACGTCGTTCACGCCACCGGTCAGATTGCTCGCATAGTTCAGTGCCATTAGCCGGGTGCGGTCACTCAGCAACGACTGCAGCAACTGTGGCTCGACGCGCCAGGTGTCGCGATCAAATTCGAGCCACTTCACCACCAAGTCATTATCCTCGGCCATTTGCAGCCACGGCGAGACATTACCCTCGTGCTCCATGCGCGAGATGATGATTTCGTCACCCGGCGAAAACTGATGCCCAAGACTGCGCGACAGCTGATAGGTGAGCGTGGTCATGTTCGCGCCAATCAACACCTCACCGGGGTCGGTTGTACCCAAAAAATCGGCCATTGCTTTGACCGCATCGTCATACAGCGCGTCGACCTCGACCGAGGTCGGATTAAAAACGCCGGTATTGCTGTTAAAGCGCTGAAAGAAATCGACAATGCGGTCGATCGTTTGCTGAGGCACCTGAGTGCCCGCCGCGTTGTCGAAATAAATGCGGCGTTGACCGCCGTCGGTGGTGGCCAGTGATGGAAACTGCGCGCGAACAATATCGATTGGAAAGCTCATTGAAGTCAGGGTGCCTCGCAGTCACCAATGGCCGCTACACACTGTGGTGCGCTCGCCGTCGTGATGAGCATTACAGCTGCTCAAAAAAATCCAAAATTAATGGCCAAGACCAGTCAAGCCTGTAGGTGTGGCCCATATCGGCCCGGCAGTCCAGCACGGGCGGCCACTGAGACTCAGTCTGGCAATAAGACCAGCCGCGGCACTCCGCATTGGCTACGCCCACATCCACCGGCGCTGCCGGTACGCTTGTGTCGCAGCCCTGCGCCTCGGCCCATACCCGGGTAATCGCCGACGCGCCGGTGTAATGATAAACATCGCCATCAGAGGTGGTCGTGAAGGTTTGCTGCTCCCACTCTCCCGGCGGCACAGTGCGGTCGCGGGTACCCGTCACGGAGATCGCGGGCATACCGCCTTCCAACACCGGAGGGTCAAGAAAACCGCGATGAGGCAGGCCGATAATCGCCGCCACCGCCGTGAAAATCTCTGCAGTGCGGGTATCGCGGCCCAGATCCCAAACGTACATACCCCCGTTTGAGCCGCCCACTGCATAGACCCTCTGCGCGTCGATGCACAAATTAGCGCTGACCTCCGCCACCAGATCGGCGGCGAATGCCACGTCATCCGCCGTGCACTGGGTCCATGAGCAGCCGTTGGCCGCCACACCGTCGCAGGAAGGATAGGTGTAATCGTTGGTGTCGTCGTCGTTGCAGATCGCCACCGTGTCGCCGTCTACGGCAGCGTTGAGGCCGTCTCCATCGAGGCCGGTAGTCGAACCTGAAAACGACCAGGAGGCAGGTTGCTTGCCGGCTTCCTCTTCTCCGAGACCGAGCGGCGCTACCAACACGTAGCCCCGTTGATCCGCTTCGGCACGCACGACTGCGTTGTTCAGAAACTCGCCCTGACCGCCCCCCCAGCC
>JAYOUT010000111.1:2474-4385 GCA_038151055.1 Luminiphilus sp.
TAAGCCGTTGCCACGTCTTCGCGAGCGCCCCCCATCGGGATGTTGAACGCATATTGGCCGTCAATGTCGAGCTCGACGGCTGCGATGCCGGACTCTGCCACTGCCCAGCCGCGCAGGTTAGAGATACCCGTATAGGTCCCTGCCTCAAGCGGTTCCTCAAGATTCAGAATGACCGTTTCAGCCAGCGTTGCCGCGCTCGCCGCGGCACTCAATAGGGCTGTGATCATGACATGCTGCATCGCAATGTGATCCTAAGGATTGCATCGGAACGCTACTGTCCAAGCCTAAACTTTGCAACAATCGAAAGGCGCCACCCGGGGAGAGGGTCATGCAGCTCGAAAACAAAGTCGCTATTGTCACCGGTGCCGCCAGAGGTCTTGGGCGAGCCTATGCCGAGGCCTTGGCTGCCGAGGGCGCTGCAGTCGTCGCCGCAGATCTCAATGACTGCCAAGACACCGTGGCGGCCATCACCACTGCGGGTGGCCGCGCCGTCGCTACTCAAGTGGATGTTGCCGACAGTCAAAGTTGTGACGCCATGGCGTCGTTGGCCGTCGACGCATTCGGTCAAGTCGATATTTTGATCAATAACGCCGCCCTCTACGCAGGGCTGAAAGGCGCGCGCTTTGAGCAGCTCGATGAAGCACAATGGGACCGCGTCATGCAGGTCAATATCAAAGGTACATGGCTGACCAGCCGCGCGGTGGTCGGCGCGATGCGCACTAGCGGCGATGGCGGGTCTATTATTAATATTGCCTCGCTTGCGGCTGTTTTTGGTTTGCCCTACGGGCTCGACTACGTGGCCTCCAAGGCGGCAGTCATTGGTATGACCAGAGGGATGGCGCGTGAACTGGGGCCTGATCATATTCGCGTCAATGCCGTCGCACCCTCAGCGGTGATGACCGAGGGCACAGAGGAGTTCTTCGGCGAAAAGTTTGAGAAAGCCAAAACCGTGATCGCCGCCAATCAATTGATCCCGCGCAACCTTGAGACCGAGGATCTGACCGGTACCATTATCTATCTCGCCTCGGATGCGAGTCGCTTTGTGACCGGGCAAACCCACATGGTGGACGGCGGTAGCTGGTTCCTTTAATAGCTAGTTCAGTTAACGGCGTCGCGTGACTGGGCTACGACTGCCTTTCGGAGATGTCGTCCGCTTTGCGCTCGCTTTGGAAGCCGTATAACGCAGACAACAGGCGCCTAGAGCCAGTCTTTGACCGGTCTCGGGGGAGATATCAGGGCTCATCTTCCTCAGACGGGGCCTCTCCGAGCCCAAAATCCAGCCTGAGCTGATCCGTACTGTGGCGTGCGCGCCGCACGCGGACGGGTTTGGGCGTCGCCGGCAGCCAGCTGAACTCCACCCCCGCCTCCAACGGCTGCCCCTGCATGCGCTGGCGTAGCTCGGCGGGTGAATAGGGCGTGGATCGGCCCCAATCGACGGCACCCGGTGTCAGACCGGTTAATACTCCTGTTTCGCTCCGCTTTTTGGCCCTGAACAGGCGGGATCGACAGGTCGCGCCACAGGTTTTCTGATCCGGGCGCCCTTGAAACACTTTGCCGCAACCCTGGCAGGTGACCTTGACCTTGCTCGCAGGTGGCCGCAGGCCGTTGTGATGCGCGATACGGCAGGCGTTGCTGCAGAATTTGCGCAGCGCTGTCTTGCGGCAACCATGGCGGGAACAAATTTGAGTCATTTGGATTTCTTGGCGGTCAATTTCGTGTCTCAAAACCGTTTCATATTCAATTAAATCAATAATTTATCGATAATAACAACGTTTTCATAAAATTCTATAAACCTCGTATTCGTGATATTGAATGATGTTGAAGGCGCTGACACACCCAGTGCCGCCGCGGTCTCAATCCCAATCCACACGCAATCCCGAACCCGAACCCGAACCCGAACCCGAACCCGAA
>JAYOUT010000112.1:0-4323 GCA_038151055.1 Luminiphilus sp.
TCATAGGGGCCAAGGCCTTTACTGAGGTCGAGCTCCGCCACCTCACCAAACGGACAGGTCTGGCCGGTGATCGCATCGAGGCCAACGACCCGCGCATCCATGAGCGGTGCAATGACCACACGATGGCAGGGCTCGGTCGGCGGGACGCGCTCGTCAGTCCATTGGGTCACGCCGCGACAACGCGGCATAGGGAAGCTCTCCAGATCGATGTTGGGGGAGTAGGACCAGCGCTCGCCGCCGGTTTCGGCGTGGATGGCGAGAATCCGATTAAAGGGTGTGCAGAGGTACAAATGGTCTTCAATGAGTACCGGTGTGGCTTGCCAGGAGGATTGCAGCGGCGCCTCTCCGCTTAAACCGCCGATAAAGTTCTCGCCCTCTTGGAAGTCGCCGGAGCGATGCGTCCATGCGATTTCGAGATCAGTGACATTGTCCGGCGTAATTTGCGTCGCGTGACTGAAATGCCCACCGCCCTCATCCGCGCCGGGCAGAGACCATCCCTGATAAGGGGTTGCGAGACCGCGGGGCGCGACCAGCAGTATGGCCAGCAGCGCCAACAGAGGCAGGATGGCTCGCGGACTGGTATACGCCCTGTCCTCAAAGTCAGCGGGGTCAAGGCTCGCGAACCGGCGAAAGCCAGAGAAAATCATCGTCACCCTGCTTACCTCACCACCACGGGCTCACCGGATGTCGGCGTGACCTGATGACCGTGGCCGAAGGGTAAATTGAAGCCCTCGGGGAGGTCCTCGGTCATATCGAGCACCGCAGCGAGGCGGCCCACTCCAACATAGAGCGCGCAATGCATCAGTAGCTCCACAATTTCGGCTTCGGAGAACAGCGCCTTGAGTTGTTCAAAAAATGCCCCGTCGATGGACAAATGGTCACAGGCAAACCGATCGCCCAGTTCAACGGCAAGGCGCTCCCGGTCGTCCAGTGACTCGGCTTCCTGAGGTTGCTCCAAGCTGCAGACCTCGGCTTCGGAAATATCGGCATTGGCCGCGCGGTAACGGATCGCCATGCAGCTCCGGCACTGGTTGTGAAAGGCCACGCGCAGTCTCAATAGCTCGATCAGACGCTCAGGCAGGGTTCTCTTGGTGGCCATGGCCCCGCCAAAGCCAAGCAAACCCATGGCCAGTTCCGGTGCGTGGGCGAGCATCCGTGTGATGCCCAGCTCCAGCTCGGTCGCACTGTCTGCGGCAACGAATGTTCGGAGTTCTTCGCTCCACTCGGAGGTCGGTACAAAGCTGATGCGACTCATGTGTTCCTCTTCTTATGTCATAGAGTGCTTGATTGACCATTCTAGAGGGGCGCCTGCGGTGTGACCACTTGTTCCAGAGGCTGGCTCGGCGCCTTGGTGGGTTGCGGCGCTATCAGGGTGACACAGTGGGGTGATTGCCGAGTGCAGGCAGCCAACATCTGAGGTTTTTCAGCGCAACAGCGACCCGCAAAACGATGTTCTGGCAATGTTATCGGCGCGGTGACCAGCCAACATGCAGTGACAGCAAATTACGACCAAAGAAACTGGGTTGGTAGACCGGTTCGGGGCGATCCGGCAACAGCCAGAAGCGCTCGTAGCGCCGGGTGAGCGCCTGAAATGCGCTGATGATTTCCTGTCGGGCCAGTGCGGCACCCACGCAGACATGACGGCCCATGCCAAAGGCGAGATGACTGCCCGGTTTTTTCCGCCCGAGATCGATTCGATCAGGCTCAGGAAATTGCGCCTCATCGCGGTTGGCCGCGCCAAAGCGAATGTTCAGCAGTTCGCCCTCTTCGAGGGTGACCCCGGCGAGGTTGGCACTGTGAGCGCAGCGCCTGAACATGCCTTGCGCCGGCGATTCCAGCCGCAGAATTTCTTCCGCCAATCTCGGGATGAGCGTGGGCTCAGCCAGCACCTTATGGAGTGCGTCGGTGTCCTCGATCAGCAGTTTCAGACCTGAACCAATGGCCGCGGTTGTGGTTTCGTTGCCGGAGGCCAGGAGATCAATGGTGATGATGGTCATGAGCTCCTGCATGGTGAAGCCCTCGCCGTCCTGATCTCGGTAAGCAATGGCCTCGCTGATCAAATCGTCCCAGGGTTTTTTGCGCCGCTCCGCCACCATGTCAGCAAAGTAGGCTTGCATCTCGACCACCAGCCGGGCGCACTCTATGCGCCGCTCTCTGCTGGCCATCATGCTGAACGGCTCAACAATCGCGTCTGACCAGATCTTGAATTGCCCAACGTCAGCGCGCGGCACACCCAGCAAATCGGCAATGACCATCATCGGAAGGGGGTGTGCGAAGTCCTGAATAAACTCCACTTCCGAACGCCCCTCAAGCTCGTCGAGCAGTGACTCAGCGATGGCGTCAATGGCGGGTGTCGCAGCGCGGATCCGCTCCGCGGTGAAGAGTTTCTCCAGAAAACCTCTGACTCGTGGGTGCTGTGGTGGATCTGATGTCGAGCAGGAGGCCAGTGGTAACCAGCCTTCATTCTCGTAGATATCGATGATTTCCTGAGGAACGCCGTCGTCGGACAGGGCCATTGGGCTCACGCCGCTCAAATACTGATCCGGTGCTCTGATGACCTCGCGCGCCAACTCGTAGTTAGTGACTAAGTGAAAGCCGGTGGAGGGCATCTGATACAGCGGAGCGCGTTGCCGGAGGGTTTTATAGAGCCCGTAGGGGCACTGCTGGACCTCAGGGTCCATCAGGTCGGGGAGTTCCGAATCCGGTACTCGCCCATCCTGATTCGACATGATCTAGCGTTAACCGAGCTGGTTGATCACGTCGCCAAACAGCTCTTCGTCTGAGGGGATGACTTTATCCTCAGCCAGCGGCATCGAGACCCAAGTTTCGTTGATGAGGTCGCGCCAGGAGATATTGTTGTTCGTGCCATTGCCGCCCCAGGAACCGCAGCCCAAAGAGAACGTCTGCCGCATACCGTTCCAGACGTTACCGCTGTTGGACGCTGCCTGAGGCTGGTTCACCATGACGCGCGAGGTGTAAGTGTTCTCGGCCAGCTTCATGATGTTCTCGTCGCTGCTTGAGTAGATACCGCAGCTGTGACCCTGGCCTTGATAGGCCTGAATGTTCTGCGTGAGCTCGATGGCGTGATCGATATCCCGCGCGCGGTAGAGCGCCATGATCACCGATAGCTTCTCACCAGAGAAGGGATGTTCAGGGCCCCAGCCATCTTCCGGCACGATGAAGAACTTCGTCTCCTCGGGTATCGACAGCCCCGCCATCTGCGCGATTTTTTCCGGCGGTTGCGCCACGATGGCGGTATTCAGATGGAGCTCTTCATCCCAGAGCGTGTTGCGAAGCGCGGCTTTTTCTTCCTCGTTACAGAGATAACCACCCTGTGCTTTCAGCTTCTCCAGCATGGGCTCATAGATGCCATCGAGGAGCACCACCGAGTTATCCGATGAGCAGGACGCCGCCAGATCCAGGGTTTTCGACAGGCGGATTTTCTCTGCCGCGGCGTCAAGATCGGCCGTGTCATCCACGGTGATGACCGCATTACCCACACCAACCCCCAGCGCGGGTGAGCCACTGGAATAGGCAGCGTGCACCATGGCACCACCGCCGGTGGCCAATACCAGGTCGCACTGGCGCATTAATTCGTTGGTGGTTTCGAGACTGGGCGTTTCGATGCCGATCACCAGATCCTCGGGTGCCCCCATTTTTTTGAGCGCGGCGCGCATCAGGTCACAGATTTTCTTGTTGGTCAGCTTGGCCCGTGGATGGGGTGCGACGATGATCGAGTTGCGACCTTTGACGGCGTGAATGCCTTTGATGACGGGAGTGGCTTCGGGGTTGGTCGAGGGCGCCAGTGCGCCGATCACGCCCAGTGGCTTGGCGAGTACGCGGATATTGCGCTCGGGATATTCCTCGATGATACCCACTGACTTGTCATGAATGATGTCGAGGAGCGTTGCGCGGGTCTTGCGCTGGATCTTCAGGAACTTACCGTCGTAGTTGCCCAGCTGGGTTTCATCAACAGTGAATTGGGCAATCTCTTCTGCCATACCGGGCCGCGCCACGGACCACACCATGGCCCGGATCAGCGCATCGACCTGCTCCTGCGAATAGTGCTCGATCTGCTTCTGCGCGGCGCGCGATCGCGCAACCAGATCCGCGATAAATGCCTTGGCGTCATCATTACCCTGCGACATGACGGCCCATCCCCCAATCACCTAAAACCGAGGGCTAAGGGTAAACTGACCCGCCCCCTCGCGCCAGTCAACTCATCCCAAAAACTGAGGATTGACGCGGCTTGCAATCGGTTTCACTTACGTATTGAAACGTCGGGTTGAGGCATAATCGGTTTATACTGTGCGTCCCGCGCAG
>JAYOUT010000113.1:0-4253 GCA_038151055.1 Luminiphilus sp.
TTCAGCATCCCCGAGCCTGTGACCGGTGGATTGCTGGTGTGCATTCTGTTTACGCTGATCTACGCGGCCACCGGCGTCGGGGTGGAATTCAACCTCGGCGCGCGCGATGTGCTACTGGTGTATTTCTTCACCACCATCGGCATCAACGCCAGCTTTAGCGACCTGTTAGGGGGCGGCAAGCCTCTGATGATTCTATTAGCCGCTACCGTTGTGTTTATGGTCATACAGAATTTCACGGGCATTGGCGTGGCCTCGGCTTTGGGGCTCGAACCCGCCGTAGGCATTCTGGGCGGCACTGTGTCGCTCATCGGCGGCCACGGCACCTCCATCGCATGGGCACCTATCTTTGCCGAGAAGTACGGCATCACCGGTGCTGCAGAAATTGGTATTGCATGCGCCACGTTTGGGCTGGTGCTGGCGAGCCTCATGGGCGGCCCGATCGCCAAGTTCCTCATCAACCGCCACGATCTCAAATCTGACGAGGAAGAGACCCTGGACGTTGGCATCAAACAGGAAGATCGCGGCATGGACATCCATTACATGGACGTGCTCGACGCCATTCTGTCGATTCACATTTGCGTGATTATTGGCGTGCTGTTGGACGAGGCGCTGGAAGGCGCAGGCGTTCAACTGCCGCTGTTCGTCAGCTGTCTCTTTGCCGGGATTGTGATGAGCAACCTGCGGCCCAAAGGGCTACCGCGCATTACCGGTACCTCGTGGCCCTCGCGAACCCCCGCGATCGCCCTCATCGCTGATGTCTCACTCGGTACGTTCCTCGCCATGTCACTGATGAGTATGAAGCTGTGGGAACTCGCCAGCCTGGCCGGTCCTTTGGTACTGATTCTTGGCGCTCAGGTATTGGTGGCAGCCATCTTCATTGTCTTCGTCGTGTTCCGGCTCATGGGCAAAAACTATGAGGCGGCGGTGGTGTCGGCTGGCTTTGGCGGCTTCTCAATGGGTGCCACCCCCACCGCCATGGCGAATATGTCTGCCGTCACCAAGCGCTACGGCGCCTGCCATGAGGCGTTCATCATCGTGCCGCTAGTGGGGGCATTTTTCATTGATATTGCCAATGTGATCATCATTCAGCAGCTGCTGTCGTGGGTCGGTTGAGCCGCAGCGAGCTGAATCAAAAGTATCACCGAGACAACCGTCATCATGGAGCGCAGCAGATGGCAACGCGCGCTGATTATTCTCTCTTTGATTTTGGCCGGGGAGGCGATCTTTACCCTCCCCTATCACGTCACCCGCTTTTTTCGCCCAACGTTTCTCGAAGTCTTTGATCTGACAGCGACCGAGCTCGGTGTCGCCCAGAGCGCTTATGGCTTTATCGCCATGGCAGCGTACTTCTTTGGCGGACCGCTGGCGGATCGATTCGAGCCCCGCAAGCTGCTGGCGGGTTCACTCTGGGCCACCGCCATAGGCGGCCTGTATCTTGCGACCTTTCCCGATGTCACCGGTGTGATGCTAATCTGGGGTTTCTTTGGTCTCACCAACATTTTGCTTTTCTGGGCAGCACTGATCAAAGTGACTCGCGCCTGGGGCGGCGATAACCAACAGGGGCTTGCCTACGGCTTGCTCGACGGCGGTCGGGGATTATTGGCTGCCATCCTTGCGTCGGCAGGCGTATTCGCTTTTTCGGTGGCTTTTCCATTGGGCTACGACGCCGCCTCGCTCGCACAGAAAGGCGCGGTCTTGCGGCAGGTGATCTATGGCTACACCGCCGTCACTGCCGCCGTCGGCGCTTTGGTGTGGTTCACGCTGCGCGGCTTGGATGGTGGCGCCAGCGATAACCACAGCCCACCACCCGGCGATTTTTTTCGGCAAATGAAATCGGTGATCAAACTGCGCGTTGTCTGGTTGCAGGCCACCGTGCTCGTCTGCGCCTATACGAGTTACAAGGCGTTCGATCAATACGCGCTATTTGCGGTACGCGGCCACGGCATCGACGAGATTGACGCGGCGCAGATCGTCGCGGTGGGTGCCTGGACCCGACCCGTGGCAGCTTTGGCACTGGGTTTGCTGGGCGATCGTTTCGGTATTTCGCGCATGGCGCTGGTGTGCTTTGCGCTACTGATCATCAGCCACTCGCTGTTCGCCTTCACCGGCACTGCGCTGGGCACCCTGTCGATGATTTTGCTCAACACGCTGGTCACCGGCATCGCCATCTTTGGCTTACGCGGCCTGTACTTTGGGCTACTGCAGGAAGGACAAATACCGCTCGCTGTAACCGGTACTGCCGTCGGTCTGGTATCGGTGATTGGCTATACGCCGGATGTGTATATCGCTGCAGTGGCGGGCTACCTGATTGATCAAAACCCCGGCCTGCTGGGCTTTCAGCACCTGTTCACGGTGTTACTCGGGTTCTCGATAGTGGGTGCGGCGGCGGCCATCGGCTTTGCTCGCCAGACCCGCAGCACCGCAGTGACAAACGACTAGCCCCAGATAAAAAAGTAGGCGGTCATACCCGCGGCAACCGCGATGATCACCCGCCTCACTCGCTCGGGGTTCACTAACCGGGCGGTGCGGGCGGCGCCATACCCCCCCACCAGCGTGCCCGCCATCACAATGACCCCCTCGCGCCAGGCAATTAAATCGCCCGCACCAAAAACAGCAATGGCCCACAGCGCCACCACCGCAGAGACCAGTAGCTTCAAGCCGTTCATCAGGTGAATATCCTGATAGCCAGCAAACGTCAGATACGCCAACAGGATGATGCCCAAGCCGGCGTTAAAAAATCCGCCGTAGGTGCACACCAACAGCAGAAGAGCTGTGAGCAATGCGGAGGCGATGTGCGATAACGCAGCATGCTTGCCCGCTGTGCGGTACCAGCGCTGCTGCAAGGGTTCACCCCACACCAGCAGGATCGTCGCGAATAATAATAGCCACGGGACGACGCGATTAAAGGTGACTGACGGCGTTTGCAACAGCAGCCAAGCGCCGCATCCACCGCCGAGTGCCGCGCACAGTAGAATGCGGGGTAAGGCAGCCCGATGCGTCCACAGTTCCTGACGAAATCCCGCCGCACCCCCGACGTAACCTGCACAGGATGCAAAGGTGTTGGTGGCGTTGGCCCCGATAGGCGGCACCCCTGCAGCGATTAATGCAGGAAAGGTAATAAAGCTGCCGCCGCCTGCGATGGAGTTGACCATACCCCCCGCCAGGCCCGCCAAAAATAAAAGGAACCCCTCCAACTCGCACTCCCCTAATGGTTTTTTCGAAGACGCTGTGCATCCATAAAGCGCCTTGCTATGCCGTCGCCGTCAACTATCACTTCGTCCGGCAATACATGATGACCGATTGCTGTAATAATCGGAAAAAAGAAAGGGACGGGGCATGGCACGTAAACTGGTGATCTGGGCACAGATGTTCTGGGTGTGCCTACTGATCGGCACCCCACTCACCGCATCTGCCGCGGACACCGAGCTTTCGACACCGCAGGTATTCCTCGAGGGCATCGCCTATGACCTGCAGGCAACGTTGCCTGAACGAGGGGATGCTGCTGATCCAACCACACCTCTGCTGCGCGTCAATGAACTGCTCTACACACCGGATCGCCGAGGCGACCAGTGGGTCTTTGCAGATGTGGTGATCTCCAATGCCTCGAGCGCACAGGTGAGTGTGGAGTGGGACGGGGCACTGCTTCAAGCAGCCGACGTTCCCGTAATCCCAGCATGGGTCTCGATTCTCCCGCCCCTGGTGGCGATCGGCATGGCACTGCTGATCCGCAGCGTACTGCCCGCACTGATGCTGGGCCTATGGCTCGGGGCGTGGGCACTGGAAGGGCTCAGTGCAGAGGGTGTGGTCATCGGGCTCTTCGCCAGCTTCGAGGTGTATGTTGCCAATGCCGTGGCGGATTTTGATCACGCCACCATCATGCTGTTCACCTTCATGATCGCCGGCATGGTCGGCGTCATTTCGCGCAATGGCGGTATGCGCGGCATCGTCGAGTGGATCATCACCGGCGCCAACAGCGCCAAACGCGGCCAGCTGGCGGTGTGGTCACTGGGACTGCTCATCTTCTTCGATGACTACTCCAATACCTTGGTGGTCGGTAACACCAGTCGCTCGATCACCGATCGGCTGCGTATTTCTCGGGAGAAATTGGCGTACATCGTGGACTCCACCGCGGCGCCGCTGGCAACCGTTGCACTGGTCACCACCTGGATCGGCTATCAGGTGAGTCTGATTGGCGATGCCAGCGTTCAGCTAGAGGGCTTAGAGATGAGCCCGTACAGCATTTTTCTTAACTC
>JAYOUT010000114.1:0-4105 GCA_038151055.1 Luminiphilus sp.
GACACCGGTTTCATCGTCTATAACGACCGCAATTATCCCAACCTGATCCAGCTATTTGACGAGCTCGGCGTGGCGAACAAACCCACCTCGATGGGCTTTTCGGTGTGTGATGAAGTGAGCGGGTTGGAATATGCGGGTAACAACCTTAATACCCTGTTTGCACAGCGGGGCAACCTGCTCTCACCCAGCTTTCTCAGCATGATCAGGGAAATCTTGCGCTTCAACAAATTGGCCGTTGCCGATCTCGATGGAGGGCGATTGCCGCAAGACCTGACCTTGGGGGAGTACCTAGAGCGCAACGGCTTTAGCGCGCATTTCAGCCGCAGCTATTTACTGGCGATGACATCGGCGATCTGGTCCGCCGACTTTGAGGACGCGCAGGATTTCCCCGTCGAGTTCTTCATCCGCTTCTTTCGCAACCACGGGTTGCTGTCTTTGAAGAACCGGCCTCAGTGGCGGGTGGTCGAGGGTGGTAGCCGCGAGTACTTGGCCCCGCTGACGCAGCGATTTGCCGAATCGATTCGCACACGCATGCCGGTAGAAACTATTCTTCGGCCACCTGGCCAGCCTGTGTCGGTGCGCTTCACCAATGGGTTGCAAAGACAATTCGACGAGGTCGTGATCGCCACACACTCCAACGAGGCGCTGGCAATGCTGGGTGACCCGACCGAGGACGAGCGGTCGGTACTGGGCGCACTGCCCTACCGCGACAACGAAGTCATTCTGCACACCGACGCGCGGCTGTTGCCCAAAGTTCAGCGAGCGTGGTCGAGCTGGAATTACCGGCTGAAGCCCGGTAACGGGCGGGCCACCGTCACCTACAACATGAATATTCTGCAGGGCCTCGATGCACCCGAGACCTTTTGTGTCACCTTGAACGATACCGCGTCGATTAACCCCCACCGCATACTAGGCCGCTTTAATTATGCGCATCCGCAGTTCACACTAGCGGGTATGCAGGCACAGCAGCGATGGGGCGACATCAATGGGCGGAATGGCACATGGTTTTGCGGCGCGTACTGGCAGAATGGCTTTCACGAGGACGGTCTGAGCAGCGGCCTGCGCGTTGCAGAGAGCCTGAGCGCTTCAGCCCAAATGGCAGCGTGACCGCCAGACTGTACTCGGGCACCCTGCGCCACGCGCGATATACCCCAAAAAGACATGCTTTCTCGTACAAGGTCTTCATGCCTTTTGTCGAGCTTGAATCGCTCGATACGCTGACGTCAAAGCTTCCTCTCTGGTCCGCAAAACGCTGGGCGCCCGCGCGATTTCTGAGAAAGGATTTCCTGGGAGATGAAAGCACGCCGCTTGTTGACGCTGTGCGACAACGCATCCACGAGGAGACCGGCTGCCGGCAAACCGGCCCCATTTATTTGCTCGCCAACTGGCGATACTTCGGTTACCAGAACAATCCGATTGCCGTTTACTACTGCTACGACGCCAACGGGGAGCACTTGCAGTATGTGGTGGCGGAAGTCACCAATACCCCCTGGGGTGAGCGGCATAGCTACGTGCTTGAAGCGCCTGATGCCGACCAGCCTCTGGCAACGGAGTTTAAGAAAGCGCTCCACGTCTCGCCTTTTAACCCCATGAACATGACTTACCGCTGGTACAGCAATGTGCCGGGGGATGATCTCAATATTCAAATTGCGCTATTTGAAGACGGTCAGCGGATTTTCGACGCCGTGCTGTCTCTGTCGGCAGAGCCGCTCACTGCGCGCAGCGCCCGCCGTGCGATCCTTGCCTATCCGTTCATGACGATAAAGGTAGTTGCCGGCATCTATTGGGAGGCCTTGCGCCTGTTTTTAAAAGGCGTCAGCCTGCACGCTCATCCGAAGCGAACGCACTGACGTAACCGTCGACTCCACGAAGTATTTGAGAGAGGGTCCGCATGAGTGAATACAGCGTCAAAAACATCTCCAAATTACCCATGCTGTTTCCCGAAAAGCATGGGGGACTGGCACGCTCTCTCATGCTCAAAGTGTTATCCAAGCTTCAGGTTGGCTCGCTCACTTTAAAGGAGCAGGGCGAAACGCTGGTCTTCGGCTCAAAGTCGGATCCCACAGCGCCTCACGCCGAGGTGCATGTCCACGACAGTGACCTCTATCGCCGCATTTTGACCGGCGGCAGTATCGCTGCCGGAGAGACTTACATTGAGGGGATCTGGAGTAGCCCCGATCTGACGGCTGTTACACGCGCCTTTAGTGCCAACATGGCCATGCTCGAGGCCATGTCTGACCGGCAGAACGTTCTCGCACGCCTTGCCCTAAAACTGAACCACTGGGCTCGACGAAACACCTCCAGTCGCTCGCGAGAAAATATCTCTGCCCACTACGACCTCGGCAACGATTTCTTCTCGCTGTTTCTTGACCCCAGCATGATGTACTCCTCGGCGGTATTCCCTTCGCCAGACAGCGATCTTAAAACTGCCTCGCAACACAAATTACACTTGATCTGCGAGGATCTTGAGCTCAAGCCCGAAGACCATCTCGTCGAAATTGGCACCGGCTGGGGCGGCATGGCGATCTATGCCGCCGAGCATTATGGCTGCCGGGTCACCACCACGACCATCTCCCGTGAGCAGTTCGACTACACCGTCGCTGCCGTGGCAGAGCGTGGCCTGCAAGATCAGATCACGGTGCTCTTCGATGACTACCGCGATCTCACCGGCACGTTCGACAAACTCGTATCCATCGAGATGATTGAGGCGGTCGGGCATCAGTTTTACGACACCTACTTTCAGAAGGTCAGCCACCTACTCAAGCCGCACGGCAAAGCGGTGATCCAGGCCATTACCATGACCGAGCAGCGCTATGAGCAGGCGCGCGACTCGGTGGACTTCATCAAGCGCTATATTTTCCCCGGCGGATGCCTGCCCTCGCTGACCGTGATTAGCGATGCGCTGGCGCGCATGACCGATCTGCAAATGGCCCACCTCCGCGACATCACTCGGGATTACGCCGATACGCTGAGCGTCTGGCACGAGGTGTTTCTTGAAAAGCTGGACCGCGTGCGCGAAATGGGTTTTGACGATCGGTTTATCAATATGTGGCGCTACTACCTCAGCTATTGCGAGGGGGGCTTCCGCGAGCGCATTATTGGCACCTACCAAATCACCATGACCAAGCCGGGGTATCGCCCCGCCTGATCTACCGCCTATGCTGCTGTCCCTCGCGCCGATCGCGCTGCTGGTTTTACTCCTCTCCGCCTCGGTAGCGCTGTTTGGCTCGGACGCATCCTACGGACCTAACCAAGTTGCACTGATCATCGCCTCGGCAGCGACGATGTTGGTCGGCTGGCGCCGCGGTATGAGCTGGCAGGCGATTCAAGACGGCATGGTTGGGGCGATTACCGTCTCGATTATGCCGATGATGATTCTGCTCTCTGTTGGTGCGCTGATCGGCAGTTGGATCATCAGCGGCACCGTCCCGGGCATGATCTATTATGGGGTGCAGCTGCTGGACCCCGGTTTCTTTTACGCGGCATCTGCCGTCATCTGCGCACTGGCCTCATTGAGCCTGGGCAGTTCCTGGACCGTTGCCGGCACGCTGGGCATCGGCCTGATGGGCATCGCCACCACCTACTCGCTGTCGCCCGCCATCACAGCCGGCGCGGTGATCTCGGGCGCGTATTTTGGCGACAAACTCTCACCACTGTCAGACACCACCAATTTGGCGGCGGCGGCCGTGGGCGTTGATCTGTTTGAGCACATCAAGAATATGCTCTGGACGACCCTGCCCGCGTTTATCGCGGCACTGGTGATTTTTTCTTTCATTGGCAGCGAGGGCGCCGCCACCCCCGAGAACATCGCCGAGATCCGCACTGCTCTGGCCAGCCAGTTCGCCATCTCTCCCTGGGTGCTCTCACCGCTGGTGCTGATGCTGGCGCTGATCTATTTCCGGGTGCCCGCCTACCCCGCCATCCTGATCTGTACCCTGGCAGGCACATTGCTGGCAGCGGGCTTACAAGGCGGTGTCGTGCGCGAACTCACACTGGCGGCGCACCCCGATTCACCAACGCCACTCATACAGGGCCTATGGATGGCGCTGTTCTCGGGCTATCAGTCGCCCGAGGGGTTGGGCGAGCTCAGCAAGCTGCTCGACAA
>JAYOUT010000115.1:0-4098 GCA_038151055.1 Luminiphilus sp.
AGCATGAGCCGCTCCTACTCGGCCTCTGCGGGCTCGATGACGCTCTACCTCGAGCTCATTGATGCCGAGACATCAGAGGTTTTGGTGCGCGCTTACGACAGCAAGGCAGACCCCGAAACCTTCGTTAACTACGCCAATCGCATCACCAACCGGCAGGCTGCCGATCGCATGCTCAGAGACTGGGCGAATCGATTGCGTGCCGCGATGGACGAGACGCTGAGGCCCTCCTCAGACGACGCCTGAAAAACCATGGCACCGGCTGACCGCAAGCAGGACCTAACCCGCGGGCCCTCAGCGTGAAACGGTTTCTCAGCGTCACGCTGATCCTGGTGGCGGCCTGCCTGATCGTTGGCGCAGGGTTATCTCACTGGGCGCCGGTCAACGCCGTCGCCTGGACGCCGCCGCCGAACCCCGGCCTCACCGGCGTTTTTTCACCCAATCAGGCATTAGCTGCAATTGCCACCGACCCCGTTGGCCCCGCGCCTGAGCATGTGGCCTGTGATAGCGACGGCGCGCTGTATACGAGCCTCGACGGCGGCGCCGTGCTGCGGCGCAGTGATGACGGGACGTGGGTTGAGCTCGGCAATACCGGTGGGCGGCCCCTCGGGCTGAGATCCGACTCGCGGGGTGGTCTATGGATCGCAGACTCAATGAAGGGTCTGCTCCACATGAGTGATAGCGGTGAAATCGATGTGCTGGCGACAGAATTGGGGGGCGAGCCGCTTCGTTTCGTTGATGACCTCGACGTCGACGCCAATGGCGCGATCTGGTTCTCAGATGCCAGCCAGCGTTTCGACTATACGCAAGTTGCGCTCGATTTCTTTGAGGGCAGCCGCACCGGTCGCTTGTTGCGCTATGACCCCCAAACCCGCGAATCCGAAGTCATGATGGATGGCTTGTTTTTTGCCAATGGTGTCACGCTGGGGCCCAACGAAGAGTACGTCTTGGTCAACGAGACCGGGATGGGGCGCGTGCACCGGCTGTGGTTGTCTGGCGACAAGGCAGGTCAGCGCGACATCTTTGTCGATGAGCTACCGGGCACACCTGACAATATTCGCTTCGACGGGGTTGATACCTTTTGGATTGCCATGCCCTCGTTGCGCGCCAGTATCGACGGGCTGGCTGCCCTGCCCCGCCTGCGCGCGCTGTTGTCGTGGTTACCGATTCCTCTCCTGGAGGCCGCCGCTCAACCCGCGAGCTTCGTCATTGGCGTCAACCTCAAAGGCGAAGTGGTGCACAACCTTCAAGATCAAAATAACCCGTTTCATTACATCACCGGCGTCACACCCTGCGGTGACAGCCTGTATTTGGGCAGCCTGCAAACTGACTCGATCGGCATTTTAGACAGGCCCTGAGCTGCCATGACGATAAAGAACGCGACCCAAATCGAATTCTGGAACGGTGAGACCGGTCAAAACTGGGTCAGCCACGATGCGCTCATGGAGGCCATGTTGCAGCCGCTGGGAGAGGCCGTAATGGATAGCCTGTCCCCCAAGCCCGGTGAACACGTGCTCGATATTGGTTGCGGTTGCGGCCACACCTCTCTGAGCCTGGCAGATCGGGTCGGCGCAGAGGGCTCGGTCACAGGTATCGATATATCCGCACCCATGCTGGCAGTCGCGAGCCAGCTCGCTGCAGAGCACAACACAGGGCACAACTCGGTGCAGTTTTTGGAAGCGGATGCACAGACTCATCGTTTTACACCGGAGAGCTACGACGCTGCGTTTTCGCGCTTTGGCGTGATGTTTTTTGAGGATCCGGTTGCGGCCTTCACTAATATCCACGCGAGCCTGCGTCCATCGGGGCGGCTCGCATTTTGTTGCTGGCAGCCTCGCGCCGTGAACCCGTTTATGACGGTACCGGCAATGGCGGCCCTCGAGCTGTTGCCGGCACCGCCAGAGATCCCACCCCGCACCCCGGGCCCTTTTGCGTTTGAAGAAGCCGACTATGTGGCGGAGATTCTGACCAAAGCGGGATTTGAGCACGTCGCTGTGACGCCGCTGCGACAGCCTTTAACCTTTGGGCGGGGGATGAGCCTTGAGGATATTGTTGAGCGGCTTGTCGAAATCGGCCCCATTGCGCAGATGGTGCGCGAGGCACCGGAGGATCTGCAGCAACCCGTCCGTGACAAAGTGGTTGATGCCGTCGCACCCTTCTATCAAGCCGGCGCAGGCATGACCCTTGAAGGCCAATTCTGGTTGGTGACCGCGAAGCGGTAGGCGGAGCACGGCACCGCTTATGGCATAATCCGTGCCAATAGAGCCTCGGCTCACCCACTCGCTAAACAGGACACTTTCATGGATACCCAATCTCTCTTTTCTCTGGCTGGGCGCACGGCGCTGGTGACCGGCGGCTCACGGGGCATCGGCAAGATGATTGCCACCGGCTTCATCGCTCAAGGGGCCAAGGTGTATATCTCCAGCCGCAAAGCCGATGTCTGCGAAGCCGTCGCCGAAGAGTTGGGCCCCAACTGTATTGCCGTGCCACAGGACATCTCGACGGTCGACGGTTGCAAGGCGTTGGCCGCCACAATGGCTGAGCATGAAGCCAGCATTGATATTCTGGTCAACAACGCAGGCGCCGCCTGGGGCGAGTCCTTCGAGACCTTTCCCGAAGCAGGCTGGGACAAGGTGATGGACCTCAACGTCAAGTCGATTTTCTTTCTGACACAGGCGATGCATGGATTACTCAAAGCCAGCGCATCCGATGAGCAGCCGTCCAAAGTGATCAACATTGCCTCGATCGACGGACTGCGGCTGAATCCCTGGGAAACCTACAGCTATCAGGCCTCAAAGGCCGCTGTGATCAACCTCACCAAGCGGCTCGCAGCGCGGCTGGTGAAAGACGGCATCCTGGTGACCGGCATCGCACCCGGGGCGTTTGCATCCGAGATGAACAAGGCAGCGCGCGATCTGGGCGACATAGTGGGTCAGCATGTGCCTGCGGGACGTATCGGCAACGACGAAGATATGGCCGGTGTCGCCATTTATCTCGCATCCCGCGCAGGTAACTACGTTGTGGGCGAGACCATCGCGGTGGACGGCGGCGTCGTACACGCCTTCCTCACCGAGAGCTGGGAGGTCGACCCCGCTGGCGGTCACTGACTCCCAAGGAAACCACCCATTAGAAAAGCGAGCCTTTGTGCTCGCTTTTTTATTCTGAAAAAAGCTCAACCGGAATCAGTCACAAGGGAAATGTGCCGGCACAGGGTGGGAGCGCCGTCCTGGCCTCATCGCGTCAGTGTTAAGCACCTCAGCGTATCTGAATTAGCCACCCGAACCCTTTAACCGCTGCGCCACGGCCGGCAACTATCACCGGCCGTCGGAGCGCGCGGACTCAAAGGTGTTACTCAGCACGCTCGTAGAGTTGCTCCATTAACTGATCAATGGTGAAGGTCGCCGGGCGCTGCCGAGGCGGGTAGACCTTGAGGGTCTCAAGAAAGCCTTGCAGTTCAACACGGGCCATCGTCAAACGCGGTAGCGCAGTCCGAACCCACCAGTCGTTATAGGTATTCGAGTGCTCATCTGCCCGCTCAAAAGGATCGCGCCGCAAATGAAAGACCTTGGGAATCCTCAGCGTATGAAATTGCTCTCGCCAGACATCAAACTCCTTGGCGCGCTGCTCGGCAAAGACCACCTTCCAATCGCCGATCCGCATGGCCGTCAGCAAGCCGTCGTCGCTCCAGTAATAGAAACTGTTGCGCGGCCCTCGATCAGCCTCACCCGTCAGGTACGGCAGAAAATCATATCCGTCCAGATGGTTGTGATATTCCCGGCCATTGACCGTGACACCCGCTTTCAGCTCGTCTGTCACGGTAGGCCGGCCCGCCGCTGACATCAGCGTTGGCACCCAATCTTCGTGGGACATCATGTCATTCAGAATTGTCCCCGCCGGAATCTTGCCCGGCCAACGGATCATGGCCGGTACACGGAAGCCACCCTCCCAGTTGGTGTTCTTCTCGCTTCTAAATGGCGTGATTGCCGCGTCGGGCCAGGTGTTGAAGTGCGGTCCGTTGTCGGTGCTATAAAAAACGATGGTGTTATCGGCAATCCCCAGCTCATCGAGCTGGTCCAGCAAGCGCCCCACCAGATTGTCGTG
>JAYOUT010000116.1:0-4064 GCA_038151055.1 Luminiphilus sp.
CGTTTGTTGACGAAAAGGGAAGAAAACGCGCTGCATGGCGACGATTTGTCACCAAATGCTAATTTTTTGAGTGAAATGCTCAGATGCGCGCGCACTGGCTGCGCCACCAACACCCAATAAAAAAGGCCGCTCAATGAGTGGCCTTTCATGAGAGCAACTTTTTGCTAAGCCTTAGTGAACAGCTGCAGACCAACAGGACCTATCAGCGAGTGGCTTCTACCACATAAGCGGCCAGTGCCGCGATCTCGTTTTCAGTCAGCTGCGCGCCATAGGCGGGCATGGCGCCTACCCCCTGCGCGATCGCGCTCTCTACCTGCGCCAAGCTGGGGCTGAGCTGGTTTAGGTTAGGGCCTACGACACCGCGGGCATTGGCATCGGCCAGGCTGTGACACACACCGCACCCTGGTTGCGCCTGCTGAAGAAATAACTGCTTACCCTCGAGTGCCTTGTCAGACAGTGCCAACGCTGCTACTGACGCGTTGACGGTCGCCGCGCTCGATTCAACACCCCGTGACGACGCTTTCATCTCAGCTTTGGGCAGTTCAGCCACGGCCTGCACCTGCAACGCATGATCCTGCCAACCGTTGTGGCCGTAGCCGCGATGGTTGTGGACGGCTAACTTTGGCTGCTGATCACCCTGCGTATCGGTCGCACGGGTCACAAAGCGGTGCTCGCCCACCGGTAGGTTGGCTGCGAACTGAAAGGTGCGCCAGGCATTGGGACCCAAATCAGGGCCCACCCACTCAGCCTGTTGCCAAGTGGCGCCATCGTCAGCCGACACCTCGACGGCAACGACACCCCGCTCACCCGAGAAAGCCACGCCATAAAGGGTATTTAGCCCTGCCAGCACCGGCGCGCCATCAGCACCCGGCCCGTTGAGCCAGGATTTCACCGGCATCCGCCACATCGAGGGGTGCTCCGGCCCCCCGGCCAAGCCCTCGGCGCGCATGCGGTAACCCGACTGCTGAATCTTCGCGCCAGACTCATCAGCGGTGGCCGCCAGGCGCCGCACCCACTTGACGTTATTGACACCAAAGTACCCCGGCACAATTAATCGCACCGGCCCACCGTGGATCGCGGGCAACGGCGCACCGTTCATTTCCCATACCAGCAGGCAGTCTTTCAAACCCTTATCGAGCGGCACCGAGCGCTCCACCACCACCGCGTCTTGATTCACGCCCTCGGGCAGTTCCTCACCGCCCGTCGCCGTCAAATAAGAGAGGTCTGGATTCACACCCCCAAACTGCTCGAAGACGTCCGCCACGGTCACGCCAGTCCAGAGCACGCAGCCCGCTGCACCCACGCCCCACTGAGAACCGGAGGGGTCATGGGGAAAGAAGTCTCTGCCGTTGCCCGAACACTGGAGCACCGTGGCGACGGTCCGGCTCTTCATTCTTTTCAGGTCAGCCAGCGTCAGCGACCCCTCTCGCGCACAACCGCTCACATCAAAAGACCAATCATCCCCCTGATCCGTGAGGGACGCCGGCGGCGTGGGCAAGTTATTGCGCACAAATAAATGCGAGGCGGGGGTGATGGGACCGAAGCCAAACTGATTGCGCCGCGTCTCGAGCGCCCAGGGCAAATCGTTGTGGATGATGAAAGCACCTTCAGCCTTGCTGATAGGCATAGATCGTGACGCACTGGAAAAGCTCAGTGTGTGACTGGCCGCAGCGACGCCCGCAGCCAGAGACTGCAAAACGAACCGCCTCGATACTGTCTTTGACACCACTGCTTCCCCCAACTTTATCGTGCTGTGATAGTAATCTTAGTCGCTAACGTCACGGGTTTTCACTATCGAACCGCGCAAAAAGCGACAGATCTCTAGATTCGTTGACTTTCATCTTCTCAGCGCACCAGCATGTTTTACAATTGTTTAACTAGCTGTCGCGAGCTGGGCAACCGTCCATAACTCATGAAGCCATGAAGCGACCAGTGTCAGCCGGCAGTAGCGACGGACAGAAAACAAATTAAGAGGGGAGACCATGAACCGAATTCAAAAGCTGTGCATACTCATCTGCGTGTTTGCGCCCTTCGTCATCTATGGGAGCTACGCGAGCGGCGCACCCATTGATGACTTAGTCCTTTATTGGGGCGTCTTTGTGACCAGCTTTGTCGGTATTTTTCTGTTTCGGGAAAAAGTGTTGTCCTAGGTCGCACGTGGAGACCCCGGCTGACAGGAACTTCTAGTCAGACAAGACCGCTTCTAGGTAGGAAATCACCACCCTCTTCACCTCTCGAGTAAAGGTGGGCGTCAATGTCCCCTTTTCTATCAGCGATTTGCGCCACACCAGATCGGCGAGTTCGGAAGACATCTCGCACGCTCTTAACACTTTCTGGCTTTTCGGTACCAGACCCTGCGAGTGCAGCAGCTGGTATAACGCCTGTCCAAACTCTCGGTTGGTCTGGTTAACCGAGACAAACGAGACAGGCAATAGCGCGAGTATCATCACGACTCTGTTATTCAAATAAAAATCGCGCACGCCATCGATATACAGCAGCATCATGTCGCGCCAATCCGCCGCCTGTGGCGCCTGCGGTAGCTCAGCCACCATCTTTTGCACGCCCCGCTGATAGAGCGCATCCATCAGCGACTCAATCGAGTCGAAAAAATAATAGAGCGAAACACGCGGCACGTCGGCCCGCTTGGCAACCGCATCAAGTGTGATCCCCTGAAGAGAGCCCGCCTCGAGAATCAGCGCCTCTGCTGCTTCGATAATGCGGTTGTAGCGCTCGATGCCGGGTTTTCGGGTCGGCAGACGCGTCGGCTTAGCTGCTTTTTTTGCCACTGTGCTCACCCGTATCCAATCACTGCACATAGCGATCATAACGCGCATCACCGCAATTTTTGCACCTTGTGCATGCGGTGACGCATTTTGCACTGCGAGAAGCGCCAGATGACGTGCTCAATGGCCCTTGTCGCGGCAGCACTGTGCCTCGCGGTTTATGTAGGGATATCACGGCGCACCACGGCAGGTCACTGTCTCGCAGACCTCAGAGATCTGAGATACTGCAGCGCTTCACTGGAGAAGGCACTGGCTTTCAAACCCCATGAACTGGATGGCACAACACTGGCTTGCACTGGCGCTCTTGGCCGGGTACTCGGGCATGCTCTTCTATAACGCTTACCTCGGTAGCCAAGCCAGCCGCGGCATGGCGGGCTACTATGTGGGCAACCGCGAGATGAACGGCATCGTGGTGGGTATTTCCTTCTTTGCAACCTTTGCCTCGACCAACACCTACATCGGACACGCTGGAAAAGCTTATGACTATGGTGTGGCGTGGTTCACGATGGCGGTCCTGCTTGTGGTATTCAGCTGGATTTCTTGGCGCTGGATCGGCCCGCCGTTGCGCCGCTTTGCCTCGCAGTGGGACGCGCTGACGATTCCGGACTTTCTGGGTAGCCGGTATATCGCCGGTTCAAACCAGCGCGACCGACATCCGCTATTGCAGGCCTCAGCCTTCGTGATTGTTTTTGCGAGCTTGCTGTACCTGCTGGCCATTTTTAAGGGTGCGGGGCATCTGTTTCAGATGTTTCTCGATGTGCCCTACGAGGCGGGCGTGGGTTTGACCCTATTGATTGTAGTGCTCTACACCTCGGTCGGTGGCTTTGTCTCAGTGGTAAGAACTGACGTCATACAGGGCCTGTTGATGCTACTCGGCAGCATGGTCATTTTTTATTTTGTGACCCGCGCCGCCGGCGGGGTGAGATCAATTTCGACATTGAGTGCACTACCGGATAAACAGTTTTTGTTTGAACTGAACGGCGGTATCCCCTTTGCCGTGTTGCTGGGTGTATCGCTCTCAGGCTCGCTGAAACTGCTGGCAGATCCGCGACAGTTATCGCGCTTTTATGCACTAAAAGACGAGACCGAGGTACGCCGCGGCAAGTGGATCGCCACCATCGGTCTGGCCATCGTGCTGGGGTGCCTGTTCCCCGTGGGGATCTATGCGCACCTCATTTTGACGGAGGTCACCGACACCGACCTGATCGTGCCCTCCCTGGTCAACAATGCCTCGGTGTTTCCTTTATGGGCGACGGACTTCTTGATCGTTTCAATCTTGGC
>JAYOUT010000117.1:0-3901 GCA_038151055.1 Luminiphilus sp.
CGCCGACCATCTGCGCCACCTGCCGCGCAAAACTGCCCGCCGCGTTCACCACGATCTCACAGGTCACCTTGCCCTGCTCGGTATCGACCTCCCACTCCCCCGAGGGCAACCGGTTGATATCCATCACCCGGTTATGGCGCACGATTTTCACGCCCATGTCAGTAGCACCCCGGGCCATGGCATTGGTGAGACCCGAGGGGTCAGCGTGCCCGTCATCCATCGTCCAGGCGCCGGCAATCACGCCGTCGATGTCATAGAACGGGTTGAGCTCTTTGATCTTGGCGGGATCGATGATTTCCATGCGGAAGCCGACGTTATCGGCAATGCCCTTCATGGAATGGAACCAGTCGAGATCTGCCTGCTGGCGCGCGATGCGAATACCGCCCGAGGCATGCCAGCTCACGTACTGGCCGGTCTTCTCCTCAAGCGTCGGGTAGAGACGATTCCCGTAGTCATGAATTTTGGCGAGGTTGTAGTTGCCGACAAGGCTCGGACACTGTCCCGCCGCGTGCCAGGTCGAGCCCGAGGTCAGCTCGCCCTTCTCGATCAGCATCACATTGGTTTCGCCTTCCTCGGCGAGGTGGTAGGCGAGCGCCACACCCATGATGCCGCCCCCGACAATCACGATCCGGGCTTGAGAATCGATCGACATACCGCACCCCCTTTCTTATGGTCGGGAGCGTAACTCTCCTTCTAAAAAAGGGTCAATTCCTTTCCGCCGATCTGTCCGAATCCACAGAAAATCGCGCGAGCAACACCGGCCGGAGCACTAGCAAAATTTTTCATTTTTTGATGTCGCTTTTGGTCTGATACGTGTCGGTTTAGTCCAATCCTGAAAGCCCCAATCGCTCCACAGTAGCGCCCAGAATTTGAGGGGGCTTTGCGGCGAAAAAAGTACCGTTTTGCGGGCTTTGCCAGTAACATAAACGAATGCTTTCGGGGTTCGTCTTGGCCCGGCAACATTGAGCAATAACACTCGCAGAGGTGGCTCGATCAGACCGGAACAAAGGCAAGAGGTGAGCAGCACCTCGTGATGGAAGTAGCGCGATGAGTGAACGTGCGAGCAGACGAAAAGGCGGGGGTCGGGCCGGACGACGTGAGGCTCGGGGCCAGTCTGCCACAGCCGCTGCACCCTTCATCGAACGGAACATCCCCTACGTTGAAATTCTCAGCGAAGAAAACCTGCAAATGATCGAGCAGAATGCCGACCGGCTGCTGGCCGAGATTGGCATCGATTTTCTCGACGACCCCGAAGTCCTCGACCTGTTTAAAGAGGCCGGCGCCGACATCGACGGCACCCGGGTGCGCTTCCCCACCGGCATGTGCCGGCAGATCATTCAGGCGACGGCGCCCAGTGAATACGTGCAGCACGCCCGCAACCCTGAGCGCAGTGTCACCATCGGCGGCAAGCGCACGGTGCTGGTGCCCGCCTACGGGCCACCCTTTGTGCACGATCTCGACAAGGGTCGCCGCTACGCCACGATCGAAGACTTCCAAAACTTTGTGAAGCTCGCCTATATGGCGCCCGGCATGCACCACTCGGGCGGGACCGTCTGTGAACCCGTAGACCTGCCGGTGAACAAGCGTCACTACGACATGGTCTACAGCCATTTCAAATACAGCGACAAGCCGCTGATGGGCTCGGTGACGCACTGGCGCCGCGCCCAGGATTCGGTCGACATGGCCAAAATCGTCTTCGGCGATGAGTTTGTCGATCAGAACTGCGTGCTGACCAGCCTGATCAATGTGAACTCGCCGCTGGTGTTCGACGGCACCATGCTCGGTTCGCTCAAGGTCTACGCCAAAAACAACCAGGCGACGGTAGTCTCGCCCTTTATTCTCTCTGGCGCCATGTCACCCGTTACCGTCACGGGCACTGTCACACAGATTCTTGCCGAGGCCATGGCAGGCATTGCCCTGACGCAGCTGATTCGCCCGGGCTGTCCGGTGATCTTTGGCACCTTTGCGGCAGCGGTATCAATGGCCACGGGCGCACCGACCTTCGGCACACCGGAACCCAGCATGGTGATTTATGCGGCTGGCGCACTGGCTCGCCGGCTGGGCGTGCCTTTCCGCAGCGGCGGTGGCCTGTGTGGTTCCAAGCTGCCCGATGCGCAGGCGGCCTACGAGGCAGCGAATACCTTGCAAACCTCCGCCCTCGCCGGCGTCAACTTTATGTTGCACACGGCAGGCTGGCTCGAGGGTGGGCTCGCCATGGGCTACGAAAAATTCATCATGGACTGCGACCAGGCGAACATGATCGCCGTGCTCCTGAACGGCGTGGATGTGTCCGAGAACGGTCAGGCCATGTCGGCCTTTGAAGAAGTCGGGCCGGGCAAACACTTCTTGGGATCTGCGCACACCCTCGCGAATTTCGAGACCGCTTTCTATCGCTCCACCGTGGCGGATAACAACAGCTACGAGCAGTGGTCTGCCGAGGGCAGCCTCGATGCGGCGCAGCGCGCCAACACCCTGTGGAAACAAATGCTGGCCGAGTACCAGGCTCCAGAGCTGGATCCGGCTATTGATGAAGCACTGCAGGCATTTATGACGGAACAGAAAGCGTCATTTGCCGACCGGGATTACTGAGAGGGGAGATCCTGCCATGTCAGACGAAGAAGACGATATCGTTCTGTCAGAGCTCTCGGACGAAGACCTCGTCCAGCAGATGCACGACGACCTGTACGACGGTCTGACGGAAGAAATCGTGGAAGGCACCCAGATTCTGCTGGACCGAGGTTGGGGTGCAGAAGATGTGCTGGGTAAGGCACTGGTCGACGGTATGACCATCGTCGGTATCGATTTCCGCGATGGCATCCTGTTTGTGCCTGAGGTGCTGCTCGCTGCCAACGCCATGAAGGGCGGGATGGCGATTCTCAGACCCCTGCTCGCCGAAACCGGCGCCAAGCCAATTGGCACCATGGTGATCGGCACCGTTAAGGGCGACATCCACGACATCGGCAAGAACCTCGTCGCGATGATGCTCGAGGGCGCGGGCTTTGAAGTCCACGACATCGGCATTAACAACGCCGTCGAGGATTACCTCGCCGCACTTGAAGAGCACAAGCCGGACATTCTCGGCATGTCGGCCCTGCTCACCACCACCATGCCTTACATGAAAGTGGTGATCGACACGCTGGTCGAGAAAGGCCTCCGCGATGACTACATCGTGCTGGTCGGCGGTGCACCGCTCAACGAAGAGTTCGGTCTGGCCGTGGGCGCGGATGCCTACTGCCGCGATGCCGCCGAAGCCGCCACCACCGCCGTGCGCATGGTTCAAGAGCGCCGACTGGCGCAGAGCGCCTGACCTTCACGGCGATGCCCGCCTCTATTCTGGTCATCGCCTGCGGAGCCCTTGCGCGGGAAATCGGCGCGCTGAAAACGGCTAACGGCTGGGAGCATCTCGACATTCAGTGTCTGGACGCCGCGCTACATAACCGACCCGAGGAGATCCCGGGGCGCGTCGAGGCACTGCTCGAGCGTTACGCCGAGCAATACGATCACCGATTTGTGGCGTATGCCGATTGTGGCACCGGTGGACGACTTGATGCGGTGCTGGCGCGCTGGCAGATCGAACGCTTACCGGGCGCCCACTGTTACGAATTTTATGCCAAGGCCGAAGTCTTTCACGCGCTGGCAGACGCCGAGCCGGGCACGTTTTATCTCACCGATTTTTTGGTGCGGCATTTTGATCGACTGGTGATCGAGGACTTAAAGCTGGATACGCATCCCACACTGCGCGACACGCTATTCGCCCACTACACACGTGTGGTGTACCTCGCGCAAACCGAAGACACCGCACTCGTGGCCGGCGCCCAGCGCGCGGCCGATCAGCTTGCCCTGCCCCTGGAAGTCATTCAGACCGGTATGGGAGATCTGCAGTCAGCAATGACGAGTCAGG
>JAYOUT010000118.1:0-3841 GCA_038151055.1 Luminiphilus sp.
CGCGGATCCAGTCCTTGTCATCGTAAACGCTGCTCTTACTCCCGGTAATCAAGAAACCGTCGGCCGCCTCCACGCTGTCGGGCAGTTCTCCCGCCTCCACATTCCAGGTGGTGAACCTCAGGGTGTCATTTTCAGCCAATAACAGGCGTTCGAACATGTCCGGGTACTCACCGTAGGTGGGCACCCACTCTGGCCTGACGGAATCGGTGCGCAAAATACCGATGTGCATGAGGGGTTTCTCCATGTTTGCCCACTGGCCGAGCATTGCTGGCTAGGCGCGCCACCTTACGCCAACTTGCCATATTTGCCAAAACGGCGGGCGCTTTTTCGATGCGGTGCCTAGACACAGCGCTATAAAGCTCTTGCTCCCAATCTGGGGCATGGCACGTCGTCACCTCCGGCGTGCTCGCCGACCTTGCATGCGCCCGTTGGGTTGTCTGTAATGGCGACATCACACATAGCCTGGAGAGATTGGCTTGAGAGAAAGCCTCCACCAGACATCCCGTGAACAGACACCCCACACCGCCAGGGTGGGCTTTCAGGATCAGCTGAATGACTTTGTTATGGGCAGTGCTCTAGCCTTGGCTATCGTGCTTGGTGTCTTTACTTCGTCGCTGACACTGGCAGCCGAGGCCAGCTACCTAGGCAACAACGCCTGTGCCGGCTGCCACGAGCAGGCGACTACCGACTGGACAGACTCTCACCACGATCTGGCGATGCAAGAAGCCACGCCCGAGACGGTGTTGGGGGATTTCAACAACGCGACCTTTGATTATTTTGGCGTGACCACGACCTTCAGCCAAAAGGGGGACGCCTTTTTCGTCGAGACCGATAACGCCGCGGGCGAGCTGGAGACTTATCCAGTCGAGTATGTGTTTGGGGTTGAGCCCCTGCAGCAATATTTGCTACCTCTCGGCAACGGTCGCTTGCAGGCACTCTCGGTCGCTTGGGATACCCGGCCCAAAAGCGAGGGCGGGCAGCGTTGGTATCACCTCTACCCCGATGAGCACATCGCAGCCGGTGACCCGCTCCATTGGACGGGCGGTTTCTTTAACTGGAATACCAGCTGCGCGGAATGTCACAGCACCGACGTCGAGAAACGTTATGACGCGGTGAACGACCGGTTTAATACCCACTACGAACAAATCGATGTGGGCTGTGAGGCCTGTCACGGGCCCGGCAGTGAGCACGTCGCGCTCGCCGATGCAGGGAGCCTGTCACCCGCCCAGACCGGGTTTGCAATGAGCCTTAAGGCGAGAGGCGCCTGGCAGTGGGCTGAAGGCGCTGATATCGCACAGCGCAGTGAACCTCTGACCTCAAATCACCAGATTGATAGCTGCGCGCGCTGTCACGCCCGGCGCGGCACCCTGGGCGAGTATCACCCCGGCAAGCCGCTGCTCGATACCCACCGCTTGGCTGTCATTGAGGAGCCGCTCTACTGGCCCGACGGGCAGATCCGCGACGAGGTATACGTCTACGGTTCGTTCATTCAGAGCAAGATGCATCAGGCCGGCGTGGCCTGCACCAACTGCCATAACCCACACAGCAACCAGTTGGTGGTCGAAGGCAACGGCGTCTGTGCCCAGTGTCATCTGGCCAGCACCTACGATAACCCCAAACACCACCGGCACCCGCTCGCGTCGGCCGGGAGCGCCTGCGTGGACTGCCACATGCCGAGCCAGCTCTACATGGGGGTCGATTCGCGGCGGGATCACAGCATGCGCATCCCGCGGCCGGATCTGTCCATGAGCACTGGCGCACCCAATGCCTGCAACCAATGCCATACCGATCAGAGTGCAGACTGGGCCTATTCCGCCCTGATGGATTGGGGTGTGCGCTTTACAGATCGCAGAAACCACCCCGCGCGCGCCTTTCAGGCCGCTGAGCGTGGCGATGTGCGCGCCGCGCCGGTACTGCTGGAGGCAGCTAACGACGCAAAGAACACCGCGATGCTGCGCGCCTCAGCGATCACCCAGCTGGGTCGTCTGCTTCCCGAGAGACTCGCTCCCTCCCTTCCGGTGTGGTTGGAGAGTAACGACCCCCTGATTCGCTTGGCGGCAGCAGAGGCGGCAGGACAACTGCCGCCAGAACAGCAGCTTGAGCGGCTCATGCCGCTGAGCAAAGACCCGGTACTGGCAGTGAGAATGGTGGTAGCGGAACACTTAGCGGGGCTGGTGCCGCCAACGGCCGGCGCGCCCGAGACCTCGGCGTCAGACCCCTCCTCACAACAACGTTCCGCTGAGGGGCAGCCGCAGGTAGCGGGCCCACTGGACGCCCTCTTCGACGAATACGTTCGCGTTCAGTCGCAGCATCTCGACATGCCGTCAGTGCTCACCCAGTTGAGTGGCTTCCAGCAGGCACGTGGAGATGTCGAGGCGGCAGAAGCGCTGCTGGTGTCAGCGCTAAACAAAAACCCTCAGGCAAGTGCCAGCCGGGTCAATCTTGCTGACCTCTATCGTGCTCAAGGTAAAGAGGAAGCCGCGCGCACGACATTGGAGAGTGGGATCAAACTGAATCAAGAGGACGCATCTTTGTGGTTCAGCCTAGCGCTACTGGAGGTACGGGAAGGTAACGGCGAAGCTGCGCTGGCAGCTTTGGAAAAAGCCGCCTCACTGGAAGAGACACCGAGCTACTACCACTACGTTTATGCCGTGGCCCAACACGACCAAGGCCGTCCTGCAGAAGCAATGGCAACGCTGAAAGCGGCAAACCGTGCCGCGCCGGGTCAACCGAATGTGCTCGCGGCGCTCATGCAATACAGCCAGCTAACCGGCGACATGTCGGCAGCTCAACGCTATCAAACTGAGCTACGTAATCTTGCTCGGGCGGCAGGGCTGCAATAGGTCGGCGTCAGTCTGCAGAGAGCAATTGCAGTGACACCGTGACGGGGATGACACGGCTGATGGCGTTAAGGCCCGCGATCTCCTGAAGCGCGGCCACGCCGCCTTCCAATCCGAACTCCGCCGCAGTCAGCAAAATAGGCTGAGCGGTCGTCGCACTCACACCTTGATCCGTCACCGCAACGTTAAGCTGTGCTTCTTTGGTCACGGTCTGGCCATGAAGATCGATTTGTAGTGCCACAGTGGTCAAGCCGCCGCCAGACAGTGCCGCCATAGAGCCAGCATCGAGTTGAGCGGTAATCACAGCCTCGGGATAGAGCCCCACCTCAAACAACATCTTCTTCATGCGCTCGTTGCGAATACCGATATTGGTCTCTACCGAGTCCAGTGCGACCCGCACCTCGACCTCTCCTGCATCGGTCACCACGCCGGCAAGGGTCTCAAAGTGGCTGACTTCGCCAATCGTATTGTTCTTGATCGATACAAACTGCACCTGCGAGCCAGACCCCACCTGCCAATCTGCAAGCGCACCCGGCGACAGCAATAATCCCGCGGCGTAAGCCAGTGCGAAACGCGTTTTCATGATGTGTGCTCCTGTGCGTGCCGACGCAGCGCTCGGCTTAGATTGCTCACTATACGAGGTCTTTGACGCCCTGGACTCGACTCCGTCGCACCACTCCATAACGAAAGATCCGGGGTCTAAGGCTCCCCCTACTTGTCACCACACTGTAGTGAAAAGCTAAGGCGAATAGCGAATGAATCAGGTGGCATCGTTGTCATTCGGGCTCGTTAGCCACCGGCGTGCGATCTCAGGTTTTGGTTCTTGGGTCCGAGGTCTACGGTTTGGAGGGTGAGCTCCCGGACGCACAGTCTGCAATGTCATACGGACGGTCCGACAGCACCGCCCGATTAGGCACTTCACATTCGCTCGCTAAAGCATCAGCTGGCGAGGTCGGCGAGATCTCCTTTGGCCTCGAGCCAGGTCTTGCGATCGCCGGCAC
>JAYOUT010000119.1:0-3752 GCA_038151055.1 Luminiphilus sp.
CATTGACTCTGGCACCCTCGGCGTTAACCCGCACCACCTGTAGCCGGTGTTCGCCACGGTAGACGTTGGTGAGCTGCCAGGTGGTCATTCGTTGCGGTGTGCCCATCGGCTCACCGTCTAACGTCAAAACGACGCGCTCACCTTGAGAGAGCGCCGGGCGCACGATTGCATCGACCGAAAAATTACCGGGCCCCATTGGAATCGTCGCGGCTTCGGCCGGACTCACGATCAGCGTCTCGTAGCTGATCGGTTCAGTCACTGTGGCGTCGTCGGGTTCGTCTATGGGTGCGGGGGCCACCGCGGCCGAAGTGTTAGGGCTGTGAACGGTTTGGGCCTCTACCACGGCTTCTTGGTCCGAGGGCGGCGTGTCGGTGAACGTCACGTTGCCGTCCTTATCGGTGACCTTGTACACCGTTTGCGCAAAGCCGTTTGGCACCGCGCCGATACAGACCGCGATCGCGAACAGTAACGCGCTGCTAATGCGGCAGCACTGCCACGCTGGGTATGGGCGATGCGTTAATCTCGGATTGTGAAGGGAACGTTGGGTCATGTGCCGCTAGGACCTGCCTGCGACGCACCAATATGGTGCGTCATGGTGGTTGAGAGGCCCGCAAAAGAGAATCGCCCGCAGGGTGCGGGCGTTTTCGAGTTGGCTATTGGTGGTGACTGACACTTAGACCGAGTAGTACATGTCGAACTCGACCGGGTGCGTGGTCATGTTCAGTCGTTCCACGTCTTCCCGCTTGAGCTCGATATAGGCGTCGATCATGTCGTCGGTGAAGACCCCGCCAGCGGTCAGGAAGTCCCGATCTGCCTCGAGGGCGTCCAACGCCATCTCCAGGCTGGAGGAGACGGTAGGAATATCTGCGGCCTCTTCTGCCGGCAGATCATAGAGATCCTTGTCTGCGGCATCACCGGGGTGAATCTTGTTTTGGATGCCATCGATACCCGCCATCAACATTGCCGCAAAAGCGAGGTAGGGGTTGGCGGTGGGGTCCGGGAACCGCACCTCGATCCGCTTACCTTTAGGTGAGGGTTCGTAGGGGATACGGATCGAAGCAGATCGATTACGGGCTGAGTAAGCCAACATCACTGGTGCTTCAAACCCTGGCACCAGGCGCTTGTAGCTATTGGTGGAGGCATTGGTAAACGCGTTCAATGCTCTCGCGTGCTTGATAATGCCGCCAATGTAGTAGAGCGCAGTATCAGACAAGCCCGCGTAGCCATCTCCTGCGAAGGTGTTGTCACCGCCCTTGGCGATGGATTGGTGAACGTGCATACCAGAGCCGTTATCACCCACCAGCGGCTTAGGCATAAAGGTGGCCGTCTTGCCATAAGCGTGCGCAACGTTCAGGACACAGTACTTCAGGATCTGCACTTCATCCGCCTTGGAAACCAAGGTGTTGAACTTGACGCCAATCTCACACTGACCCGCCGTGCCCACTTCGTGGTGATGTACTTCCACGTCCAAACCCATCTGCTCCATGGCCGAGCACATGGCGGCGCGAATGTCGTGTAGCGAATCGACTGGGGGCACGGGGAAGTAGCCACCTTTAACGCCGGGGCGATGCCCGATGTTGCCGTCTTCGAAGTCCATGCTCGAGGACCATGCAGCTTCCTCAGCGTTAATGGCGTAGCTTGCGCCGCTCATGTCGGCGTGCCACTTCACGTCATCAAAAACGAAAAACTCTGGCTCGGGACCAAAGAACGCGGTGTCACCCAAACCGGAGGAGGCCAGGTAAGCCTCGGCTTTTTTGGCAATGCTGCGTGGGTCTCGATCGTAGCCCTGCATGGTGGCGGGCTCGACAATATCGCAACGCAAAATGAGTGTTGGGTCGTCAGTGAAAGGGTCCAGCAGGGCAGTGCTGTCATCGGGCATCAAAATCATGTCGGACTCGTTGATACCTTTCCAGCCAGAAATCGACGAACCGTCGAACATCTTGCCGCTCTCAAAAAAATCTTCATCCACCGCGCTGGCGGGGATTGAGACGTGTTGCTCTTTGCCCTTGGTATCGGTGAATCGCAGGTCCACCCAGCGAATATCGTTTTTACTGATCAAATCGAGCGTGAGCTCCGACATGTGTTGCTCCTTCATAAATTGCTCCGCCGTCATGCAGAGCCAAAGCGTTAAGGTGATGGATAACTTGCAAAGGGTGTGCCAACCGGAAGGGCACCAGCAATTGCGCGCGGAGTCACCCCACTGCTGGGGCATCCACGGTTGCGAGCGGTGCCCGGGGCCACCCTCGGCGCGCAACTTGCCACTTTTTGGTGCAATAGGCAACCGATTTGCACCTAATTAGTGCAATGCGTCGCCGGCAAGAACGGGAAGCCATTATGAATCAATGAGTTAAGCGCCCGCTGTGGGTGGCACGGATTTTGCGAGGGGATGGGTCAGGTGTTTTAGTCATCGCTCCGTGAAGCGACTGACACATCGATGTGTGAACCAACTTGAGCAAACTGTGTGCCTTATCGCACTGTGCGGAGACAAAGTTAAAATGAAAGCGAAACTTGAATACATCTGGCTTGATGGTTACAAGCCGACTCAAAGCCTGCGTAGCAAAACCCAGGTTCGGGACAATTTTGGCGGTACCCTTGAAGAATGTCCCATGTGGTCATTTGATGGCAGCTCGACCGAGCAAGCTGACGGTAGCAGCTCCGATTGCCTGCTGAAGCCCGTCGCCATTTTCCCAGATCCGGGCCGAAAAGACGCTTTCTTGGTGATGACCGAAGTCCTGAACGCCGATGGCACGCCTCACGAATCCAACGGTCGGGCAACGATTGACGACGACGACGACGACTTCTGGTTTGGCTTTGAGCAGGAGTACTTCTTGTGGGACGTTGACACCCAGCTACCCCCCGGTTTCCCGGTTAATGGCTATCCAGGGCCACAGGGCCCTTACTATTGCTCGGTCGGTGCCGGCAACGCGTTTGGTCGCGAGTGCGTAGAAGAGCACTTTGATCTGTGCCTGGCGGCGGGCATCAATGTTGAAGGGATTAACGCCGAGGTTGCGGCTGGACAATGGGAATTTCAGGTATTTGCCAAGGGCGCAAAGCGCGCGGGAGATGAAACCTGGGTTGCCCGGTACCTCCTCGAGCGCGTAGGTGAAAAGTATGGCTTCTCGATTAACTGGCACCCCAAGCCCTTTGGCAAGCTGGATTGGAACGGCTCTGGCATGCACGCCAACTTCTCTAACGAAGTGATGAGAACGGCGGGTGAAGAATCCGTGTTCACCAAGATCTGCGAGGAATTCGGCAAGAACATTGATCGTCATATCAGCGTCTATGGGGCAGACAACGATCAGCGATTGACGGGCGACCACGAGACGCAATCCATCGATACCTTCAGCTACGGTATCTCTGACAGAGGCGCCTCGATCCGAATCCCGGTATCCACGCACGCTGACGGTTGGATTGGTCGTCTCGAAGATCGACGTACGGCTTCTAACGCGGATCCCTACAAAGTCGCCGCGGCTATCGTTACGACGACGAAAGAGGCGCTCGCTTAAGGGCGTCATCTTGACCCTGCCTGTGGCCGTCCGTTAAGGCGGTTCACTCGACAACCAAGCCGCAACGAGACTTTCTAATCCGTTGCGGCTTTTTTGTGCTCGAGCCCTACGCGCGTGTCTTTGTAAGGCGTTCATCATCAGACAAGCGGATGCTCGGTTGACTGTCGAAGCCGGGATTTGGCTGCGTCGATTCCCGCTGACCCAATGAACCAATTGCGCGTTCGTGGTGTACACTCCGCGCGCCCT
>JAYOUT010000120.1:0-3745 GCA_038151055.1 Luminiphilus sp.
GCCGTTTTCAATGACTCGATCGTGTCTGGGTCGATGCCGAACGATTTCAGCACCGACTCGGAATGTTCGCCGTGTTTGGGTGTGGGGCGTGAGGGTTCAAGTCGCTGTCCGCCAAATCTGGGTGGTGCTTTGACGATACGCATCTGCCCGAGGTGGGGGTGCTCCACGACAGCCGTGCTGTCATTGGCACTGAGTTGATCCTGCGCCAACACGTCATCTCGGCTCAGGCATTTTGCACAGGGGACCTCGACCTCTCGCAGCAGCGCGATCAACTCGTCGCTGGTGTACTCCAGACACTTTTTGGCCACCTCTGCGCGGAACAGGTGCAGGTTTTCCACCAGCTTGGCCATGCTGTTAAAGCGCTCGTCTTGCAAAAGGTGAAGCAGGCCAATGGCGTTCAACATTCTGCCCTGCATTTCCTGATTGGCAGCAGCGACTGTAATGCCGCCGTCTCGCGTCAGCGTGAGATCGTAGAGTATGTCGATCAACAAGCCGCCGGGAATCACATCATCATCGAGTAGCGCGTGATTCTGGAAGCCGTCGGGGAACATGAAAAACAAGCCGGCATCGAGCATCGACAGATCGACCAACTGGCCCTCACCGCTACGTTCCCGGGCAAACAATGCGCTCGTGACTGCCTGACAGGCGGTGTACGCGGTGATCTTGTCGCAGAGTAGCGATCGAATAAATGCCGGTGATTCGTCGCCACCCTGAGTGGCAGCCATGCCTGAATGTGCCTGAATGATGGGGTCATAAGCCGGTGCGCGGCGCAGGGGGCCCTCGGTGCCAAAACCTGAGATGGCCATGTATACCAACCGCGGGTTGATCTCTTTCAACGTATCAAAGCCGAGGTTCAGCGTTTCCATGGTGCCGGGGCGAAAGTTGTGGATGACAACATCGACCTGAGGAATGAGTTCGCGGATGGCGTTTTGCCCGGCTTCGCTTTTCAGGTCGATAGCCAGCGATTCCTTGCCGCGATTACAGCCAGCGAAGAGGGAAGAGATATCACCTTTGCGCGCGCCGATATAGCGCATTGGGTCGCCCGCATCGTGGGGTTCCACCTTGATGACGCGAGCACCCTGCTCAGCCAGCATCATGCTGGCGAGTGCTGCCGTGATCATCGTGGAGAATTCGAGAATGGTGATGCCTTCCAATGGTTTCATATCAGTGCTCTGGTGTGGCGTCATCTGGCTCGCTGGTGTGCCGCTAGCGCTGCAACGCACTGACCCCTTGGTTGATGGATTATTAGATCTAGGGTCTTCATTAACCTAGGTCCTAATCGCCGCAAAGGCAATGTCTCTAATCAATGTCCCCAAGTGGCAGAGACGTCTCGTCAATGTCATTCTGTCGAGATAACGGCCAAAAACTCACGCGGGTGTCCCGCCGACAGGAGAGCCATCATGAATCGACTCCTATCCAGTGTGCTGACGGTTTTGTTAATTGGTGCACTAAACGGCGCTCGAGCGGACGAGGCGGCGGTGCTCGATAAAGATTTCCGCACCATGATGCAGTGGTTTCCCGGGGTCTATGACAACCAGGAGCAGGTCTATTTTGAGGCTGAGCAAGACGTCGACGAAGCCCTTCGTCATGAGCGTATTCATCATGTGTTTGAGCCCGTAACGCTACCCGCCTTTGGTGACCACGTGTTTTACGTGCAGCAGCATCTCAATGATGACCCAGCTCAAATCTATCGGCAGCGCATTTATTCTTTCCGCGCCGACCACGACGTCGGCGCCATCCGGTTGACCATTCATATCCCCAACGATGCCGAGTCATTGGTGGATGCCCACTTGGACCCCACCAAGCTGTCTGGTCTGCTTCCCGAGCAGACGCGGGTACTCCCCGGATGCGATGTGTTGTGGCGCCGGCAAGCCAATCAATTTGTGGGTTACATGGAGCCAGACGCCTGCTCGTACGTTTCGACGGAGACCGGTAAGCGCATTATTTTTAATGATGATCTCTTGTTAACGGAGGATGCGCTGTGGATCACTGACCGGGCAACGGATGAGGAGGGGAATCGGGTATTCGGCCATCCTGCCGGGGTTCCCCACAAGAATCGTAAAGCCCGGCGCTTTGAGTGCTGGATGACCGCCATGCAGCGTGATGGAGAGTGGACGTTTCGTCGCGGCCTCGAGATTTATGACCAGGGCGGTAGGGTGTGGCTGGAAACCGAGGAGCCCGCTCCACAGGCGGTGGGCATAAAGATGCGCAATGTGCGCTGGCCCTATGGCAATAATCGTCCCTCGCTGGTGTTGTATGCCTATCGCCCTGACGAGGACCGCGCGGTCTCGTACGCCTGGGCCGACCCTGCCGCGCAGCGTATCGGCATCAATTTGAGGTGGATGCAGGCCAGCTGCACGCTGACGCCAAGGTGAATATGCGGTCTCTGTCAAAACTGAGCATTGTGAGAGGGCTTCGTGGCTTATGCGTTCTCCCTCTGATGGTAGCCATGACCACCTCGGCTGACGCGCTACCCGACCCAGTGGCGGCGGGGTGGCAGGGTAGGTCGGTCTGTGAGGTTTTGCGTGAGGATGTCGATGTCCGCATATTCAGGTGTGTTTTTCCGCCGGGAGTGGGTCACGAGCGGCACTTTCATCCGCGACATTTTGGTTACGCGCTGTCCGGCGGAACGATGCGCATTACCAGTGGCGCGGGTACGCGAGAGGTCACGCTGGAGACCGGGAGCTCCTTTTCCAGCGAGGGCATTGACTGGCACGAGGTGGTCAACATCGGTGATTCGGTCGTCTCCTACCTCATGGTCGAGCCAAAGTAACGCGCCTCGGCGCGGGTTGGGGCGCGCGTTTAATGCAGCCCCGGGCGCGGCCCCTCACCGTGGGTTGAGCGCCTTGATCAAGACCTTCTCATCCCAGATCACGGCCGTTTGACCGGCAGGTGTAAAAATCTCCTCTCAGAGGCATCCAAACGCCGAGATCGTGCATAAAAAGGCCAATAATCAGCACAAATTGGGTGGCCCCTGTCATGAAAGCATTGGTGAAAAAGCACGCCGAGGAAGGGTTGTGGCTGGAGGATGTGCCGATTCCGCTGGTGGGCGGCAATGATGTCTTGATCAAAGTCCACAAGACCGCCATCTGCGGCACTGATGTGCACATCTACAATTGGGACGACTGGGCGCAAAAAACCATCAAGACCCCGATGACGGCGGGCCACGAGTACGCCGGCGAAATCGTCGAGCTCGGCGCCAATGTGACGGGCCTGCAGGTGGGCGATATTGTCTCGGGCGAGGGGCACATTGTGTGTGGCCGCTGCCGTAACTGCCTCGCAGGACGCTTGCATCTGTGCCCCAATACGCAGGGTGTCGGCGTGAATCGTGACGGTGCCTTTGCCGAGTATGTGGTGATTCCGGCCACTAACGTATTCCGTCCCAGCGTTTATTTGCCCACCGATTTGCTGAGTATCTTCGACCCCTATGGCAATGCTGTGCACACGGCGCTGTCATTCAATATGGTGGGCGAGGACGTCATCATCACCGGCGCCGGACCCATTGGCATTATGGCTGCGATGGTTGCTGGCCACTGTGGCGCGCGCAATGTGATCCTGACGGACGTCAATGAGTACCGGCTGGATTTGGCTAAGCGCATTGTGCCCAAGGTGCAACCCATCAACGTGGCCAAACAGGAAATCACCCGCAATTTCATGGAGAGTCTCGGGATTCTCGAGGGCTTTGATGTGTGTCTTGAAATGTCGGGCTCACCGGCGGCGTTTCGAGACGTCCTGAGCAAGATGA
>JAYOUT010000121.1:0-3662 GCA_038151055.1 Luminiphilus sp.
GATCCCCGAGCGTGGCATCGGTGCCCGGGAGTTCACCGCGGGCGATAGCGATGCCGATCAGCGCAGACATCACGCTCTTAGAAACCGACTGAAGACTGTGCAGGTCTGTTTCTCCGTGGAATGGGTAGGCCTGCGGATTAAAGTAATCCCAAGGCGGCGGGCTCGGGTATACCAGGCCCGCATGCTGGGCGTCGTAGTCCCATTGGTATCGACGGTCAAAGACCATCTGCCCGTGACGGATAATCGTCATCGAGTCGATATTGCCGTGCTCCCCTGCCCGTATTTCGGCATCGAGCGCCTGCAAGGGCGCAGGATCTATCCCGACAGACGCCGGATCGGCATATAGCCACTGATCGCCGGGCACGATGGTTTCGGCAAAGCTGGCACTTGCCATCGTGACATAACAGGCAGCTGATATACCCCGAAGCGCGGCCAACCACCGGGTCACCGCGCTACGTTTCTGATCTCGGGGTATCCCATCGCTCACAGTGCGGCATCCTGAATCGACCAAGCCATCATCTTCTCCTAAACCTACTCTCTGCCGTAAGTCGCAAACAATCCCGCTTTCTCGGCCGAACCGGTTGCGCCCGAAACAGTCCCGTGGACGAGCGCGCCGCAGCATTAACGTGTTGGTAAGATCGCAATGTGCCGGATGCGCGACTCGCCCACCGTATCAGTTTGCAATCTCAACCTGATGCGACCCGGCTCTGCCTCGCTGGGCCACGGCAGCGGAACGGCAACGCCGGCCTCCGTCTGATCCAGCGAATCGAGTGCGCGAACCGGCACCAATGGCTGCCACTGAGGGGGACTGTCGACCGTTGACTGAAAGTCGATGGCGATCCCTGTCACGGCCTCCGAATCAAGCCCAATGACCAAGGTCGTGTGCTGTGTCACGTCCATCGCCAGCGCATCCGGGCTGACCAAGCTCAGCTCAGACGCCGGGTGACGCCATCGCAAGACACCCCCCTCCGCCCACAGAATCGACGCCGCCTCATCACCCTGCCATCCGTCGAGGCTCGGGTGGCCCTCATTACCGAAAGGCCAATACAAAGCGTTTCGCGGCAGATACGCGTATTCCGACAAGAAGTCCGTGACCGCGTTTTCCAACGGCGTATTCAAGTAAGCGGTGTGAGCGTGAAATCCCGGATCGTCGGCATAATCGCCATTGCTGCCATTCCAGGCCATGGGCGAGAGCAATCGGGCATGATGGTTAAACAACTGCAGGAGAGACTGATAACCGTCTGCATAACTGGGCAACAATCCGGGTGGATCCCGGAAGTCGGCCGTGTTGTGCTCAACGATGCCCCAGTCTGGGTCAGCCTCATAGAAAATAGAAAACAAACTCCGGCCACTTTCGGTGCGAATATCGTTGAGCGCGCTCTTGCCATAGACAATGGCGCCCAGATGTCCCGGTGTAGGTATCGCACCCTCAATGGTCATGCCCGCCGAATCAAAATTCTTCATGTCGCTATCCAAGCGCTCCGAGAACGGCATGGACGGTTTGCGCGGCGCCATAAATCCCTGAGACGAGAAAATTTTTGCCGAATCCAAGCCCGTCTCGACTAACCAACGGCTGAGGTCGTCGTAATGCAGGTCCACCAGGTGTCGCCTGAACCGCTCCCAGAGAAACATCCAGGGTTCAGACGGGCCAGGCAAAAATTGTCGCGGCATGTCTCTCGGCGGCTCCACCTCCTCCCACCGAGAAAAATTTTGTCCGCTGATCTCGTTGATCTCTGACAGCGTCAGCGCCGGACTGGAATAATCTTCAAGTATTGCGCCCGAGGCATAGAGCCCGCCCCCGCTCAGCCAGTCTCGAAACTGCCTTAGCGTGTCAGGGTTAAAGTCGTGCCAGCTGCCCCTCACAAAGGGACTCATGTATACATCAGGATCCAGATTTACCCCGGCGAAAAGATGCGGATGTTCCTCCGCGAAGGTCACCAGCCGGGTACCCGCTAACTGTAGGTTGCGCTTTTTATAGAACCGGACGGTCTCATTGTAGGCATTCAAGGTCAGGGTTCGAGATAACTCGGGTGACATCAGCGATCCCGGCAATCCTGCAATCAAATCATCGGGAAACACATTGTCATCCTGATCCCACTGGCAGTTCATAGGGTCCAACTCGAGGTGATCGGTTAAATCAAACTCGGGAACAGAGCCGTTCGCGTCGCCCCAGACACCGCCATTGAGCGTGAACAAAATGGGCACCTGCTGATCGATTGACATCTTGATGACCGCATCGAGCCAGTCATCTACCAGAAAAAATCCGGTGTGAATTGGAATGGGGCCCAGGCTTGGGTCAAAACGCCAATCTTCTGCTGCGCCACGCGTGGCACGCATGTAGAGAATGGGCACACGCAAACCCAAACGAAAGGTGTCACTTTTATAGGGCCGATAGACATCCGAGAAGCCCTGATCACCGCGCTGCGAGATACCGCTTGTGCCCACCACAAACCAAAAAGGGTCCTCCAGCCATTCAGGATGCTTCGCCAACCAGGGCCGCCACTGCTGCGACAAACGCACCGGGCGATAACGAATTTTTTTGAGAACGATTCTTTCGCCGGAGGATCTGTATGCCGCGATCACAAGCTGGCTATTGGGTCTGACAGACGCCGGCAATGTGACCCGCGCATGGAATCCCGTCTTGTTGGCCTCTGCCACACCGAGATAGGCCGCCACGTCACCACGATCCAGGCCAAAGTCCATCGGGTAGGACCAGTCTCCCGACTCCACTTCCACGCGTGCAATCGGATCGTCCATGCCAATCCACACCCACCCGCCGATTTCGATATCGGGCTTACGCCAGGTGGTCACCATCGGTGAGTCAACGTGATAGGCGAGCTCGCTCTCTCCGGCATCGCTCTGGGCGAGTGCGTTAGTAGCCATGGCCATCAGCGTCAGCCCCAGGGTCAGCCAGCCTGTGAGACCTTGAGTCACCCAGCGAACGGAGCACGTGAGAGGCGAGTCGATAGCAGAGGTCATCGCTACGAAATCCTTGCGGTCAAAAATACTTGAGCCGTATCAGCGCGCCTCAGGCGTCACAGAGAGACCGGCAGAGGCTTGTTAACCGGCTGGGTCAGCGACTCGGGCAACTGGGAGAAACCAATGATCGCGCTATATCCAGGTGTTGACTCTTTATGCACCACCCCCGCAGTGGCGACGATTTTTGCACCACGCTGACACGTGATCGACTCACCATCCTCACGTGACAAGGTGATTTCACCGGCCGTCACATACACCACCGAATCAAAATCATGCCAATGCAAGTCGTTCTCCTCGGCGGGAAAATCGAAAGCCATGGCGTGGTAGCCCATCGCCGCAATTTCGGCATAGGCCTGAGCTTCGTCCTCGAAAGTCAGCAGTTCATTCATGGCCAGTCACTCCTCATTTCTGCGGCACCACTGTATCGCTATCCTCGGCGATTGCACACCTTGCCGCAGTGACTTTCGCTACCGCCCGGCTGTTCCACTGCGCGCACCCGAGACAGCGCTCAAGCTGGGTCATTTGAAGAGGGATTGGTATGGTAGGCCTATGTCCGATCTCACCGCACTATCTGCCATTGAGCTTTCCAAAACCATCGCCACGGGTGATGCCTCTTGCGTCGAGGTCATGGATGCCTTTCTCGAGAAAATCGAGGCTTTAAACCCGCACGTGAACGCGTTGGT
>JAYOUT010000122.1:0-3659 GCA_038151055.1 Luminiphilus sp.
CACCATAAAACCACTTGGCAACAAACCCTGCCAGTTTGGCGGCGTTTCAACTGAACCGTAGTAAGGGTGTCGCAAATCCCAAGCCACTCGATGCAGACCTTTGGTGGTGGGCGCATCCAATCGCCTGATCACCGCACCGTCTTCATTGCGAATCACGATTCTCAGGCCAGGTGCGGTTTCTCTCCGCTCGGCCTCAACAATCTCCCACCCCGGGAAGGCCACCGTATCGCCTGCCTCAAGGGCTTCTGATTCTGACTTCTGCCGCGCATCCTTTTTAGTGGGGTAGCCGTCTCGCAGGTAATAGGAAATCACGGCACCAAAGGGCGGATTATCGGCAACGTACAGCTGATCACCCTGCGAACCCTTGCGTGTGGCACCCAGAACGGGTCGCTCAAAATACCAGTGCGCTGGTCGACTTTCGAACAGCGTTGCCTCGGGCATCTGTTCGTCTGATGCAAAATTGCGTAGTAGCGAATAGTCATCGAGAACGAAAAACCCTCGACCGAAACTGGCGGCAACCAGGTCGTTTTCGCGCCTCTGAATGCGGATATCACGAATCGAGATGGTGGGCATGCCGCTATCCAGCTTTTGCCATTTTGCTCCGCCGTTCATAGTCACGAAGACACCGAACTCGGTGGCCGCAAACAGTAGGTCTGCGCGCTCGTGATCCTGCACAACCCGCCAAACGAGATGATCGTCAGGTATACCCTCAGTAATGCTTCGCCAACTCCGACCTCGATTGCGGCTGACCAACAAATAGGGTGTGAAGTCTCCGTACTTGTGATTATCCAAGGCCACGTAAACCGTATCGGCATCGTGCAGATCGGCGCGAATATCGTTCAGGAATGCGGTGTCGGGCACACCGGGCAGATCACCGACCTCAATGCGCGTCCAGGAACTTCCACCGTTATCAGTGACCTGAATCAAACCGTCATCGGTACCGGCATAGAGCAGATTCTCGTCGAAAGGCGACTCTGCCAAAGACGTGATGGTGTTGTAGTCGGACATCGCCGACATATCCCATGACGCATCCCAGCTCCACGTCTGCCCCATCAATGGCAGCAACATGCGATCCTGGTCGCGGGTCAGGTCCTCAGAAATAGCCGTCCACGTGTCACCTCGATCGTCAGAGCGCCATACGCGCTGGGAGGCAAAATAGAGGCGCTTGGATTCGTGTTCACTGACCAGAATTGGTGAATCCCAATTAAAGCGCTCCGGGGGGTCACCGGGCGCTGGCTGTGGCTTGATATAGACCGACTCACTGGTCGGCAAATCGATTCGCGTAATGTTGCCTTGCTGCCATTGCGCATAGAGCAAATCGGGGTTGCCCGGCTCTGTCGCCGGCTGATGACCATCGCCACCCAGCACGACTTTCCAATCCGCTGTGCGAATGCCGTGCACGTTGTCTGTCCGCGACGGGCCACCTTGGGTGTTGTTGTCCTGCGTGCCACCGTAAATGTTGTAGAAAGGCTCGCTGTCATCCAGAGCGAGCTTGTAGTACTGGGTCACCGGCAGGTTTTCCATGTATCGCCAAGTCGCGCCGAGGTCGAAGCTCTCATACACCCCGCCGTCAGTACCCATCATGATGTAATCTGGGTCGGTGGGGTGGAATACGATCGCGTGCATGTCGCCATGCTGATTGGGGTGCTCCATGGGCGCAAAGGTCTTGCCCCCATCCTCGGATTTCTGCACGGTCGGACCCACCAGGTAGAGGCGGTCAAACTGGTGAGGGCTGGCGAAGATCTCCTGATAGTAGTGCGGCCCGGTGCCACCTCCCACCGCATCGGCGCCCTTGACCCAGCTTGCTCCGCGGTCGGCCGAGCGCCACACGCCACCCTTCCTGCGCTCCAACTCTATGGCTGCATAAATCACGTCTGGATTCTGCGCAGAGATGGCCAATCCAATTTTGCCCATGTCGCCCTCAGGCAATCCGGTTTCTAGCTCAGTCCAACTCTGTCCGCCGTCTGTAGAGCGATGAATACCGCTTTCCGGACCACCACCCATGTAGGCAGCGACAGTGCGATGGTGCTGCCAGGTTGCGGCATACAAAATATCGGGATCGCGAGGATCGACCACGACATCAGACACCCCGGTCCACTCGCCGCCACCGAGCGTCTTCGTCCAGGTTTCACCACCGTCAGTGGTCATAAAGAGGCCTCTATCACCGCCGGGAGACCATAAAGGTCCATGAACGGCCGCCCAGACAACGTCTGAATTTTCTGGATGCACGATGATGGTGGAGATGTGCTGAGAATCGTTCAGGCCCTTGTTAACCCAGGTTTCACCGCCGTCTTCAGATCGGTAAATACCATCGCCAAAGCCAACATGTCGCCCACCGACATCCTCTCCTGTGCCAACCCAAACAACATGCGGATTGGACGGGTCGACGGTGACGTTACCGATCGAGTATCGGCTTTGCTCGTCAAAGATCGGCTTCCAGGTGACGCCGGCGTTACTGGTTTTCCATACGCCACCGGAACCCACGGCGACATACCAAACGCTCAGGTCCTGGGGGTGCCAAGCGATATCAGCGATGCGTCCAGACATAAAAGCCGGGCCGATATTGCGCCATTTCAGGCCCGCCAGAGATGACTCGTCGTCCGCGACGCCTTTTGACGCCATGCTCAGCCCAAGCAAAGTCGCGCATAAAACCAAAAATAGAGAGCGAAACGGAGTCATCAAATTGTCCTTGAGATCACAATGGGTCGGGGTGCAGTGGCCAAACCGCAAAGTTGGCAGGCGCACGGTGGAAAACGATTCTTTATTCTGGTGCGTCGTATTTTGGTGCATGCCATCACGGCTTCCAAGCAAAATTCACCGCGATAGCACGCCCGGGCTGCAATGCCGCGCGGTCATCCGCCGATCCATAGAATGTCTGATCAGCGCAGTTGGTGCAGGCTAACCCCCATTCCCACTGCTGGCTGAGCGGCCAGGAAACCGCGACGTTCACCAGCGTCACGGCATCAAGAGGCTCTTCTCCAGGCCCGAATTCTGAGCGACGTTCACGGTACGAGATATCCAACCTGACAACGGCCCGCGACGGCCGCCAAGTGGCCTCATAGCGCCAGGTGTTGGGGCTGAGGTCCGCCAACCACGCACCGCTCGCCGAGTCTCGGCCCGATTGATGGCCATATGAAAGTCCATGGGTCCAGCGAACCGTTGGCTCGTAGACCGCTCGGATTTCGTATCCGCGAATCACCCCCTCCCCGATATTGCGATAGCTACGACTCGTCGCGGTTTTCTGAAACCGTTCGATATAGTTATCGATGACCGTACGGTAGCCCGCGAGTGAAAAATTGAAGCGGTCCCGGGTAACCTCTAACCCTAATTCGGACGTGGTGCTGTCTTCGGGGTCGAGCTCGGCGTTACCGACAATGTCGCCCCGGGGCGTGACCCCACGGTAATACAGCTCACTGAGAGTAGGCGCCCTGAATCCGGTTGCCCACCGGGTAAAAAACGTCGCACCCTCGCTGACATGCCAATTCAGCCGCGCATTGGTGCTGAGGACGGCATGGGACGTGTCTCCCGGGCGCGCTGCCTGAGCAATATGATCGAAACGCAGGCCCACGCCCGCATCCAAAAACCCCTGGGTCCACTGCTGATCAAAAAAGAGTCCCAGATTGTCTTGTTTTCCCGATACCGGTTCGCTGTCTACCAAT
>JAYOUT010000123.1:0-3649 GCA_038151055.1 Luminiphilus sp.
TGCGTTTTGCGATCCGAGAGGGTGGCCGGACGGTCGGTGCAGGCGTCGTCGCCAAGATCCTCGACTAATTAGCAAGGCGGTGTGAGCGCCGCCTAATGAGCAAGCCGAACCGCCTTATTTGGCCGTTCGGCTTCGTCGTCTCTGGCGAGCCCGCGGTTTGGGCGCCAAAACGGCGTTGAAAAGGAGTGGAAGGCCAGTAGCTCAATTGGCAGAGCAGCGGATTCCAAATCCGCAGGTTGGGGGTTCGATTCCCTCCTGGCCTGCCACCTTTGCTTTGAGGGTGAGGGTGGTGAGAACAGCGGGTAGCGCTTGGTGGCTACCGCTTGGAGAAGCAACATGAGTGAAGCCGCGGAAGGCAGGCTTGATTCGTTAAAGTGGATTGTCGTGTTGGCCTTGGTGGCCGGCGGCGTCTACGGCAACAGTTATTACGGTGACCAGCCGATCCTGTATCGGGTACTGGCGCTGGTGGTGCTCGCACTGGTTGCGGGCTGGGTCGCCTCATTAACGCAGAAAGGCGGCGACTTTCTAACGTTGGTGAAGGGCTCGCGAACAGAAATTCGCAAAGTGGTGTGGCCCACGCGTCAAGAAACGACACAAACGACGCTGATCGTGTTTGTGTTTGTGATTATCACGGGCCTCATTTTATGGGGTCTGGACAGCGTGCTGGGCTGGCTCGCGTCGCTGATTTTGGGTTGAGGGAAAAGACATGGCTTTGAAGTGGTACGTTGTACATGCCTACTCTCAATACGAGAAGAAGGTTGCGACCGCGATTCAGGAGCGGGTCGAGCGTCTGGGGATGCAAGACCGGTTCGGCGAGATCATCGTGCCCACCGAGGAAGTGATCGAGATGAAGGGCGGACAGAAGCGCAAGAGTGAGCGCAAGTTCTTCCCTGGTTATGTACTGGTGCAAATGGATCTCGACGATGACACCTGGCACCTCGTTAAAGAAACGCCACGAGTATTGGGTTTCATTGGCGGCAAGGCTGACAAGCCCTCGCCTATTACCGATGCCGAAGCGAATGTGATTTTGCAGCGCGTCGAGGCGGGCGTCGATCAGCCCAAGCCCAAGACGGTCTTTGAGCCCGGCGAGATGGTGCGGGTCATCGATGGTCCCTTCAACGACTTTAACGGTGTGGTTGAAGACGTGAATTACGAGAAGAGCCGCCTCAATGTGGCGGTATTGATCTTCGGGCGCTCTACGCCCGTAGAACTGGAGTTTGGTCAGGTCGAAAAAGCCTGATCGGGTGGGTCAGGTCGACAGGATCTGGCCCGATGTTAACGCCACCCTGGTGGCGATGATGGGGAGCCCGCGTGTTCGTTGCCATAGGTAGCCAACACAACGGCGTTTGAACCCAGGAGAAAGCAACATGGCTAAGAAGATCGACGGCTATATCAAGCTGCAGATCCCGGCCGGTCAGGCGAATCCTTCGCCGCCGGTAGGTCCCGCGCTGGGCCAAAAAGGGGTCAACATCATGGAATTTTGCAAAGCCTTCAATGCTGATACACAGGGCGTTGAGCCGGGCCTGCCCATTCCGGTGGTGATCACGGTCTACAGTGATAAGTCCTTTACTTACATCAAGAAGACCCCACCGGCCTCTATTTTGCTCAAGAAGATTGCGGGCATTAAGAGTGGCTCAGGGCGACCCAACACAGAAAAAGTGGGCAAGGTCACCCGTGCTCAGCTGGAGGAAGTGGCCAACCAGAAGTGGCCAGACCTGACGGCGGCTGATATGGATGCTGCGGTACGCACCATCGCCGGTAGCGCGCGGTCAGCGGGTATCGAGACGGAGGGCGTGAACTGATGGCTAAGTTATCAAAGCGTGTTCGCGCGTTTCGCGAAAAGGTCGACGCTAACCACAGCTATCCGGTCGACGAGGCGGTCGCACTGCTGAAAGAGTTTGGTACGGCGAAATTCAACGAAACCGTTGAAGTGGCCGTCAATCTCGGCGTCGATGCGCGTAAGTCAGACCAGGGCGTGCGTGGCGCAACAACCCTGCCACACGGGACCGGTTCCGAGGTGCGCGTTGCGGTCTTTGCTCAGGGCGACAGTGCTGACAAGGCAAAAGCGCTTGGCGCGGATTTCGTGGGCATGGAAGAGCTGGCTGAGCAGATCAAGGGCGGCATGATGGATTTTGACGTCGTGATTGCCTCGCCTGACGCGATGCGCGTTGTCGGTACGTTGGGTCAGGTGCTGGGTCCGCGTGGCCTGATGCCGAACCCCAAGACGGGCACGGTCACTCCGGATATTGAGGCTGCGGTACAGAACGCCAAAGCCGGACAAATGCGTTTCCGCAGTGACAAGAACGGCATCGTCCATGGCGGTATCGGCAAGGTCAACTTTGAGCCGGATGCCATCAAGGGCAACCTGATTGCGGTACTGGCCGATCTCAAGAAGGCCAAGCCAGCCTCTGCGAAAGGTGTCTATGTTCGCAAGGTGACCCTGTCTACGACCATGGGTCCCGGTGTCACGATCGACCACAACGCGATCGATTTTTAAGCAGTGAATTGAGGCCGCGGGCATGAGCCCGGGGTCGCTGGCCCCCGTGTGTTTTTGCGGGGGTCGGGTAGAGCGCAACACTGGCTCTGCCCACTTTGGAAGTCTTTGCAGGGAAGTGTGGGAAACCTCGCGGAACGCCAAAGGCTGTCAAAGACCGTAGGTGGCGCCGATTAAGGCACCTTAATAACGGAGCAATCCGGTTGCCTACGCAGATGGTGAGGCAGTTCATCACCGAGGGGGGTCACCGCTGTTGCGGTGGCCTGAACAACCACTAAAGGAGTAAGCCAAGTGGCTATTGGACTCGAAGAAAAGAAAGCGATCGTCGCTGAAGTCAACGAGACAGCCGCCAGTGCCCTTTCGCTTGTGATCGCCGACGCGCGCGGGGTTGCATCGAATGACATGACTGCTCTGCGTGCCTCGGCTCGCGAAAACCACATCACCTTGCGGGTGGTGCGGAATACGCTGGCCAAGCGGGCGTTGGAAGGAACCGAATATGAATGTGTCACCGACACATTGACCGGCCCTTCCTTGTTCGGATTCTCAATGGAAGATCCGGGCGCAGCAGCGCGATTGTTCAAGGATTTCGCTTCAGACAATGACCAGTTTGAAGTGAAGGCACTGTCGGTCAGCGGCCAGCTACTCGGAGCCGAACAAATCGACGTGTTGGCCAAGCTACCTACCCGGGAGCAGGCACTGGCGTCACTGATGAGCGTCATGCAGGCGCCTGTCGTGAAGCTGGTTCGCACGGCAAACGAGGTTCCAGGCAAGTTGGTCCGCGTGATGGCGGCAGTTCGAGATCAGAAACAAGAGGCGGCCTGATAGGCGCGACCTCACCCTGTATCTATTTAACGGAGATTAAGACATGGCACTTTCAAAAGACGAAATTCTCGACGCGATTGCCGAGATGAGCGTAATGGACATTGTCGAGCTGGTTGAGGCAATGGAAGAGAAGTTTGGTGTTTCTGCAGCGGCAGCCGTTGCCGTAGCAGCACCTGCGGCAGGCGGCGACGCCGGCGGCGAAGCTGCTGCGGAGAAGACTGAGTTTGACGTCATCCTCACCTCTGGCGGCGAGAAGAAGGTCAACGTGATCAAGGTGGTTCGCGCGGTGACCGGTCTCGGCCTGAAGGAAGCGAAGGCTGTCGTTGACGGCGC
>JAYOUT010000124.1:0-3638 GCA_038151055.1 Luminiphilus sp.
CGCACTGCCGACGGCTGGAAAATTGCCCGCCATGAGCTGGTCATTCGGGCCACCCAACAGACACCCTGACTTTGGCAGAGATATCTGCTCTTTGGTCGACGAGCCTGCGCCCAGCGCGACAACGCTTGATTAGGCCTCTTGCCGCCGCACTACTCGCCCTGTCGTGTGGTGTCTCGCAAGCAGAAGAGAAATGGCCAATCGTTGTCACTGCGGATCACCGTGACCAGTGCGCACATGCGCTCTCTGAGGGCCGGCAGCAAACGGGCTCCGTTGGTCTGATCGCACCTTTCTCAGTACTTAACTGGAATGTAGAGAAAGCCCAGCATCCTGGCTTGGTTAGCGAGTTTGCAGCTTACGCTGAGCGCTCCGATCTCATCTTTCTTCAGGAAGCCGTGCCGCTCAAAAAAAACGAGACGGTGATCGCGCAGTCGCTTTATGACGCGTTTGTGCGCGGCTACGTGCAAAACGAAATCGACACGGGCGTACTCACCCTCGCGCGCACTCCGCACTTGGTGCACTGTCACCTGCTGGCAACGGAGCCCTGGCTGCGGACGCCAAAAGCCACCAGCGTCACCCTCTACCCGTTGGCCAAGAGCGATGCCTCGCTACTCACTATCAATCTCCACGCCGTGAACTTCAGCTTCGGAGTAAAAGCCTACCTCGCTCAACTGGAGGCAGCCGCAGAACTGATTCGAGCTCATAACGGCCCCATCATCTTTGGCGGCGACTTGAATACCTGGAGTGATCGGCGGCAAAGCGCACTCAATCATCTCACTGAGGATCTGCACCTCACTCCCATCACCTTTTCACCCGACCATCGCACCAGCCGGTTTGGACGACCGCTTGATCACCTCTTTGTGCGTGGTTTGATCCGGCAATCATCCGAGACGGTGCAAGTCGACACCTCGGATCACAACCCCTTGATCGCCACTTTGGGACTCGAGATGCCATGAGACCTCTCCTGCCGACAGTGCTTTTATGTGCCGCACTGATGTCATCAACGTACGCACAGACCGATGCCGAGGCGGAGATCACAGCACTGATTGCAGCCGTTGGCGAGAGCGGCTGCGAATTTAATCGCAACGGCTCGCTACACTCAGCCGAAGCAGCGGCGGAGCACCTTGAACTCAAGTACTCGCGGGGAAAGCGCTACGCGGACTCCGCGGAAGCGTTTATCGAGCGCCTGGCGAGCAAGAGTTCCTGGAGCGGCAAGCCCTATGAAATGATCTGTGACGGCGAGACACAACCCGCCGGCGACTGGCTCACCGCAACACTTGTGGCACTGCGCGATCAGTAAAGAATGATCTAAACGAGGCGCCTGCGCGGCTCGGTTGTAAGAAGAGTGTCTTCAGGCGTCGGTGAATCGCTGTACGTTTGAGAGTGACGATGGTTCGTCAGGCAGCAGCGCTTCACTGGCTCCCCATAGCGCGCGATTGGCGAGTGCGCTGTCAAAGCATTCGATGATGGCGTGAATCTGCCCGTCCCGAACTTTGAAAACATGGACGTATGTCTGATCGTAACGCTTACCGGTTAACGCCACCCCGTTGTTCTGCGCCATGGCCACCACCACCTCACCGCCGTCAAACACCACCCGGTGATCGGCACAAAAGGTGATTTCCTCGGGGTTCACGCAACCGAATACACGTGGCGTCACGTCCTCAAAAAACCGCTGCTTACCCTCATAGATGCCGGACAAGACATGATCCTGTGTCGGACATATCAGACAAAAATCGTCGGCAATCACGCCGTCCAGCAACGCCGTGTCGCCGGTTCTTATCGCTTCATAAAACTGATCAACAATCTGGCTCACTGGGCCTCCATGCTGCTTTTGATCAAACGTGTTATCGGGTTGGGCGATTACTAGCCACTGCCGTTTGAGGCACCAGTTGGGGCTAATAGTGCCAACTCAGGCCTCGCTCTCGGGCGTATCACCTGAGCGCAGCGACTGCACGCCGCGAATCACAAAGTGAATAAAAGCGATCCACAACGTCACGTAGGCGAGCGTAAAGCCCCACTGCCAGCCCAAATAACCCAGGATCACGCCCGTCACCGGCACCATGGCCAACCAGTGGCCCGTCACCCAGGCCGAATGCTTCCAAGAGAAGTACACCGCACTGACGGCCGCAACAATCATCAGAATCGAGAAAACGTCCTGCGCCCAAGGGCGGGTGTACATCAGGCCTCCCAGCACCACCGCGGATATGCCCGCAATAGCGTGGGCCAGTGCGCCGAAATCAATGCCGCTCTGCGGCGCTGGATCTGTGGGGATATCGCTCAAACGGAGCTCCGTCGTTTAACCAACTCAATACACATAATGGGCGGATGGCTGATGAGCCCATTTGGCGCATCCGCTACTCCTGCAGTCTCGCACCAGCTTAGACGAAGTCTTTCAATTCTGCGAAACTTTGCGATCACTGAATCGATGATCCCGAGCAATCCTTCACTACGGTCCGCAGAAACGGTCGACCTCGGGTGAAATAACGGTATGAGGTGACGTCTCCATGGATGAACACACGGTACTGGAGCACTTGGGCAATCTAGGGGTCATTCTGCTTGCCGTGCTGCTCTCTACCTCGGTGCACTACCTTTTTTTGAAGCACCTAAACCGCGGCGCGCGGCTGGCACTGAGGTTCCCTCAGATCAGGCTGGGTTATGGCGTCATCGTCTCGCTGGTCGCACACTCCATCGAGGTGGCCTTGTTCGCTTTGGCATACAAGGTGTCGATTACGTCGGGCTTTGGCACGCTCGAGGGCAACTTTGAGGGTTCGATTGCCGACCATCTCTACTTCTCTTACGCGGCGTTCACCACTGTGGGCTTCGGCGATATCGTGCCGACCGGGCCTCTTCGGTTGCTGGCGGGTATGGAAGCCCTAACAGGCTTTGTGCTGATCACTTGGACGGCGTCGTATCTTTATCTGGAGATGACCCGGCTGTGGAAGATTCAGCCTTAAGGACTCAGCCGGCGTCGATCAGCGCAAACCGCGGTACCACGCCGTCAGGTGTCTCAACGCTTTCCTGAAACATCGACAGCGGCCGCACCCATAGGCCGCGTTCGCCGTATTCGGGCCGGTATACCACCAGCGCCTCGCCGGTCTCTGAGTGCTGGGCTACCCCCATCACGGTGTACTCACCACCCTTGTAATGGCGATATCGGCCCAACGCGAGTTCGCTCATTCGGCGATCCCGCCAAATGCCTTGATCAACTCGGCTTGAAGCCCTGCGAGAATCTCGCAGAGAATCAGGAAATCCGCATCGGCTCGGGCCAGCGGGTCTTCAACCAACTCGTCGTTCGCCTCACGGATGGCGTCGCTGAATTTCAAGCGGCGCAGAGACAGGTCTTTGTCGACCACGGCTGCCACTCGCGCGCCCCACTCCAACGCCAGCTTTTCGACCTGATGGCCCGAAGCGAGGTGCGCTAAAACCTCCTCGCTGTCCAGCGGCACGCCGCGAACCTTTACAGAGCTGCCCTCTTCACGCTGATCAGCAAAATCGGCCTCGTCACCCAGCTCGATCGCCTCGGGAATGCCGCCCTGCATCAGCCACTGCGTCATCATGTGAGCGGGGGCTTTTTGGGTTTCGGGCAAGACAGCAGGCAGGTTGCCCAGTGCCTCGCGGAGATGGTTGAGCACCTCTTCCGA
>JAYOUT010000125.1:0-3612 GCA_038151055.1 Luminiphilus sp.
GGATTTTCGCCAATCCAGCGCCGCACCCAATGCGACCCCCAGCGCTATCCATAGCGGCTGATCGGTCAGCACAAAAAGCGCGGCCCCAATGGCCGTGCCAACACCGATCCAATTCCCCGCGTGACGGCCAGTCTCTTGATCGGCATCTTTTTTCATTCGACAGTCACGCTTTTCGCCAGATTACGGGGCTTGTCGACGTCAGTGCCTCGCGCCACGGCGACATGGTAAGAGAGCAGCTGTAATGCGATGGTAAATACGATGGGGCCGGCCAGGGCGCTACAGGCCGGTATGGCAAGCACTTCACAGCCCGGTCCGGATTCGTAGCCCGCGTTTTCGTCAGCAAACACAAACAGCTGCCCGCCGCGGGCACGCACTTCTTCCAGGTTGGAACGCAACTTTTCCATCAGCCGGTCGTCAGGCGCGACGGCCACCACAGGCATATCCTCATCGACCAGTGCGAGCGGGCCATGCTTGAGTTCCCCAGCAGGGTAGGCCTCTGCGTGAATATAAGAGATCTCTTTGAGCTTGAGGGCGCCCTCCATTGCGATGGGGTGATAAATACCGCGGCCCAAAAATAATGCGTGATGTTTATTGGTGAAGCGATGTGACAGCGCGCGGATACGATCGTCTTGCTCAAGCACCGCTTCAGCGGCACTCGCCATCTCCTCCAACGCAGCTGACACTTCTGACTCGGGTATTGCCCCGGGCGCATGATGGCGCGCAAGACACAGTGTGAGATTCAAGAGCGCCGCCAGCTGGGTGGTAAAGGCTTTGGTGGACGCCACACCGATTTCTGCTCCAGCTTGAGTCAGGTACACCAGCTCGCTGGCGCGCACCATCGCACTGTGATCGACATTGCAGATCGCCAGCCGCGCCAGCACTCTCTCTGCATCGACATGCTCCAGTGCCGCCAGCGTGTCAGCCGTCTCACCAGACTGCGAAATCCCCACTACCAATGTATTGGGTAGCGTCACCGAATCGCGATAGCGGTATTCGGATGCCACCTCCACCTGACAAGGCAGACCCGCCAGCGATTCAATCCAGTGTCGGGCCACAAGCCCAGCGTGGTAACTCGTGCCACACGCCAAAATCTGCACCGCCGCGACCTTTGGAAACACCGTGGCAGCTGCCCCACCGAAGGCAGAATCAACCGCTGAACCCTGAGCAACTGTAGCGCGCAACCGCGCCGGCTGTTCAAAGATTTCTTTGCGCATGAAGTGCTCGTGCTCACCCAGGCCCTCATCTTCTTGCTGGGCCTCAAGCCTTGTCGGCACGCGCTCTACGAGCTGGCCTGACTGATCGAAAATCTGATAGCCCGAGGCGGCAATTTCTGCCACATCGCCGTCTTCAAGGTAAATGAACGTATCGGTCACTGATCGCAAAGCCAGGGTGTCTGAGCCGGCGAAGTGCTCGCCAATGCCCACACCCAGCACCAGTGGACTACCCTGACGCGCCAACACAACGGTATCGGGGGCCTCGCGGTCAACGATGGCAAGGGCGTAGGCGCCCTCCAGCATGGGGAGCACTTGTTGCACCGCGGACAGCAAAGTCTCTTGTGTGAGCAACGCCCGGCCAATCAATTGGGCTACCACCTCGGTGTCCGTGTCGGAGATACAAGCGACACCATCCTGGCTTAGCGCCTCACGTAGCGCACCGTGGTTTTCGATAATGCCGTTATGCACCACGGCCACTCGCTCGTTGACGATGTGGGGGTGTGCATTCAGTACCGATGGCTCACCATGTGTCGCCCAACGGGTGTGGGCAATGCCAGTGCCCCCCTGTATAGGCTCTGCGGCTTGTGCATCTTCCAATGCCGCCACGCGGCCCAAGCATTTATGGCTGGACAGACCGCCGCCCCGGTCGATCAAGGCGAAACCGGCGGAGTCATAGCCGCGATATTCGAGCCGGCGTAAACCCTCAAGCAAAATCTCTGTGCAGTCCCGTTGAGCGGCAACCGCAACAATGCCACACATCAGTCAGACTCCTCTGGCTTCTTCGGCTTTTCCCAGCCATCAACATTTCGCTGTCGGCCGCGAGCCACCGCTAGTTGGTTGGCTTTCACGTCCTCGGTCAGCGTCGATCCCGCCGCGACAAAGCCACCTGAATCAATCGTAATAGGCGCGACGAGGGTACTATTGGAGCCAACAAAGACGGCTTCTCCCAGCGTTGTGCGGTGTTTATTGGCGCCGTCGTAGTTGCAGGTGATGGTGCCCGCCCCGACGTTACTGCGATCGCCGATATCAGCGTCTCCTAAATAAGCCAAATGATTCGCCTTGGCGCCTTCTCCAAGGCGAGTGTTTTTGACCTCGACAAAGTTGCCCACCTTTGCCCGCTCACCGACCACCGTACCAGGACGCAGGCGCGCATAGGGTCCAACTACCGCTCCCGCCTCTACAGCCGCGCCCTCAATGTGGGTAAAGGGCAATATTTGCGCCCCCTCGCCAATCTTGGTATCGCGCAGCATACAGTTTGCGCCGATCGACACGCCGTCTGCCAACGAGACCGCACCCTCGAATACGACATTGGCGTCAATGCGAACGTCCTGACCGCACTGCAGTTGACCCCGAATATCCAGCCGGGCTCGGTCGATGACCACCACACCTCCGTGCATCAATTGGTCAGCCAATGAAGCTTGATGGGCCCGCTCGAGCTGCTCGAGCTGTTGCGGCGTGTTGACACCTTGCGTATCGAAGCTGTTTTCCGAACACACCACTGTGACTGGCACACCATCCTCCCGCGCGAGCCCGAGCACATCGGGCAAATAATATTCCGCCTGCGCGTTGTTGTTGTCGACACGTTGGAGCCACGCTGCTAGGGGTTCTGCTTTGGCGGCGAGCACACCCGTGTTGATCTCCCTGACAGCCCGCTGCTCGATGCTGGCATCTTTCTCCTCGACCACAGCATGGAAATCACCGTGGCCGTCTCGGATCACCCGCCCGTATCCCGTTGCATCAGCCAAAGTGGCGGAGAGCATAGCGATGCCCTCACCGGTTGACTGGACGACTTGTAAGAGGGTCTCTTCAGAGATCAGCGGCACGTCGCCAAACAACACCAGCACTTGGCTGTTGGGCTCGCAAGCACCGATGGCCTGCTGCACGGCGTGTCCGGTCCCAAGCTGCTGCTCCTGAACATGACAGCTCACGTCGGGCGCCGCCACAGCAGCTTGCACCGCCTCAGCGCCATGGCCCACCACGACGTGGAGTCGGTCAGCCTGTAATGTGCGCGCAGTTGCCAAAACGTGGGCAATGAGGGGTTGTCCGGCGAGCGGGTGCAGGACTTTAGGTAGTGAGGATTTCATGCGGCTGCCCTGTCCGGCAGCCAAAATAATCACTTCCAGCATGAATGGGTTCGCATTGCCGATCGAGGCCGTCCATCATTGCGCAGTGTCAGCGCTTTGCAAGCGCTTCGGCCGCGAAGCGCGCACAAACACCAAACTTAAAATAGCATTTGTGCTGCGTTATGCGCTCTAGCCGCGACCGGCGCGGTTTTTAAGCTTTCTGAGCGCTGCCAATTGCGCTGTTGCCTCGGCCAGCTGGGCTGAAGCGCGACCGTAGTCAATCTCGCCCTGTTGGTTCGCCAGTGCGTCCTCGGCATCCTTGCGCGCGGTCTCGG
>JAYOUT010000126.1:0-3580 GCA_038151055.1 Luminiphilus sp.
GTGAATTATCTGGGTCGCATGGGCTGGTCGATGCCCAACGAGGAAGAGAAATTCACGCTGGAGGAAATGCAGGCCGCGTTTGATATCACCCGAGTCTCACTCGGCGGGCCGGTCTTTGATGTGGAAAAGCTCAAGTGGTTGAACGGTCTGTGGATCCGCGAGTCACTCACAGCCGATGAGCTCGTGCGGCGGTTAAGGGACTGGGCGCTGAACCGCGACATGCTCGATAAAATCTTGCCCCACGCGCAGGGCCGCATCGACGTGTTGTCTGATCTGATACCACAGGCAGCGTATCTGTTGTCGGGTGAGCTAGCGCTCAATGTCGACGCTTTTGGGCCAGAGGGCGATGAGCGCGATCAAGTGGTCATGCAGATGCAGTTTGTGCTGTGGCGGTTAGAGGCCCAGCAGGACTGGCGCCGCGATGCCTTGTTTGAGGCCCTGAAAGCGCTTGCCGATGCCATGGGGCTCAAGCCAAAGGCGCTGTTCGCGCCGCTCTTTGTCGCGTTATCTGGCGAGAAAGTGGCGTATTCCATACCCGACTCTATGGCGATTCTAGGCCCGGATATGACCCGCGCGCGCCTGAGGCAGGCAATAGAGGCTTGCGGTGGCGTCTCGAAGAAAGCCGCCAAGCGTCTGGAAAAAGACTACGCCGGGTTGGGGCTATAGCGCCTAGTTGGCGTTGTCTTTGTTGAGCAGGCACAGGCCTGCCAAGACCGCAAAGGTTGCCTCAAATAACAGCGCGTACCAGGTATAGCCCGTGAACTCGGAGCTCATGGCTACATCGGCTGCGCCTTGGGCTGCCTGTACCGTCAGATCGAAGTTGCCAAAGGCCACGCTACCTCTGGCGGCAGCCAAACCTCCGAGTACCATCATGAGTAGCCATAGCCCGGGGCGGAGGTAGCCCTTCAAGATCCCCGAGAGCAGGATGATGCTGCCGAGGCAGAGCTGCAGGCCGCCGTACATGGCAGCGAGCTCTGCCAAACCATCCTGATGCGCGACCCACAAACCGGCATATTCTGCCGGCAGCTCGGGGTTGTACCAGCACATGGCGCCGTAAACGATGAAGATGGCACCGGGTATAACAAGGACGGCTCGGGCAAACATGTTCAAGACCTCTCGATTTGAGCGCGCTATTTTACTACCGATAGCGGGGTAGTGAAGCGGGCTTCGCAAATCGTTGGGCTTGCTTGACACGATTCGGCCGGATCCGTACTGTTGCGCCCCTCGACGTTCGTCGGGACTGATGTGGGGCTATAGCTCAGCTGGGAGAGCGCAACACTGGCAGTGTTGAGGTCGACGGTTCGATCCCGTCTAGCTCCACCACATCACCCTCCTTAATCACCGCAGTGCGAATTCACGCATCGCCTCCAGTTGTGGCGGCGGCCGCTCACCGGTTTAAACGTGGCGCTAACCAGCGGTTTTTTTGACCGAGAGTAAGTCCTCGTACTCGGCTTGTTCCCCTTTGGCCTGTGCCATGAAGGTTTGACGGATTGCGTCACCGTCTAGCATCGATGCGTTCCAGGTGGCGATGTAGTCGAGCCCGTCGGCGGTGCTGTGATCACGGGCATAGTTGACCATGCGCTTCGCACCGGTCACGGCGAGCGGTGAGTTGGCGGCAATCTGCCTGGCGATAGCCATGACTGCTTCAAGCATCTGTTCTGCAGACTCGTAAACCTCATTGACCAGACCGATCTCGCAGGCTTTTTGCGCGCTCATTCTTTCAGCGGTGTAGGACATTTGCCGCGCCCAACCCTCGGGAATCAGCTTGACCAAACGTGGGTAGGTGCCAACGTCGGCGGTCATGCCAATGGCGGTCTCGTGCACGGAAAAGAAGGCGTCTTGGGTGGCGTAACGACAGTCACAGGCGGTGATGAAGTCCATGGCGCCGCCCACCGCGGCCCCCTGAATCGCCACCAACACCGGCATGCGTGCCTGCTCCAGACAGTTGAAAGCTTCCTGAAGTGCGAGGCAGTGGTGACGGAACGCCTCCGCCCCGATATGTCGATTAGCCCCGGTGGGACTATCCAGCCCGCCGTCAGTGAACACCGAAATGTCCATGCCGGAGGAGAAGTGTTTACCCTCGGCAGAAATCACCAGCACGCGCGCCGAGGCGTCCCTTGATAGCGCATTCACTGCAGCCGGCAGATCTGTCCAGAAGGAGGGCACCATCGAGTTCGCTTTCTCAGGACGGTTCAGCCGAAGATGCGCGATGCGATCGGTAATCGTGAGTTCAAAACATTCGTAGCTCATCAATGATGCTCCTTGTCGGTCCCCAGTCTGGCCGCCAGTTTCGGGTGGCGCTAGGCGTGCTCTCGCGCCGCTTCAATGCGCGCCGGCACACACTTATGGTGCGGTGTACCCGCAAACTTATCGCGATCGGCCAATGATGTCAGTTCATTGGGCGCGATGCCCGAACGCGTGCCGTCCTCGTTATCCAGGCCAAAGCCATTGGGTATCGAGACGTGGCCGGGGAGCATGCGGTCAGTGACCTCTACTCGTGCCAGTGCTGAACCGGTGGCCGTAGTGATACGCGCCTGATCGCCGGTCTCAACCCCCAGGCTAGCCGCGTCATCGGGATTCATTCGCAGTGACCCGTCGGGGTCCTTGCGCCGCCAACCAAAATCCCGATAGATGGTATTCGCGGTGTAGTCGCGTCGCTCGCCGGCGCTGAGCGCAAAGGGAAACTCGCTGTTGGCGCGATCCACGGGGCCTGCCTCGAGCACCCGCAGTTCTTCAAGCAGTGCGGGGATGACCAGCTGGATACGGCCCTCGTTGCCTAGACGACCCCACACGGTCTGCATGTCATCTTTTGAGAAGGTCACGCCCGAATGCCCTGCGATGATGGCATCAAATAGGGCATCTGCCTGTTCATAGGGGTCACCCTCGTAGCCCGCTCTGGTGAGGCTGGCGCTGTCGCGCAACGCAAAGTTTAGTGCCAATGGCCACAGCACGGCGCCCTCGGCAGCGCCTTCGGGCAAGGTCTCGCCGAGGGTGCGATACAAAATGACCGGCGCTAATTTCGCGATCATGCCGTCTTCTGCCATCGCCGCCATGAACCGTTCCCTGAACGCCGTGCGCCCGTCTTGCCCGAGTACACGCCGTAGCTCATCAATCAGCGCTGTGGGCATGTCACCCGATGCTTCCAGCAGCCTGCAATGAATTTCGGCCTCAGAGAGCGAGTCACCTAAAGGCTGGAATAGCGGTTTTCGCAGATGGAAGTAGTTCTCGGGGAATTCGAAATTGAAGAACGTGGCTTCCCACTTTTCAAACTGGGTTGACGCGGGTAGCACGTAATCGGCCGCGCGCGCGGTTTCGGTCATCGCAATATCAATGACCACTACCAGCTCCAAGGATCGCAGCGCTTCGCGCATGCGATTGCTGTCGGCGAGGGAATGCACCGGGTTGGCTGACTCCACCAGCATGGCGCGGTAGCGGTCAGGGTGGTCTGTGAGGATCTCATCGGCAATCACATTGCAGGGCACCATGCCGCTGATGATCGGCGCTTGCACCACCGGGCTCTTGCGGGAGCTGCGGCCGCTGCCCGCGATGTTTTGCAAATAGGCAGGCACGTACTGCGAAC
>JAYOUT010000127.1:0-3567 GCA_038151055.1 Luminiphilus sp.
GGCCCCGCGAAGTGCGTCAACCAATAAATATTGCGGGGTAACAGCAGCGCCAAAACGATCACGGTCACACCGACACACAGCATCGCCACTCGCGCGCTCCGCAGTCGCCCGCCGTGGAGCTGTGACGGCTGATTCTCGCCCGCCCCGGACTCCGCACTCTCCTCAGTGCTCTCCCTAGCACTCTCCTCAGTGCTCTCCTTACCACTGCCCAAAATATCGTGGCTGACGCTGAAACCCACCAGCGACAAGAAAGTCGACGCTGAAGACAGCCCCGCTGCCAGCACACCACAAATCAAGATAGCGCCCAGCAGGGTCGGCAGCAGGTTCATGGAGACCCAAATCATGGTGCTCTCTGGGGGCGAGATGTCGGGGTTGATGAGATTGACGGTGGCGGCGGCAAAGTTAGTCACCAAATACAGCAGCAACATGGCAATCAGGGCACCGCATGCCGACCGGATGACCACGTGCTCACTGCGCGCCATCAGGTAGCGACTGGTTTGCCAGGGACTGACAGCGACCACAATGCCCCACGCCACACCGAGGATACTGGCCCACACCAGGGCCTCCATAGGCGTTTGCCAGTAAACATCCGGGCCAACGCGCCCGTGCCAGGCGATGATCCCGGGCTTGTCTGCATAGGTCGCCAGTGAGTCGATAACGCTGGACCAACCACCGGCTGCCTGCACAATAAAAAAAGCCGTGACCACAATGATGCTGGAGAACAGCAAGAACATAACCGTATCGGTCAATATGACGCCACGGGACCCAGAATACAGCGTAAACAGCGTGTAGCTGGCCCAGACCATCAGTATCGCGACCACCTCAGTGAAGCCCGTGACTTCAGTAATGATCAGCGCCATACCCCATGTCACGGCCAGTAGATACGCAGACAAACCGGCCACAATCGAAACGCCGGCGAAAACCTGTATGCGACGGCTGTTGAACCGGGCGCGAAAAAAATCAGGGACCGTAAGCGCCCGGCTTCGCCTGAGGTACCGACCAAAGAACACCGCGCCGACGATATAACCGAGGCAGTTGAAGCAGGTCATAATGATGACCAACGGTGCATGACCTTGGTAAGACATGCCCGCCTCGCCCATAAAGGCATTGGTGCTCATAAAGCTGGCTACCAACGTCCCCAGAATCAACACGGTGGGCGCATTGCGCCCTGCGACAAAAAAGTCTTCGAGGTGTTTGACCCGCTTGCCGGCATACCAGCCGATGGCCAAATAGCAGCCCAGACTGATAACGATCCCCGCCTGAAAGCTATTCACGGGTCAACCGCACCCGGGGTGAGCGCAATATCGTCGGCATGAACGTATCCGCCCTGGAAACGCATCAACCCAGCACCCTACTCGCGTCCAGTGACGATGGCTTCGAGAATGAGTTGCTCAATGGTCTCCACATCCGCAGGCCGAGGATTAGTCGCCGCCGCGGCATCCAGATGCGCTTTTTCGGCAAGGCTTTTTGCACCGTCTGCCGGCACGCCAATGTCTGACAGAGACCGCGGAATATTCAATTGGTCGAGCAGCTCGCGGATTGCGCTTTCAAACGAGTCAAAATCGGTGCTCGCCAGACCCAACGCGCGCGACATGGCAGGCACCTTGTCGACGATCGCTGGCGCATTGAAACGCAGTACCGCCGGTAGCGCGATGGCGTTGGTCAGGCCATGGTGCGTGTCGTACTCGGCACCGACCATGTGACTGATGGCATGCACCATGCCCAGTCCTTTCAAAAATGACACACCCGCCAAGCAAGCTCCGATCTGCATGCCGCCCCGTGCGGAGAGGTTGTCGGGTTCAGCAACCGCTTTGGGGAGCCATTGACCGATAAGCGTCAGCGCCTCCAGTGCGATGCCGTCGCACATCGGATGCAGATCGGGGACACAATAGGCCTCAATGGCGTGCACCATGGCATCGATCCCTGTCCACGCGGTGAGGTTTGCCGGCAATCCCACCGTAATCATGGGATCCAACAGTGTTAACGATGGTTTGAGGTCGGCGTGCCATACGCATAGCTTCATCCCGCGCTCGGTATGCGTGATCATCGCCGTGCTCTCTGTCTCAGCGCCCGTGCCCGCCGTCGTCGGGATACAAATCAGCGGAGGAAATTCGTGTTCATCGGCTAATGTCGGCGCCTCACGGTCAAAGTCGAATTGCCAGATATCGACATCGTTGCGAGCCGTCAGCGCTGTAGCCTTGCCCGCATCCATCCCGCTGCCGCCACCAATGGCAATCACCGCATCGTGTTCACCTTCACGGAACATCTGCCGCGCCACCTGGATATCTGAATCCAGTGGATTGGGGGCAACATCGGCAAATACCTGACTCTGTATGTCAGCCGCAGTGAGAATGCGCTGAAGCTCCCCAATAAATGGCAGCCCCGCCGATCCGCGGTCGGTGACAATCAGGGGATTCGACACCCCCATCTCCCCGACCCGTCGGCCCAACTCCGCCAATCTACCCGGCCCATAAGCGATGGGCACGGGGAATGACCAGTCACAGTTTTGGGTGAGATTTTTCTTCGTTATTTCAGTCATCTACATGGCTACTCTGAGGTTTATTGGATGGCATCGGGCGACGCAACTGCACCGTTTGAAAAAAAGCCTATCGGGCATAAAAAAATCAGTGCATCTGCACGCCGCTTTCCCTATATTCGCGGCTGAAATTTGCACCCGGAAGACCATAGCACGACTCTCCAGATTCACGCGCCTGTCGCAAGCCCCGCTGCTGGCTCCAGTCACCGAGCTTGATGCACAGGGCGCTGCCAATCTGGATACAACAATAACGCCGTCGCGCCACGTAGCCAGCGGCAAGCAAAACCCCAGCATGAGATGACCACCATGAACTCACCCGTACTCTCTCTGTCTCGACGCCTGCGCAAATCCCCCTTCGAATCCCGATCACACATCGGTGCAAAGGCAGCGTCTGTCTACAACCATGTCGTGCTCCCAACCGCCTATGCCTCGCTGGAAGAGGACTACTGGCACTTACGCGAGCACGTTCAGATCTGGGACGTGGCCTGTCAGGTACAGGTTCAGGTACAGGGCCCTGATGCGCACAAACTGGTGGAATACCTGACACCTCGAGACCTATCAAAAATCGTTCCCGGACAATGTGTTTATGCCCCGCTGATCGACGAGAAAGCCGGGATCGTGAACGACCCGATCATTCTCTGTTTGGCGCCCGACCGTTTTTGGCTCTCTATCTCTGACACCGATGTATTGCTCTGGGTCAAAGGCTTGGCGTTGGGCGCAGGCTTTGATGTCGAAGTTAGCGATCCAGACGTATTCCCCCTCTCAATCCAGGGTCCTAAATCTGAGACCTTGCTGAGCCGACTGATCGACAAGCCCGTCGGGGATATCCGATTCTTCCGCTTCATCGAAACCCAGATAGCCGGAATACCATTGGTCATTGCCCGCACGGGCTGGAGTGGTCAGGGAGGCTTTGAGCTCTACCTGAGCGATTCGTCCGACGGCGAGCGTTTGTGGGACACGGTGACCGAAGCCGGCGCTGACCTGAATCTGCGTCCGGGCTGCCCTAATTTGATCGATCGGATCGAGACCGG
>JAYOUT010000128.1:0-3554 GCA_038151055.1 Luminiphilus sp.
CTGGCGCTTCAGCATCGAGTCAGGCGAATCATTTGGGGGTCAATATGAGCACAGTCAGCGTGATTGTCCGGATTCAGCTCAGTGCAGAGAGTGCGCCGGCTTATGCAAAAGCGGCCAAGGCCGTAGTGGCGGCAACCCGCGAGGAGGCGGGATGCCAGTGGTATGGTATTGCCGTGGACGTCGCCGATCCTTGTATCGTTTGGGTATCAGAGCAGTGGGCATCGCAGGCGGACCTGGACGCACACCTCAAGACGCCCCATGTGGCGGCCTTTTTGGAGGCCTGTGCCGCACTTGAGATATTGGATATGGAAGTACGTCGCTACGAGGTCAGCTCAGTGGGTGACTTGGTGATGCCGGAATAGCGGCAGACTGGGAAAGAAGAGAGAGAAACGATGACAGTAGACACCAAAATTCAATACAGCCGCATGGCAGGTCGCCTGATCGATCACGTGGCCAACGGCACAACAGATTGGGCAGAAGGTACGATGGAGGTGCCTTCAACCGAGTACACGGATGCCGAACAATGGCAGCGCGAGATGGACTGCATCTTTAAAAGCTTGCCGATTCTGGTGGGGGTGACGCAAGAGATCCCGAACCCGGGCGACTTTCGCACGCTGGAGATTCTGGGTATCCCGCTGTTGATTACCCGTCAGAAGGATGGCACCGCAAAGGTCCTGATGAATGTGTGTACCCACCGCGGTATGCAGCTAACGTCAGAGCCCTGCGGCAATCAAAAATTGTTCAGCTGCCCTTACCATGGCTGGACCTTCAAGTCCGACGGCGCATTGCGTGCCATTGCCGACGCGCCGAAGTTCGGCGATGTGTGCGAAGGCGCTCGGGATTTGGTGCAATTCCCCTGTCATGAAGAGGGTGGACTGATCTTCGCTGTGCTGGATGCCGAGAGTGACGTCGACATTCGCGCCTACCTCGGCGCCATGATGGATGATGTGGCGAAGAAGGGCATGGACCAATGGACGTATGTCGGTCACCGCATTATCCACGGGCCCAACTGGAAGGTTGCTTACGACGGCTACCTGGAGGGCTATCACTTCAAGGCCGCGCATCCCGAGACCATCGAGCCCAGAACGTTTACCAACGTCATGGAGTACGACGCGCACGGGCCTCATCAGCTGGTGGGGTTTGCTGCAAAGAATGTGCTGGAGCTGGGCGACGTCGATCGAGACGAGCTATGGCAGCATGAAACCAAAGGCTTTGACTTCATTCGGCTGTTCTTCCCGAACGTGTCGATCTTCATTGCACCGGAAATCACGCAGGTGGCGCAGATGATCCCTGGCCCTGGCCCAATGGAGAACACCACCATTTTGCATTTTCTGCATCCGACTCCGCCCGAGAACGACGAAGACGTCGCAGCGCGCATCGAGATGGCGGATTGGCTGCGTAATGTGGTGCAGGAGGAGGACTACAACGTCGGCCTGAAACTGCAGCAGGGCTTGGAGACCGGGCTGATGAAGAGCGTGTTATTTGGCCGCAATGAGCGGGGCAACCAGTATTTTCATCGCTGGGTGAAGTGGTACAGCGACGGCGATACCAACGCCCCTAAACCCGAGCTCTGATCGCCGCGCTCTGCATCACCGAGCGCTACCCAGAAGCGAGTCTAAAAGACTGACAAAAAAGGGCCCTTACAGGGCCCTTTTTTATGTGGGTGAGTCGCGCGACTTTACTTTCGTAAGTCACCCGATATTTGGGCAAGTCGCCAGACAGGGATCGCGCCAGCCCGCCTTACAACTTGAGCATTAGCTTGCCTTCGTTGCCGCCGGTGAAGAGTAAGTTGTAGGTGTCGAGGCAGTTCTCGATGCCCTCGTTGATGTGCTCCCGGAACTTGATCTTGTCATCCTTCACCCACTTACTGAGCGCTGCCTGCCCCTCTTCGATCCTGTGGTAGTGGTCGCTGACCAAATAGCCCTTGACCGTGATGGTTCGCGCCAGAATCTGCCAGTAGTTATAGGGCCCGGGCACGGGTTCCGTGGCGTTATAGGTGCTGATCGTGCCGCAGAACAGCAACGTGGAGTCTTTGTTCATATTGAGCAATGCCGCATCGAGAATCTCACCGCCCACATTGTCAAAATAAAAGTCGACGCCCTCAGGGCAGGCGGTGCGGATCGCCGCCTCCATGTCACCGGCGGTGCGGTAGTTGATGCAGTCGTCGAAGCCCAGCTCATCGACGACCCACTGGCATTTTTCCTCTGTACCGGCGATGCCAACAACCCGTAAGCCCATGAGCTTCGCAATCTGTCCGCCGACAGAGCCCACGGCGCCCGCGGCCGCGCTCATCAGCATGGTCTGGCCGGCCTGTGCTTGCCCGACATCCGCGATGGCGAAGTAGGGGGTGAGCCCAACGGCGCCGAGAATGTTGACGTAATAGTGAAGCGGAAAAGGATTGTCGTCCGGCACCTTGGTGCAGAAATCGACGGGGATGGTGCTGTGGGTTTCCCATCCGCCGAGGCCGAACACATAGTCACCGGCCTTGATGTGATCAGCACCACTCTCCAACACCTCGCCAACCACCGTCGCGCGGACAGGGTCGCCGAGCGGGATGGGCGGCAGATAATTGGGGATATCAGACATCCAGCCGCGAATCGCGGGATCCAGCGAGATGTAGTGGTTTTTCACCAGCAGCATGCCCGGTCCAGTCTCCGGGATCGGCGCATCCTGAAGAATCACCTCGGATGAGTCCGGCATCCCCTCGGGGCGCTTTGCCAAAATCCATTGCTGTTTATTACCGTGGCTCATGCTGACCTCAGCGGGGAAAAATGGGTGAGCCGAGAGACTAGCGAGGGCGCTAAAAATAAGCAAGCAAGATGGTTTTTTTCGGAAAACGCGGTGCTAACATTTCGATTGCGAGTCAATTTTGCCCGCAACCACCCACCGAACAGGAGACTGGTGTGACGGATTTTCATCCTGCCTTCGCTGACGCAGAGCTTACCAATAACGACAGCCGTGCTGTGACCATCAACGGGAGCAAGGTACTGATTTGTCGCGCGGCGGGGGAGCTCTACGCGGTGGAAAATCGGTGCACGCATCAGGAGGCTGAGCTCGAGGGCGGGCGCATCCGCGGTTGTTTCATTTCTTGCCCGCTCCATGGCGTCCGGTTTGATCTGCGTGATGGCACGCCCATGGGGCAGCTCACGCGAGAGGCACTGCCCATCTATGAGGTGCGTATTGTTGACGGCATGATCGAGGTTGCTGTCCCATGAGTCGGGCGGTTGTGCTGGCGAGGCACCCCGAGGGTGCGGTGACGGAGCAGGATTTTGCGGTGGTCGAGGTGGCCGATACCGACCTGCCCGAGGGCTTTTTTCGGACCCGTAACCGGGTGATCTCGCTCGACGCAGGGTTCCGGCAATGGATGACCGAAGGCGCGGGCGATAATTATCTGACCGGCATGCAAATCGGTGATCCCGTGCAGAGTATTGTGCTCGGAGAAGTGATTGAGTCAGATCACCCGGACTACCCTGTGGGCACTCTAGTGAGCGCGCGCACGGCATGGGAAGAGCAGAGTGTGCTGGATGGCAGCGACCTTTGCTCGCCTTTGGAGG
>JAYOUT010000129.1:0-3547 GCA_038151055.1 Luminiphilus sp.
GGCACCAGCTTGCTGATGGTTTCAGCGAGTTCGATCTCGATCTCGGTGGGGCAGCCAAAACTGAGCCCGCTTTGGGCGGCTTCGACCACCGCCTCGCGCACGCGGGGGTGGTTGTGACCCATGATCATGGGGCCCCAGGAGAGCACGTAATCGATGTAGCGCTTACCGTCCGCATCAAACAGATAAGCGCCTTCGGCGCGCTCCATGAAACGCGGCGTTCCGCCCACCGCTTTGAAGGCCCGCACAGGCGAGTTCACGCCACCGGGGATGGTGTGTTTGGCGCGCTCAAAGAGCGCTTCAGATCGACTCATGACTGACCAATGTTGCTTTTGTTTGCGACGATTATCGCAGGCCGGGCGCCTCTGCGCACCCCAGCGGCATCAGCCGCTCAATACCGGGCGCAGGTACACCAATAGCACGATCGCAAACAAGAATAGAACGGGCACTTCGTTGAAGACCCGATAAAACACGTGGGTTCGGTCGTCTTCACCGCGGCAGACCCGGCCCACGTAGACGCCGGTCTGAAAATGGTAGACCACCAAACACACGACCCCCGCCAGTTTAGCGATCATCCAACCGGACGACAGGTAGTACTCCCATTGAAAGCTCAAGCGCCACAGCCCGAGTGCAATCGCGAGCACCATAAAAGGGGTGACAAAGCGGTAGAGTTTGCGCGCCATCACCGCCAGCACGGCTTTGGTTTCGGCGTCGGGGCTCTGGGCGTAGTAAACAAGGATGCGCGGCAGGTAGAAGATGCCCGCAAACCAGCAGACGACAAAGATGACGTGAAAGCCCTGTATCCACAGCATGTGGCTGTCCTTTTGCGCTTTGGTAAAAAGCCCGCCCGACCATGACACTGCGCGATCGATCGTGAGACAGTACGCGCCCCGCAACACTAACAGAAGCAGGCGTGAAAATGATCAGGGTCGGAGTGGTCGGCGGAACCGGATACACAGGCGTGGAGCTGTTGCGGCTTCTCCTGCGTCACCCGGGCGTCACGGTATCTCTCATCACCTCACGGGGTGAGGCCGGCCGCCGCCTGGACGATCTGTTCCCGAGCCTCATGGGCGCCTGCGATCTGGCCTTCACGGACCCCGCCGAGGCAGATTACTCAGCCTGCGATCTGGTGTTCTTTGCGACACCGCACAACGTCGCCATGCGCGAGGTGCCGGCGCTGCTGGAGCAGGGACTTCGTGTGGTCGACCTGTCTGCTGACTTTCGCCTGCGCGATGTCGCCGTTTGGGAGCGCTGGTATGGCGAAACCCACGCGGCGCCCGCACTCTGTGCCGAGGCAGTCTATGGATTGCCCGAGGTGAATCGCGACACGATCCGCAACGCTCAATTAGTCGCCTGCCCCGGCTGTTATCCCACCGCTGTGCAACTGGGTTTCCTGCCACTGCTCGAGGCGGGCGTGATCGAGACCAGTGGATTGATTGCCTCCTGCGGATCGGGGGTGAGTGGCGCGGGCCGACAAGCCAAGCTCGGCAGTTTGCTCACCGAGGCGGGTGAGAGCTTGGCCGCCTATGGCGTGGCCGGTCACCGGCATCTCCCCGAAATGGAGCAGGGCTTGGCCGGTATGACCAATGAGACGGTCCAGCTGACCTTCGTACCGCATCTGGTGCCGATGAGTCGCGGTATCCATGCCACCTTGTTCGCCAAGCTGACATCACCCGATGTCGATCTGCAGTCTTTGTTCGAGACACGTTTCGTAGCCGAGCCGGCGGTGGTGGTGCTCCCGCAGGGTGCTCATCCGGCAACGCGCAGCGTGCGTGGTGCCAATACCTGCCAGCTCTCAGTAGCGCAGCCGCAGGGTCGCGACACGGTCGTGGTCATGTCCGCGATCGATAACCTCGTTAAGGGCGCAGCCGGCCAGGCCGTGCAGGCCATGAATCTGATGCTGGATCAGCCCGAGATGACCGGCTTGGAAGGCATTGCTCTCGCACCCTGAATGGTGAGCGGGTAAGCCATGAGTCGCCACCAGCACCGAACGGTTGTCAAACGGGTTCACCCGCACGCTTGGCGGTGGCGACTGCTGGCTTTGCTGGCGACGCTCAGTGTTTGCGTGGCGGCCGGCGTTTGGTGGGGCATGCAGTTAGCCTTGGTATCGCCGCCGGCCGAGGACCAGCAGGCTGCGCTCAAAGATCAGATAGCCCAATTGTTATTGCAGGCCGAGGCCGACAAGCAGACCGTGAATGAGCTGCGTAATGACCTTGCTGATCAGGCCGCCGAGTTCGCGGCACTTGAGGACATGTTGGCTTTTTACCGCGGGGTGTTGGCGCCTGAGGAGAGTGACGCACTGGCGGTGCTGCGTCCGCCGGTTTTGCTCGCGACTGCTGATGATCGGGTGTGGCAGATGCGCTTTGTCGTCCATCGAGGGGCCGAGGGTGAGGCGGTATATCAGGGCAAATTGGCGCTCCAGATTACCGGTCAAGGTGGAGGCACACCCGAAGTCCGGCAGTTCGATAAGGTTGACAGCGAATCCGCATCTGGTGTATTCCCTTTACGATTCCGGTATTTACAGCAAGTTCAGGTGGTGATTTCTCTTCCTGAGGCGTTCGTGCCGGAAACGATTGAGTCGGTTGTCACGCTTGTCGAGCCCGCTCGACAGACCATTCGCCGCAGTGACGTCTGGGGGGATCTGGAGATCTCAAGTCCTGCGCAGTGACCGACTCCCAGAAAAAGAGCGACAAAGAGGAGTCACAGCATGCGTAATCGGAGAGACAATATGGCGATTGGCGGATCATCAGGGAGTACGACCCTGATCTCATCAGATACCACGATCAAAGGCGATATCAGCTTCACGGGCCAGCTCGACGTCGAGGGGACAGTGGTCGGCTCAATTCAGGCAACCTCGGGCGACGCGGTATTGCGAGTGGTATCAGGCGGACGCGTTGCCGGTGAAATCAAGGTGCCCCACGCAACCGTGAACGGCAAAGTCGAGGGAGATATTCACTCCAGCGAACGCCTGATTCTGTCCGAGCAGGCAGTGGTCGACGGCGACGTCTACTACAACCTGATTGAGATGGCCGTTGGCGCCAAGGTGAACGGTGGTCTGCGTCACTCGAGCAATGTCGCGGATGATCTGGCCGCCAAGCGAGAGGCAAAAGCGGCAGAGGCCAACCCGGCTCAGTAAAGTCGGCGTGTTGCCATGCTAAGCCCGGAAGTCAGCATCTGGCTGTCAGCCCGAAGTTGATTTCCGGTAAACTTGCCCCCATTGATCGTGCGAGCGGTCACACGGGTACGAGAGACAGTTTATGAGCGTGGTTGAAGCATTTGATCCCAACGAGATCCGCCTGTCTGACAATGCGGTCAGCAAGGTGCGTGCACTGGTTGAGGATGAAGGCAACCCAAGTCTCAAACTGCGCGTTTACATCACCGGCGGCGGCTGCTCCGGATTTCAGTATGGGTTTTCCTTTGACGAGTCCGTCAGCGATGACGACATGGTGGTCGAACGTGACGGCGTTACGGCGCTGATCGATTCGATGAGCTATCAGTATCTGGTGGGGAGTGAGGTGGATTACTCCGAGGGTTTGGAAGGCTCACGGTT
>JAYOUT010000130.1:0-3522 GCA_038151055.1 Luminiphilus sp.
TTTGATCACATCAAGATTTCCTCGTCGCGCTTTTTTGTGGCTTGGACGTTGCAGGGCGCCTGGGTGGTGATGACCAGCTGCGCCGCCCTGACCGCCATATTGAGTACCGAGCCGACAGCGTTGGGCGCTGTTTACGTGATCGGCGCGGTGATGTGGGTGACAGGCTTCGTCGTCGAAGTCATTGCAGATGGTCAAAAGTCACGCTTCAGGGCAGATGCGGCTAATGAGGGGCGCTTCATAAACACGGGATTGTGGGCGCGCTCCCGCCACCCCAACTACTTTGGCGAAATCCTGCTGTGGGCGGGCATTGCGGTGATGGCGATACCCTATCTATCGGGCGCCCAGTGGGTGGTGATGCTCTCGCCGCTGTTTGTTTACGCCTTGTTGACCCGCATTAGCGGCATTCCTACTTTGGCGCGTCGCGGTCAGCAGCTATGGGGTGACGATCCTGACTACCAGGCTTATCTGAAGAACACGCCCACGTTGCTGCCGCGCTTTTTTGGCACCTGAAAATGGATAGAAAGGCAGCTTATTACTTCGTTTTTGCCATTTCATTTTTACTGTTTCCAATCGTTCAGAATTACATCAGGCCAAACTATGAAGGAGACAATGAACTGGTAGTTTATTTTCTTGGCGTCGCCCCAAACTTCTTGCCAGGGGTTGGACTTCCAGCCTTGTTATATGTAGTTATTCCGGAAGTATTTAAATCTCATACCTCGTTTTTTAGAAATAGATTGTATTGGTCGGTGGCTATCTCAATCACGGGTTTAGTCGGTAATGAATTCGTTACCCTCTTCACGCCTGGACAAGGTGTTTTTGATTGGAACGATATCGTGTGGACCATAATCGGGGCGGGATTGTTTGTAGCGGTTCATAGAGCAATAAATAAAAGTTAAACGGGAATCTCGTTGGTGTTTGAAGCCAATGCCAGCGAAAACAGAGACGGTTATCGAAGAGGACACGCCGCGTGGTAGGGCGATGGAACGCAACTTTGCACCACTTCATCACGAGTCGGCGATCGTATTCAGCTCATGGTCAGACCGGCGAAGTCACCGGTATCGCGCCATTTGGCGAGCAGATTAAAAAACGGAATGGGTCCGTCGCCATAGGACACCATTTGTTCAAAGTGCTCGCGCGGCTTGCCTTCGTTGTTGTAGTAGCCCGGTGTGCAGGTCTCGTCACCAATAATCCCGCCGCGAACACCTTTGTTCCTAATCGTCTGTACCCAACTGGCTTCCGCTTCAGCGCTGGTCTCTACCACCTCTTTTTCGATCGCGAGCGCATGACCCACAATGTGAGCGACGTGGGTCGCGACCTCGTCGAGCATATGGGGGTAGTTCACGGTGAAGCCGCCCTGAATCGTGCTCATCAGGAAGCAGTTGGGGAATCCATGGATATGCATGCCGTGTAGCGTGCGAATGCCGTCCGCCCATTTGTCACTGAGTGACAGGCCATCCCGACCGTATATCTCGAAGCCGCTGACGCGCTGAAAACCGGTGCCGACCTCAAAGCCAGTGGCGTAAACAATGCAGTCCACGGGGTACTCGATGCCTGCCACGACCACGCCTGACTCGGTGATCCGCTCAACACCCTGGCCCTCGGTGTCTACCAGCGTGACGTTGTCCCGATTGAAGGTCTGCAGGTATTGGTCATGGAAGCAGGGTCGCTTGCAGAACATGCGGTACCAGGGCTTGAGCGCTTCCGAGGTGTCGGGGTCTTCAACGAGCGCTTCGATTCTCGCGCGCAGCTCGTTCATTTTTTCGAGGTTCGCGAGATCCATGATGTCGGGCAGGCTCAGCGCTTCGCCTTCCTGACTTTCCAGATAGAGCCTGAGCATCTTGCCGATCAGCGAGGTCCAGCCATCGTCGACCAGATCGACTTCCTGTGGCTGGCCAGTCACCAGCGCGTTGAAGTTATCCATCCGCTCACGCTGCCAGCCCGGCTTGAGCTCGGCGGCCCACTCCGGGTCGGTGGGGCGGTTGTCCCGCACGTCGATACTCGACGGCGTGCGCTGGCAGACGTACAGATGCTCTGCACTCGCCGCAAGATGCGGCACGCACTGCACTGCCGTCGCCCCCGTGCCGATCACCGCGATGCGCTTATCGGCCAGCTTTTCCAAACCGCCCTCGGCGGTGCCGCCGGTGTAGTCGTAGTCCCAGCGGCTGGTATGAAAAGTATGACCTTTAAAGTCGCGTATCCCCGGAATGCCCGGTAGCTTGGGGCGGTTCAGCGGGCCACTGGCGAGTGAGACGAAGCGGGCGCGAATGACATCACCGCGATCGGTGCTGACCAACCAACGGCGCTCGTCTTCGCTCCAGCGCAACTCCTTCACACCGGTCTGAAACAAAGCACCGTCATACAGGTCAAAGTGCCTGCCGATGGCGCGGCTGTGCTCAAGAATCTCTGGCGCATGGGAGTACTTTTCTTTCGGCATGTAGCCGAGCTCTTCCAGCAGCGGGAGATAAATGTAGGACTCCACATCACACTGCGCGCCGGGGTAGCGGTTCCAGTACCAGGTGCCGCCAAAGTCGCCGCCCTTCTCGACGACACAGATATCTTTGACACCGGCTTGTCTAAGCCGCGCGCCTGCCAGCAGGCCGCCGAAGCCGCCACCGATAATCAGTGCATCGACGGCCTTGTCGATGGGCTCCCGCTGAAATCCCGGTTCCACATAAGGATCTTCGACGTAGTGCGCCAAATCCCCGGCGATTTCGATGTACTGGTCGTTGCCATCCTCGCGAATGCGCTTGTCACGTTCCGCGGCGTAGCGATGCCGAACGGCTTCGAGGTCTTTGAGCTGTGGGCGTTGTTGGGTCATGTGGTCAGTGTGCGTGAGGTGAAACTGTCAGTTGCGTCAAGCTATACAACTTGCGATGAAAAACCAAGAAAGCTAAGGGGACTCGGCGCGGGTCTCTTTTCTTGAAAGGCGGGCATCAAGGACTGCGGTGATCGCCAGCATGACAAGCCCTAGTAAGAGCCGCAGGTCGCCGAGATAAATCCGCGGCTCGATAGGGTAGGCGATGGTTTTCTCGAGGCCCGCCAACTTGAAATCGTGGCGCGCGTAAAATTCGGGGTTGCCGATAATGTCGATCAGCGTGCGCCGACTGCGGTACCGCATGATCGCACCGTCCGACCACGATTCGGCCCCTTCAATCCCCAGTAGGTCCAGACTGTTGGCGACCGACTTGCCCACTATAACGGGATGACTGGCGCGAGAGAGCAACGCGGGGATCATGTGCTCCATATACAGGTCGATCAGTGTTTGTCCGTCGGCATCGGGCGGAGCGCCCTCCATCTGGGGTGGGTTTTTCGCCAGATCCACAGCATTGAACATCAAAAACTGGCCACCCGTGTCATTGCGTAGAAACTCAAGCAAGGCGGCGCGAGCGGAAGGGTGTCCGCCCAGATCGTGATTTTCAGTTTTGGCGATATATGCCTGTATTTCGGCTTCAGTCAGCGGACCACCGAAGTCGGTGTACCAACTGAAGAAAAGCGCATAGAGCACGATGGAGCCGAGCCACA
>JAYOUT010000131.1:0-3387 GCA_038151055.1 Luminiphilus sp.
AGCGACGCCAGATCAATCACAAACCGGTATTGCACATCGCCCTCATGAAGACGATGCCAAGCCGACTCGATCTCCTCGGGTTGAATGAGTTCGATCTCCGCACCCAGACCATGGCTGTGCGCAAATTCCACCATCTCCCGGGTGTCGGCAATACCGCCGATCAGAGAGCCTTCCAGCGCACGGTCACCGAATACGATCAACGCAGGAAAGATCTCCAACTGATCCGTGGGCACGCCCACCAAACACAGCTTGCCGCCTCGGCGCAGTAGCGAAAACCAGCGATTCAAATCATGTGGGTTGGAGATCGTATCCAGAATCAGATCAACCTGACCCATCCACGCTTGCAAGTCCTCGGAGTCAGGATCGAGCGCCACCTCGGCACCCAGACGCGTGGCGTCGGCTCGCTTGGCTTCTGAGCGGGAGGCGACAATCACGCGGGCACCCATGGCGCTGGCGAACTGGATCGCGAGATGGCCAAGGCCGCCCATACCCAATACACACAAGGTGGTGCCTGGGCCAACATTGAAGCGTTTTAGCGGGGTATACACCGTGATACCGCCACATAGCAGCGGCGCCATACGCGCTAAGTCCGCACCAGCGGGAATGGGTACGAGGTAGTCGTAATCAACCACGTAGTCGGAGGCGTAACCGCCGTAATTCACGCGCCCCTCACGGTCCTTACTGTTAAAGCTCAGCGTAAAACCGGTTTCGCAATAGTGCTCATCGCCCGTATCACAGGAATGGCAGCTTCGGCAGCTGTCGGCAATGCACCCTACCCCGACTGTGTCGCCCACCGATACACCCTCGACGTCGGCGCCCAGCTCGCTGACGGTGCCCACCATCTCGTGTCCGGGCACCATGGGGAACATGCCACCACCGAGTTTGTCACTGGCCGCTACCAGATCGGAGTGACAGATGCCGCAGAACTTCAAATCCAGACGCACATCCCGCGGCCCAAGCGGACGGCGTTCAATGGTGGTGCGGCTCAGGCGGGTGCCCGCTTCCTCGAGTTGGTAGGCTACTGTCATCGATCACCTCCTGATTATTTTGCAGTCGCGCCCCACGCTATTTTTGGGATCGCGTCGCTTGTTTTGGCGTCGCGTCGGGCTATTTGTATGGCATTGCGTCGAGCAGTCTCTTCATCGCCTGTTGACCAATCAGCGCAATACGGATCGTATCAGGGTGAAAAACGGGTCGCGACGACCAAACGCGCTACCAGCGCGTGCGATTGACAATGGCTACTAACGAGCGCGTCACGGGTACTTCAACCACCACCCCCACCACCGTAGCCAGCGCCACCCCGGAGTGCAGACCAAGCAGACTGATCGCGACCGCCAAAACCAATCTAAAGCAATTCGGGCTGCCTACGAGTGGGCATGGCGTTACCCAGCATCGCGCCGGGGAGAATACAGTGGCCCACCTAAACGGTCAGGTAGCGCTCAAACGTGCCGATTGCGAGCACCCATTCACAGCCACGGCATCTCACAGCCACGGCATCTCACAGCCACGGCATCACCGTCTGGATTCAGTCTCACGCACCCACTCATCGACTTTGTGTTCAATGCGATCAATCACTGCCATAAACGCGCTGCGAACAGCCTCGTCGTCGCCCTTTACTCTGGACGGATCGGGAAGACCCCAATGGACCTTCTCGACTTCCCCCATCCACAGCGGGCAGACCTCTCCGGCGGCGCTGTCGCAAACAGTGATCACCCGATCGGGTTCAAAGGTCTCAAGGTCATGCCAAGACTGGCTCTGCAATCCGGCGGTCTGGTAACCGCGCTCTTCGAGATAGCGCAGCGTCAAGGGATGCACAGCATCGACCGGAGCACTGCCTGCGCTGGCGGCCTCGAGCAAGCCGACACCGCGCTGACTCGCGATGGCCTCACAAAGAATGCTGCGACAACGGTTGTGGGTACAAATGAACAGGAATTTCACGATGGGCTCCACTGCAGAGCCCACCGGGTAGGGGTCACGCAGAATCGCTGATATACAGCGACCGCTTGGGCTCTTTGAACACGCGCTCCATCATAGGTTCGAAAAATGACAGTTCGAAGTATTCCGCTTCGGGGTCAAACGCCGGCGCGTCGTATTTTTCAATGAATTCCAGCGTGCGCGCGTAATGGGGGTGGTCTTTGAACTGGTCGCGGAGGTTGCGATCGAGCCCCATGTAGTGAAAGAAATAATAGCCCTGGAAAATGGCGTGATGCTTCACCATCCAGTGGTTGGCCTCGCTGACATAGGGCTCCAGTAATACTGCCGCCACATCTGCGTGGTTCGCAGGCCCAAGGGTATCGCCAATGTCGTGTAACAAGGCACACACCACGTATTCTTCGTCTTTACCGTCTTGATGCGCCAGCGTTGCCGTTTGCAAGCAATGCGTCAGGCGATCTACCGGAAAGCCACCGCAATCACCTTTTAACAACATCAGATGATCTTTGATTCGATGGCAAACATCGCCGCGGAATTCAAAGAATTCGGCACCAATGATCTCCCAGTCTTCCTGGGTGCCATCCTTCATGTGGTGGAACTGTGCGCGTTTTGGCAGTGCCTGATTCATGATGCGGTCTCCCATATGGTGGATCGAGAATACTGGCGCCGTGACCGTTCATCAAGGATAGGGCGATCTTCGCACCAGGGACACAACGGCCTCGATAACGCAGCGCGTAATGGTTGGCCAAAGGCTGGTCTCGCGGCATAAAACGACGCACTCACCTCATGGTCGGCAACCACAATTTTCCGAGCGGTCCGTAATTAGCGAAAAGCGACAAATACGTTATAAAGGGTGACCAAATGGCACTGCTTCTGGCAATGTGCTTAAAAAGACGGGGCACAGCGGTATGTGACCCAGATCAAATCAAGGATTGATGAGAGAGACTATCGCCATGAAAAACGTTATCGCTATCGCCAGTGCATTAGCACTTATGTTGACCGTCGGATGTGCTTCAACGTCCGAGCCGCCACCGAGCACCACGCCGGATGGCCTGGAGCTGGTCCGCAGCGACAAGCACAGCGCGCTCTACATGAAGCCCGAGGCACAGCTGGATATTTATGCCAAGTTCGGCATTGTTCCCTGCCAGGTGGCGTTCCGTAAAAACTGGCAGCGTGACTATAACTCTGCGCACCGTGGCAGCAGTCAGCAGGTCAAGCAGCGCGACATCGATCGCATCAAGACCGATCTCGGTGAGGAGTGCACCACCTTTTTCACCGATGCGCTCAGCGAGGAACCTGCCTATGACTTGGTGACCGAGTGGCAGCAGGGCGAGGAGGTGTTGCTGGTATTCCCCAATATCGTCAATCTCGATATCACCAGCCCTGACTTGAACAGCCCCAGCATGAGCCGCTCCTACTCGGCCTCTGCGGGCTCGATGACGCTCTACCTCGAGC
>JAYOUT010000132.1:0-3356 GCA_038151055.1 Luminiphilus sp.
GCGGTACGGAGGTTTTTCTCCAATTCTGTCTGCATACCTTTGGTCTCCCATGAAAACTGCCGTCCTTGGCAACTAGGTCGTCCTTGAGCGTGTTCACGGGGCTTCATCGATTCGGTTTGGCCGGCCGGGTACTCCCCCGCGAACACCCACAGTATCGGCAGGCGTCGGACATAAAGATTGGCTCGATACGCCAAGGTGTTGGCCAAATCGGTCAGCGACTCTTGATCGGGAGGGGGGCGGTTCCGGCAGAGGGATGTGCGAGAGTGATGTGGTAGAGAGATGTATGAGTGCTGAGAGAAAGCGACGATCGATAATGATAGGAATGCCGCCGTTAAAAGCCGCTTACAGCGGCCAGACCAGCAAAATCATCGGGATCGCGGTGGCGACGACCAAAACCTCGAGTGGCAGACCCATGCGCCAGTAGTCGCCAAAGCCGTAGCCGCCCGGGCCCATGATCAGGGTATTGTTCTTGTGGCCGATGGGCGTCAAAAAAGCGCAAGAGGCGGCCACAGCAACCGCCATAAGAAAAGGATCCGGACTCACTTGCAGACGCTCGGCCACGTCGAGGGCAATGGGTGCGGCGATCAGTGCGGTGGCAACATTATTGAGCACATCAGAGAGGGTCATGGTGACCAACATGAGTGCGGCGAGAATCAGCATCACCGGCCAGCCGTCGGTGCCGCGCACAAACAAATCGGCGAGCAATTGGGTGCCGCCGCTCGCCTCCAGCGCCACGCTGATCGGAATCATGGCGCCCAGTAACACCACTACCGGCCACTCGATCGATTCATACACCTGCGACAGCGGCACGATGTCGAGCACGATATAAAGCACCGCCACGCAGGCGAGTGCCATGGGTAGATAAATGAGCTCGAGGCTCGCCAGCACAATCGCGCTGGCAAAAATCAAAATCGCCCGACGGGCTTTCTCGCGCTGAATCACGTCGAGCCCGCGGGGCGCCAAAGGCAGACAGCCGAGCCATTCGATCATGTCATCGAGGGTGTCCTCGGGGCCCAATAGCAACAGCAGGTCACCCGCCTGAATTTCGACTTCTCGTAACCGCTCACGCAAACGCACGCCGTTACGGGAGATGCCCAAAAGAATGACGCCGCGCCGGTAACGCAGTCGCATCGCCGCTTCGGTGCGGCCCACCATGCGCGAGGTTTGCGGCACCGCGACCTCGCGCATCACGGTGGTGCCCGACAGCGCTTTTGAGCGCCGGTCGGAGTCGGCGTAGCTGAGCGCCACAGCACCGGCAAAGGTTTCAATGCCATCTGGCCCGCCCTCGACCACAATGCGGTCGTCGGCTTGTAAGGTGGCGCGCGCCGCCATGCCGGGCAATCGTTCACCACTACGCACTAGGCCCAATATCTGCACGCCAGCCTCATTTGCCTGACTGTCGAGTTGCCGGAGCTTTTGACCAATCACCTCAGCGTCAGCGGGCACCCGCAGCTCAACCAGATAGCTTTCAAGGTCTTCGATCGAGGAGGGCATACTCGCCGCGGTGCGCTCTACCGGGATCAATCGCCAGCCAATGAGCGTCACGTAGGCAATACCGACCGCTGCCACCACCAAACCCACCGGGGCAAAATCGAACATGGTGTAGGGGTCGCCCAGCGCTTCGCCGCGAAAGGTTGCGATCACGATGTTCGGGGGTGTGCCGATCAAGGTGATCATGCCGCCGAGAATCGAGGCGAAGGAGAGGGGCATCAGCGTGAGCCCCGGATTGCGCTGGGCTTTCTCCGAGGCCTGCAGGTCGATGGGCATCAACAGCGCCAGCGCGGCGACGTTATTCATCACCGCCGACAGCGCAGCCGACACCCCCGCCATCACACCGATGTGGCGCCGGATACTGCGCGCGCTGTTCAACAGCGCGCCGGCCATCATCTCGATGGCGCCCGATAAATACAGTCCGCGGCTGATAATCAGTACCAGCGCAATAATGATGACCGCGGGGTGGCCAAAGCCGGCAAAGACCTCTTCGGTGGGTATCAGCCCCAACAGGTAGGCGACGAGCAACGCGCCAAACGCGACCAGGTCATAGCGGTAGCGGCCCCAGATCAGAAACACGAACAGTGCGCCAATCAGCGCAAACAACGTCCCCTGTTCAGTCGTCACGCAATTGGCTCTTTAGTCGGTAGCGCTAACCTGCCGCTCGAGCTCTTCATGAAAATGGCTCACGCGACACTCGATCTCATTGAGCCAGCAGCCCTGAAAACCCTCGGAGTGCATGCCCTGTTGGGCGTGCGCCAATAGCGACAGATCTTGGTCGATTGTGTCGGTCATGGTGGCTTTGCCGGCAATCACGTCGGAGTAATCAAAAGACTCCCACTCGGGCCGGCCGCTCTTGCCCGCGCTCTCGCTGCGCTTTTCCTTGAGGTTGTCCGTGCCCTCCAGAAAACGCTGCTCTTCGCTGTTGGGAAAGCGCTCAAAGGAAAGCTTGTCCAGGTAGCACTGGTTCGGGTCCGTGGCGTGGGGCCGCAGGCGCAGTAGCCACAGCATCTCCGGTTGATAGGTCAGAATGGCATTCGGGAACACGTTGGTCTGAATCACATCGGTGAGTTCTTCATCCGAGAAGTTGCTGTAATAGGGCTCGGTTTTTTCGAGCTCGCGTTTGGCGACCCGAATCGCCGCCTGAATCTCGTCGACCTTGCCTTCGTATTGCGCGGGATCGAGGCCAAAGGCCTCGAGCTGCATCGTGAGCAGGTCGGTGGGTTTATCTGGCGTGGAGAACAGCGAGTCGGTGGTGGCGCCTGGCACCCAGACCCGGGTGTGGCCACCCTCATAGCACTCGCTCAGTGACTCGGTGCAATCGACAAAGCGCCGGTGCTGCGGGTGCAGGTAGTGCACATGGTAGAGCTCGCTGAAGTTATCGAGCACGGCCTTCCAGTTGCAGTTGATCGATACGGTCTGGTCCTGCACCAGCGTCAGGTTGCCAAACTCGTAGTGCTCCATGATGGGCAGCATGTCTTTCAAAAAGCCATCGAGGGGCTCGGCGTCGGCGTCGAGGTTGATCCAGTAAAACCCCAGCGCTTCTTCGCAACGCACCTTGGGCAGGCAAATGGTTTGGGCGGGTAAGCCGTCCTGAAAGCCTTCCTGATGGGGTGCATAGATCAGGTCGCCGTCTGTGCCGTAGCGCCAGCTGTGGTAAGGACAGCGGAAGTTCTCGGTGTTACCGGCATGGTCATCGACCAGCCTGACGCCGCGGTGCTGGCACACGTTATAAAAGGCCTGCACGATACCTGCGCCGTTGCAGGTGAGTAGGATGCTCTCGGGGCCCAGATCAAATACCACATAGTCACCGGGGTCAGTGAGGTCTGACACGTGCACGGCGGCGATCCAGCTTTTGGCCCACA
>JAYOUT010000133.1:0-3352 GCA_038151055.1 Luminiphilus sp.
TCGCGTTCAGACTGTCTGGCTTTAGTGAAAATGATTTTATGGCAGAGAGCATTGCATGGACTTCTTTTGAGGCTCGTGCCTGTGCCTTGCCCGCGTCCCGATCAACCAGTGATACCTGTGCTGTGATGGTTGCTTCGTCAGGAGCAACTGAGACCATCCCCTTTCCGGTGACCTCAAGTTCTGTTGCGGCCAGTAAAGGCACAGAGATGAGAAGCCCCAAAACGAGCTGAATCGATACGAAAAATTGTAGTTTTTTCATGACGCTATCCAAAGGAGGTGCCCACTTTTTTGATAGTGGGGCTCGCAAAAAAGTTCCACTCAGTTTGATTTTCATCATACTGCGCCTGTTACAGTAAAACGTATCAGCACCGATATTTGTACAGAGAGAAATTGTCATGCCAAACCTTCGCCTAAGCACAGTCATTTTGGCTCTTTTGTGTGTGCCAACAGGGTGGGCTACTACCGACACTTCGTATTCACAAGCCGATGTTGAAACGGCGATCTTACTTCGTGATGATGCGATGTCGGGAACACGCGCGTGGAATATTGTAGAGAGCTTAACTACGGAAGTCGGGCCGCGACTTGCCGGCAGCGAGGCTGAAGCTCGAGCGAGGGACTGGGCGGTCGAAAACCTCACGCGCTACGGGTTTGAGAATGTTCGTGTGGAACCGTTCATGATCGAGGGTTGGCGTCGAGGCGCCGAGACGGCAGAGGTCGTATCACCATTCCCACAAAAGCTGGCTATAACCTCGCTAGGCAACAGCGTGGCGACACCCGCAAACGGTGTTGAGGCAGAGGTCGTTCTCTTTGAATCCTTGGCCGCGCTCCGGGCTGCGCCTGATGATTCCTTGAAAGGCAAAATCGCGTACGTTGGTCACGCAATGAAGCGCACTCAAGACGGTTCCTCGTACGGCCATTTTGTTCGGCTACGTTCAGCCGGTGCGGTTGAAGCGGGGCGACGTGGAGCCATAGCGACGCTCATTCGCTCGATCGGGACTGACAGCCACCGCATGCCGCACACGGGTAACATGAGTTATTCGAGTGACGTGACCCCCATTCCTATTGCCGCCTTGTCCAATCCTGATGCCGATCAGCTGGAGCGCATGGCGCAGCGGGGCCAGAGTATCCACGTCAAATTGACCTTGACGCCGAGCTACACGGGTGTGGTCGAGAGCGGCAATGTGGTCGCTGAGCTGCCCGGTAGTGACCTAGGCGATGAGCTGGTCGTTATCGGCGGTCACCTTGACAGCTGGGATCTTGGAACGGGCGCTATTGATGACGGGGCAGGTGTTGCCATCACAATGGAAGTATTGCGACGCATTAAAGAGGCGGGCCTCAAGCCCCGCCGCACCATTCGGCTGGTTTTATGGGGATCGGAGGAGGTAGGGCTGCTCGGCGGTTACGCTTATGCGGACAAGCACAAAGATACCCTGCGGAATCATGTTATCGGTACGGAGAGCGACTTTGGCGCCGGCAGGATCTGGAAGATCACTCGCAACATCAATGAGCAAGCAAAGCCGGTGGCGGACAAGATTGCCGAGCTCGTCGAGCCGTTAGGTATTGCCCCGGGCAGTAACAGTGCAAGATCCAGCGGACCTGACCTCAGTCCCATGAACGCACAGGGCTTCCCTGGGTTCCGCTTCGTTCAGGATGGGAGCGACTATTTCGATTTGCATCACACGCCCGATGATACGCTCGATAAAATCGACCCTGCTGCATTGGACCAAAACGTTGCGGCTTACCTAGTTTTCGTTTGGATGGCTGCCAACAGTAATGTGAGTGATTGGGGCTGGCCTGCGGAGCAGTAGGTTTGGTGCGGCCGATGGATTTGACGCAGTTGATACGGTCGATAGAGCCTGAGGCGTAAAAAAGAACCGTCTGTCGACGGTTTCCTTTAAATGGCGGTGGGCGAGGGATGGATGTGGCCACGGTTGCCTCGCGGGCTCATACCCTAACGGGCGCCTCATGCTGCGCCATTTGGCGTCTAAACTTTGCCCTTGGGGCAAAGTTTTTCGAAGCCACCTAGGGTCTCCCGCGGGCCCAGACCACAGATACAAAAAAAAGCACCCCGAAGGGTGCTTTCATTTGTATGGCGGTGGGCCAGGGATTCGAACCCCGGGAACCTCTCGGTTCAACGGTTTTCAAGACCGCCGCTTTCGACCACTCAGCCAGCCCACCAAAACTCTCACGACGCTAGTCTCGAGAAGCGCCGCATTATAGCGGGGCTTTTCCCCCGATCAAGCGTCGGCCGCCTCATTTTCCTCGATTAATTCATCATTTGCCGCAGGCTCATCGATTCTCGGGCCGCGGGGATCATTTGCGGCTCGCGGTGCCGCGCTCGCAAAGTGTGGAGCGTCAGGGAAAGCCTCGGCTCCAAACACGCTGCCAATCACTGTTTGCACTTTGATCTTACCAACGGGTCGTGCGTCTACTCGTGGGTCATTAATGGCGCGACCCTCGGCAGTGATGCCTGACATATCCCGTTCATTGTCGGCGTGATCGGAGTCGGCTTGAACCGCCTCGGTCTCTGCAGTTTCATTGACCTCAGCAGTTTCCGCTCCACTCTCAGCGGATGGTGCATCAGCCGCCTGCGCCGACGGGATGGTTGCAAACAACGCCTCTTCATTGTTTGTATCCGATTCGTTGTCGCTATCGACAGCTGCAAGCGTAGCTGCGCTGGCAGACTGCACCCCCTCAGCGACTTTGGGCTCTGTATTGTCGGTCGCATTGGCTACAGGCTTTGGACCACGTCGTCGACGGCGACGTCCCTCAGCACGCTTTTCTGCTGGTCGGTGACGGGGTTCCTGCGCCGCATCTTGTTCAGTATCTGCCCCGTCAGTCTCCTCAGCGGCTGTTTCGCTGTCGCTGACCGCCTCCTCGGTATTTATCTGATCTGAAGCGGCATCACTTCCTGAGCGTCTACGTCCGCCTCTGCGACCCCGTCTGCGACGCTTTTTAGGCTCACCGTCGGCATTGGAGTCATCCGACGTATCCGCAGCGGTTGGGGTAACGTCAGTAGTCTCCTCAGGAGCCTCAGCTGCTTGGGCCTGCTGGGCAGGGCGCTTTCGCTGTCGAGTATTGCGACGCTTGGGTTTGTTACCAGTCTTGCTCGCGCTCTTCTTGGATTCTGTGGATTCCTCTTCAGCGGTTTCCTCCGCCTTTGGCATTGGAGCGAACAAGGCCGACCAAAGACGCGGGAACAGACCTGGCTTGGGATTGTCTGCAGCTTCAGCCACTGCAGGTGCCTGTTGTGGTGCTGCCTCGGGAGCGACCGCGGGTGGCGGTGCATCGGGTGTTACCCCACGCACGAGCGCTTGAGGCGCAGCTACCGGCTTCTCGGCGTCCTCATAGG
>JAYOUT010000134.1:0-3231 GCA_038151055.1 Luminiphilus sp.
TGCACCAGCTTGGCGGCGTAGGCTGGGTCAACGCCCAGTTCCACCATGCGATCAAAGCAGAGCAGTGAGCCCGTCTGTAGCATGCCGCAGAGAATGGTCTGCTCACCCATCAAATCAGACTTCACTTCGGCGATAAAAGATGACTCCAGCACGCCGGCGCGATGGCCACCCGTGCCGGCCGCATAGGCCTTGGCGAGTTCCAGACCTTGACCCTGTGGGTCGTTTTCCAAATGCACAGCGATCAGCGTGGGCACGCCGAAACCGCGCAGGTATTCCTCTCTGACCTCGGTGCCCGGGCATTTCGGCGCCACCATAATCACCGTCAGGTCGTCTCGGATCTTCATGCCTTCTTCAACAATATTGAAGCCGTGGGAGTAAGAGAGGCATGCGCCCTGTTTCATGAGCGGCATCACCGACTCAACGACATTGCTGTGCTGCTTGTCGGGTGTCAGGTTCAGCACCATGTCGGCGTCGGGCACCATTTCTTCATAGGTACCCACTTGAAAGCCGGCTTCAGTGGCCTTGACCCAGGACGGGCGCTTTTCTTCGATCGCTTCTTTGCGTAGGGCATAGGCGACGTTCAGGCCGCTGTCTCTGAGGTTGAGCCCCTGATTAAAACCCTGAGCGCCACAGCCGATGATGACCAGTTTTTTGCCTGCGAGCGGTGTCACGCCCGCCTCAAACTCCGCCGGATCCATAAAGCGGCACTTACCCAATTCTTGAAGCTGGGTGCGGAGTGGCAGGGAGTTGAAATAGTTGGTCACTGGCGATTCCTCAAGTGGGGCCGAAAAAAAGGGTGCGTATTGTGTCGGACATCGTGCTCGGGGTAAACGGCGCTGTTACAATTATTCGCGATACAACTTGGCTGCGATGCGCAGCGATAGAGAGCTTTAGGCATGTCAAACGCCGATCAAACACCCGATACCGACGAACTGGAGCGTGCCGCTGGGCAAATAGAGGCACCGCTGGCCAGCCTTGTCGGCGACTATGAGGAGTCGCAGTCAGACTCCGCCGCACAGGCGAAGGGCATTTTTCTACTGCCGAACCTCTTCACCTCGGGAGCCCTGTTCTGCGGGTTTTACTCGATCATTGCGGGGATGCAGGGCGACTTTTACGCTGGCGCGGTGGCCATTCTCGTGGCGATGGTCTTCGACGGCCTGGACGGTCGTGTTGCGCGTCTGACCGGGACGAACAGTGCTTTTGGCGCCCAGTACGACAGCCTCGCCGACATGGTGAGCTTTGGTGTCGCACCGGCCCTGCTGACCTTTAATTGGGCGCTAACTGGGTTGGGGAAGGTTGGCTGGGTAGCGGCCTTTATCTACACGGCCTGCGTGGCGCTGCGGTTGGCACGCTTTAATGCGCACCGCGAGAACGACGACACGACGCATTTCACAGGCCTTGCCAGCCCGCCTGCCGCCGCGACCGCAGCCTGTCTGGTCTGGATGGGGCCGACTCACGGTTGGACGGGCCCTGCCCTCGATTGGGTGCATGCGTTACTGCTGACCGCACTCGGCTTTCTGATGATCTCGCGCTTCCCGTACTCGAGCTTCAAGAGCGTGAACTTTGATCGGCGTGTGCCTTTCGTCAGAATGCTGTCTGTCGTTGCAGTGCTGGGCTTGATTGCTCTGGATCCGCCGCTCGCTATCTGGTGTATGGCGGTCATCTACGCACTGTCTGGGCCTTTTCTGCATCTGAGGGGGCGAACGGAACACCGCCAGGAGGGCGATCTGCAGCATGACAAAACGGATTTACACTGACCCCACCATCGCCTCATCGGACATCACCCCCGAGCGCGTTTTTCTCAATCGCCGAAATCTGATCAAAGCCGCGGCGGCTGCCACGACATCTGGGTCGGCGCTTGTCGGCCCCCGGGCATCGGCTGAAAACGGAGACGGTCAGGAGGATGACACCCCAGCGTTGGCCTTTAAGCCTGACAGCGATCGGTCTCTGGAAGCCGAGCAAACGCCCTACGAGGCCGTCACCACCTACAATAATTTTTACGAATTCGGCACGGACAAGTCAGACCCCGCGCGACACGCCCATGCCATGACAACCGATCCGTGGGCGGTCAAGGTGGGCGGGTTGGTAGGGCGCCCCGGAGAGCTTCATCTGGAAGACCTACTCACCGGTTTTGACCTCGAGGAGCGGATTTACCGGTTTCGCTGCGTCGAGGCCTGGTCAATGGTGGTGCCCTGGATTGGCTTTCCACTCTCTGCACTACTAAAGCGCTTTGATCCTCAACCAGAGGCCAAGTTCGTTGAGTTCAAAACGTTGTATCGGCGTAGCGAGATGCGCGGCACCCGGTCTTTTACGAGCATCATTGACTGGCCCTACCGCGAAGGTCTTCGCTTAGACGAGGCGATGAATCCGCTGACGCTGATGGCGGTGGGGCTCTACGGTAAGACGCTACCCAAACAAAATGGCGCGCCTCTAAGATTGGTCGTGCCATGGAAGTATGGGTTTAAGAGCATCAAATCCATTGTTGAAATCAACTTGACCGCGAAGCAACCCCAAACCAGTTGGCAGAGGCTACAGCCGAGCGAGTACGGCTTTTATGCCAACGTGAACCCCGATGTCGATCACCCACGCTGGTCACAGCGATTTGAGCGCAAGTTACCGTCCTCGATTTTCAAGCCCAACCGGGTGCCCACGCTGCCATTCAATGGCTACGAGGAGCAGGTGGCAGGCCTGTATCAGGGCATGGATCTGCGGAAGTTCTACTGAGCCGCCGAGACTATCGGCCGGCGGAGATGGATCGAGCCTAACTGTGTTAACCAGAGTGACAGTCCCGCAGTGGTGCGTGACGCTAGCAGTGATCGCGCTCTGTTTGCTGCCTTTCGCACAACTCTCGTTCCAGTTGGCATCTGGTGACTTGGGGCCTGACCCGGCCAAACGGCTGATGCAGGGCACAGGAGAGTGGGGCCTGCGCGGCCTGGCGATTGTGCTGCTCGCCGCGCCGCTGGCCAAAAGCGGTTGGCAGAGTTTGTTTCGCTACCGCCGTATTTTGGGGCTCTCTCTTTTTTTCTACGTCAGTCTGCATCTCCTGCTCTTTGCCCAGGTGTACGTGGGCTGGAGCGGGGCGCTATTGGCTGAGGAGTTGAAAGAGCGACCTTATGTGCTCGTCGGGTTTTCGGCGTGGTTAGCCATGTTGCCACTTGCCCTCACGTCGACAGACCGCGCCCGACGCTGGCTCGGCCGGCGCTGGCGGCAACTGCATCGCCTCATCTACCC
>JAYOUT010000135.1:0-3166 GCA_038151055.1 Luminiphilus sp.
GCGTGCCTTGGCATCCCACCCCCATCCGCACGTTGCAGGAAGACATCTGGGAGCTTTACGACACCACTGTAGACTTCAGCCTGGTCAATGATCTGGCAGCGGAGAATCCCGAGAAACTGGCGGAGCTACAGGCGATATTTGACCGTGAGGCCCTCGCCAACAACGTTTATCCGCTCGATGACCGACGCTATGAGCGGTTCGATCCGGCGCAGGCAGGGCGACCCGATCTGATGGGTGGTCGCACCAGCCTGACATTGGCGGATGGTATGGACGGCATGCTTGAGAACACGTTCATCAATATCAAGAACCGGTCCAAGACGGTCACTGCCAATGTCGAGCTGGTGGGCAACGACCGCGGCATCATCCTGACCCAGGGTGGTAAGTTTGGTGGCTGGGCGCTGTACATGGATGGCGGTAAGCCTGCCTACACCTACAACTGGTTCGGGCTGGAGAAGTACACCATCGCATCGGATAAAGCTCTGCCAGCCGGTTCGGCTGAGGTGAAGCTGGAGTTCGCTTATGACGGCGGTGGCACTGGCAAAGGCGGGACGGCAACGCTCTATGTCAATGGTGAGAAGGTCAGCGAGGGACGTGTAGAACGCACTACGCCCGCTGTGTTCTCTGGTGACGAGACCGCGGATGTGGGCAAAGACGACGCGACGCAGGTTGTGGCCGCATTCGAGAACGTTCGTGACTCACACTTCACCGGCTCGGTGAAGAGCGTCACCGTCGATACGGCAATGCCGTAGTAGATCAATTCAGCGGACCTCTCGAGGTGCGCAGTGAATGCAGAAGCCCGCTCCCAGCGGGCTTTTTTTGTGGGTAGCGCAACGCACGTGGTGAAGATTGCGATGGAGACAACGCAACCTTTTAAACCGTTTCATTGCCTTTAGTAGTGCAGAGCGCCGCGATCTGCGCCCATTTCATCCAAGCAATATAGCCGTCTGTCGCGTTGGGACTGGGAAAGTCCATTGAGCGCAGTAGCATCCGACCTCAACTGATACACGCTGCATCGACATTTGAGGGGGAGTTAATGTCGCGACGAGAGGAGAAGCATCACCACTTGCTTAGCCAGCCCAGCCGGCTGGTTGCCGAGCATGACCTAGATGCACGTCTCACTTCATTACTGAATGCGAGAATGCACGGCATCGCTTTCAGCGCCTACGCTGACGGCCAGGAGCCCGGCGACACCGTGCCGCGCGACCAAATTGAGCGCCGCATGGCGATCATTGCGCCCCACTTCAATTGGATCCGCGCCTTCTCCGTGACTGAGGGTAATGAATTGATTCCCGTGGTGGCCAAGGAGATGGGACTGAAGACGTTGGTGGGCGCCTGGCTCGGCACAGATGCTGAAAAAAATCGGCAAGAAATGGATGCTCTGGTCGCGCTTGCCGAGGCGGGCATGGTCGATGTCGCCGCTGTGGGTAATGAGGTCTTGTACCGAGATGAGCTCACCGAGGAGGAGCTGCTTGACTACATGGCCGAGGCACGCGAACGCCTGCCCGCAGATATCCCCATGGGGTACGTCGACGCCTACTATGAGTTTGAGGATCGCCCCAAGGTTACCGAAGCCTGCGACGTGATATTGAGCAACTGCTATCCGTTTTGGGAGGGCTGCGCTCATCCCTACGCCATTCTGTATATGCAAGACATGTATCGGCGGCTACAAAAGGTCGCGCAAGGCAAGCGCATCATTATTACTGAGACGGGTTGGCCCAGCGCCGGAGGCCATTTTTATGGTGCTGAGTCGTCGCCGCAGGGCGCTTACCTGTATTTTCTAAAGGCCATGGAGTGGGCAGCCGAGGAGAATATCGAGATGTTCTATTTTTCTTCCTTCGACGAACCCTGGAAGGTGGCGGGTGATGCGGGCGAGGGAGACGTCGGTGCCTATTGGGGGCTATGGGACAAGAGCGAGCGCTTCAAGTACGCTTCTTTGCTATGAGTCGGCACGGCGCACTCGCCCACAAGCGAGCTATTTGTTACTCGGGTTTTCGCGATGGTCAGAGCCCTGACGAGGGTGTGTTCCCCACCAAGGCGGAGATTACCAACGATTTCAGGATTCTGACTGGATACTGGGACGCCCTGCGGCTCTATGCCTGTGATACTCACACCGAGCGAGTTCTCGAGGTGATTGCCGAGCAGGGATTCCCATTCAAAGTCATGTTGGGTGCCTACATCTCAGCCGAAGTCAGTAATCCAAATTGCCCTTGGGGAGGCGAGTATCCCGCCAGCGTGCTGACACGAAACCGTGATCAGAACCGGCATGAAATGGAGCGTGCCATTGCTTTGGCCAATCGCTATCCCGATATTGTGGACGTGGTCTCAGCCGGCAATGAAGCCACCGTTGATTGGACTGATCACTTGGTTTCTCCAGAGTCAGTGTTGGAGTACGTTGCCTATCTGCAGGGCCACATCGCGCAGCCTGTGACGTTCTGCGAAAACTATGTGCCGTGGCTGGGCAAGCTCGATGCGTTGGCAGAACAGGTTGACGTGATTTCGATCCACACCTACCCCGTATGGGAATACAAGACGATTGATGAGGCGCTGGCTTACACCAAAGAGAACTACGCCGCAGTGGCAAAGCGTCATCCGCACAAGCAGGTCATTATCACCGAGGCGGGCTGGGCGACAGCGTCTAATGGCCGCGGGATTCCGCCAGAAAATGTCGGCGAGTTTTATCAAAAGCGTTATTTGGAAGAGCTACAGTGGTGGTCCGCCGACAATGGCATTCTGGTTTACGTATTTGAGGCCTTCGACGAAAACTGGAAAGGCTCCGACCATCCCCTTGAACCCGAAAAGCACTGGGGGCTTTACCGAGCAAACCGACAACCCAAGTTGGCTGCGGCCCTCTGACCGACAGGTAACCGAGTTGAGGCCTGCTGGCCGTCTCAGCCGCAGATGCCTCTTTGTACATTCCCCCCCACTGTCCCCGCGCCTAGAGATGCGCTTCCATTTACCCAGCGCCCGTTGTTCACTCTCATCTGGTAGTCACCATTAAAAAGGGTGGGGTATGAGTTGGGTTGGTCCCGGGCTTAAATGAGCGAGCGTCCTCACAGTTCAGCTGCTTGGTGGGCGCTGCTCTTACTCACGGCGACCTATACTTTCTCTTTTATTGATCGACAGATCATCAACCTGCTGGTTGACCCGATTCGCACCGATCTGTCGC
>JAYOUT010000136.1:0-1197 GCA_038151055.1 Luminiphilus sp.
GAAAAGTCCTTCTTGCTGTTCAAAGCGTAGGCTGACAAAGAGAAGAATACCAACGCAGTGCCGCCCAGCGCCTGAAGGACCATCGTCGGGCCATTATTCATAGCCAGGTAGTAAGACAGCATGGGGCCGATCGACGCACCCATCAGACCAGTGAATACGAAAATGGCAGGCAGGCCTTTCGCACTATCCGCCAGACGATTTACAACGAACAACATGATAAACCCAACGCCCCAGCACAAGAGCCCGATCATTGGCGGCATGTTGGCGACGACCGCGATACCCGCGGTCAGTGCGCTGAACGCTAGCGTTAACCCCAGTAGCCAGTAGGTATTACTGAGGACCTTGTTGGTGCTGACGATACCGGCAGCTGAGTCCATAGACGCGGTCGTTGAGAATACGGGCTTGTCGCTCATAGTGCTTTGTCTCGTTTTGTGGGACACACTTCAATAATAGGGCCAGCGTTGGTCGAATCCAAGTCTGCTTGCGTGCTTTTAGGGTGCGGCATTGAAGACCACCGAGACCGATGCGGAGACCGATAGCTGGCCGGGCTCGTAGCGGGGTGCCATTTCGTCTGACATGGCAGCTGGCATCGCTCGATTAGCCGCTCTAAAGATGGGCGTGGGGCGCGCGCCGGTACTGATCGTCACCGCCTCACCGAGCGCCAGACCGGCAGCGTCGGCGAGGCTTTCAGCGTCGGCTCTCGCTTTGCTATACGCCAATGCCAGCGCCCGTGATCTCGCTGATCCAGTCTGTGAGCTGCCGTAGGAGGGGCTATGCAGATTGTCTGCTCCCTCTCTCGAGAGCATTTGTAGCGCCTCCCCAAGGCTGTTGAGATCCGTCAGTTTGAAGGAAAGCTCGCGGGTTGCCTCGTAACCGATAAATTCCTGCGTCTCGTTTCTGGGGTTCCATCGATATTGCGGTTGGACCCGCAATTGGCCCGCGTCGATGGAATCCTTGTCCACAGGAAGGCCCTTCAGGCCGTCAAGTAGATCCGCCATGACCCCGTCCACTGCGCGCTGGGCCGCTTCAGCAGTATCGGCGAGGTGCTCCGTTGTGGCGCTTAGCGTCGCATATTCGGCGGGTATCGTGACCGTGCCATTGCCCTCAACCGAAATCGTCGTCGCGTGGGCCCCGGCGGCGATAAGGTAAGCCACCACAGCCAGTGGCGCCCAGAAAGTCCATTTCTTCATGGGGTGT
>JAYOUT010000136.1:1297-3089 GCA_038151055.1 Luminiphilus sp.
TTGCCCTGTGGCGCACAAATCCCCAACCGTCTTTGTAAGGCTGCCATGACAGAGGGGCTTGCCAGCCCTCAAGGCGAGCCAACGGAGGCACTGGAACGGCTATACGGCATTTGGAGTGACGGTGGTGCCGGCTTGTTGCTGTCGGGCAATGTCCAAATTGATGGCGATCATCTTGAGCGGCCCGGCAATGTCATCATTGACGGTGAGCCGTCTGAGGCGATGCAACGCGCACTGGGCCGATGGGCGGCCGCAGGTACCCGCAGTGGCAACCACTTCTGGGCACAGATCAGTCATGCGGGCCGACAGTGTCAAAAAATCGTGAATCCTCAGCCCAAGGCGCCGTCAGCGGTCAAGTTAGGTCTGCCGGGAGGGCAATTTGGCGAACCTCAGCCCATGACCGAAGAAGACATCGAGGCGGTAATCACCGGGTTTGCACGGTGTGCCAAGGTCGTCATCGATGCTGGATTTACAGGGGTACAGTTGCACGCCGCTCATGGTTATCTCCTGTCGCAGTTTTTGAGTCCCCGCAGTAACCAAAGGCAAGATCAATGGGGCGGCTCTCTGGAAAACCGGGCGAGACTGCTTCTTGCGAGTGTGGCGCGGGTGCGCGCTGCGGTCGGGCCCAACGTGCCGATATCGGTCAAGTTGAATAGCGCTGATTTTCAGCGTGGTGGATTTGATTTTGACGAGAGCCTGCAGGTCGCCAAGTGGCTTGAGCAGGCGAGCGTCGATTTGATCGAGATTTCAGGTGGCACCTACGAGCAACCGCGACTGCTTAATCTGGATGGCATGGAGCCGGTTGAGGAGCAGTCAGTCGCGGCCTCAACCCGGGCCAGAGAGGCCTACTTTGTTGATTTCGCCGAGGCGATGCATAAAGAGGTCTCCATACCACTGATGGTAACAGGTGGTTTGCGAAGACTGGATGCGATGAAGCTGGCGCTCGAAAGCGGCGCAGCCGACATGATCGGGATTGGTCGGCCGATGTGCGTCATGACCGATGCGCCTGCCCAGCTCCTTGCTGGCGTGAAGGAATTGCCTCGATTTGAAGACACGCTGTCACTGTTGCCGAAAGCATTGCGGTTCTTGAATGGCATCAAAATGGTACGGACAGTCGGTGCGTTTGCCACCCAGTATTGGTTTTATGAACAGATCGCGGCGCTGGGGCATCAGGGCGACACGCTCGATGGGTTAGGCGTATTTGCTGCGACCAAAGCGCAGACAAAGGCGGCCAACCAGTGGATAGCTGAGAGACGCGCCTTAGCGTCGAACCGCGAGGAGGAAGCGGCATGACGCATGGGTACGAAGTAGTGAGCAGTTTCATTTGCAGTTTGAAACCAGGTTGCCTTCAACTGAAAAGATGCTGGTTGGCGCTGCTGCTATTGAACGCTTTAGCGATCGATACGCTGGCGGCGGGTTCTCCGGAGAGCCTTGCTCACGCGGTTGTGCTTCGCGACCGGGCCATGGCCGGCAGTACAGCCATGCAAATCGTAACCTCGTTGACCACCGAGGTCGGGCCGCGATTGGCCGGTAGCGAGGCGGAAGCGCGTGCGCGGGACTGGGCGCTCGCTTTGCTCAATGAGAAGGGCTTTGCCAATGTGCGCAATGAACCTTTTGAAATGGATGCATGGCAGCGTCACGCGGAAGGCGCTGAGATCCTCGCGCCTTACCCACAACCCCTAGCCGTCACGGCGTTAGGGGGTTCAGTGGCAACCGCGAAGACCGGTTTGACGGCTGAGCTGGCACTGTTCGAGACCCTCGATGAACTCAAACGTGCCAGACCTGAGAGTGTGGA
>JAYOUT010000137.1:0-3050 GCA_038151055.1 Luminiphilus sp.
CGCTGGCAATGCGCACCATGTCAGCCGGGGAGACCTCGGGTGGGTTGCCGTCATGAACCCCCGATGCCAAAGCCACGAGTCGATCAGTCATATTGCGTTCCTTTTTATTAATCGCCAGAGTGTGATCAGTCACCGCCGCGGTGAGTGGCCATGATGCAACGACCTTGGGCGCGCATCCAGTCGCTGGGGGTTGCCGCTGTGAGGCAAGCCTGTGAGTCAGTGGACGAACAGCCGCCTTGGGTGTCAACGCCGCATCGTCCGCGGGTCATAAAAAGAGAGGGGGTATCCATCGTCATGACGACACACAATGCGCCGCTAGAGGGCTTGCAGCTCGTCCATACTGGACTGGTGTGTCAGGACATTGAGTCGGCCAAACACCGGCTATCGTCGACGCTGAACTTGCACTGGGTCGGCGTTGAGCGAGAGGACTGGTCGCTGATCATGTTTGGAAAGCCGGTCAACATCCCCCTGCGCATTGCCCATGCGAGTAACGGGCAGGCGAATTTCGAATTGATCGAGGCGGTGCCCGACACGCCCTGGGTCACCTCAGAGGATCTGATTCAGCATCATATGTGTTTTCACAGCTCCGACTCGGAAGTTGTCTGCAAACAGTTTGAGGCGCGCGGATTTGAACGTGTGCTCGGCGCACCGGGCGACCCCCAAGGTTATTTTCAGGATCCCGCCGGCTTACTCATCGAGATTATCGGTGACGGCCTGCTGGCGTATCTACAAGATTTTTATCAGCAGTCACTGACTACGCGGCAAGAAAACGGAGCAGGGTATGACAGCGCTTGAACACATTCGCCCCGACGACCTGGAATGGGAATCTTTTCACGACCCCCACGGACGGCCGACGACGCCGACACGGATACTGCGCACCAGCGAGCCATTTCTGATCGAGGCGGACTTTCCCGCCAACTTTTATGCGGGTTTGCATTGGCACCCGCACGACACCATTTACCTGATTACCCGGGGAGAGATGCGTATCGGCGATGAGGGCAGTTTTCGGCCCGGCGATATCCGCTGGGTCAAGGCGGGACATGCTTATGGGCCCGAGGAATCAGGAGAGGAGGGCGTGCAGTTTCACCTGTTCAGCCTGGGCGGTGATATTGGCCTGAATTGGGCGGACTTATATGAGGTGCCCGAGGCACTGACGCGACGACTCCGTCAATTTGAGCAACCTGCGGGGCGTCGACGGGTCGAGCATATGCCAGTTGTGACCCCCTCAGATCCCATGCCGGATTGGAGCCAAATGCCCGATGAGGGGCCGCTGATTTTTCGAATGACGATGCCTGCTGAGGCCGTGCAAGCAGGATTTTCAATGGGTTTCGATTACGTTGGCTACCTGCTGCAAGGCAGTGTTGCGCTCAGCGATGACGTGTCGGTGTCTGCGGGAGAGTTCTTCTGCGTGAATGCAGATCAAACCCACTCACTCACCGCCGGAGAGCAGGGCGCAGAGTGGCTGGTGTTTGCCAGTCAGAGCCGACACCCCACCTGAGGTTCGTGCTCACGCCGTCTCGATCAGTTCGGTGAGCTCGAATGACCAGTCGTAGGGCGCCTCGACCGTGCCCTTCACAAAGATAAAATCGCCGTCTGTGGTGACCCATAGGTGATACTCGGGGTGATCGGTGGCCACCACCACGTAGGCAAAGTGGTGACACGCGAAGGTGCCTGCAGGGACTGACACGCTCTCTTCGCCAAAGTACTCGATTGTAGTGCCCTGCGAGCACACCAGTGCAGGCCCGGTGGCGCCGCGATGGTCCAGCGAGGTGAGAGGGCTGTTGTAAAAGGTGCGCTGTCTCGGCCCTTCTGATCGGTCAAATCGTGCCACCAGCCAAGCATCGGAGTTGAGCGCGTGGGTGCCAAAACCGCGAATGGTGCGGTCAATCGCCAGTTGCCCCGAAATGCGGCCTTCATCCCGGGTCAGACCCTGATAGGTGATTTCGTTATCAGTGATGTGATACCAGGTGCTGCCTTTAAATTGCCCGCCCTCTGTCAGCCTCACGACACAGTCCTGCGGGTGAAACTCATGATCCACCCTTTGGATCACGTCACGAATCAGCGCCGGCTCGTCGTCTAGCTCACAGAACGCGCGCAGCACGCGATCGCCATTGGCATGGCGCGTGAGCGTGAAGTGCTCTCGCCCCCAGATGCCGCCGGGAAAGTTGGGGTCGTCAATGCGATACTCAACGGTGCCGCGGCGGGTGGTATGCGCACGCGTTGCGGGCGTTTGTTTATCGATTTTCATGGCGCTCAAAATGCCAACGGGCTTCGACGCATCATAGCCAGAAAACCGGCGGCTGAGTGGGTAGACTGCGACTGCTTAAGAGAGAAATGGGACTCAGAGTGCGTCGTTACAGCGAGCCGTAAAACGCGGCAATCCGCGAATCGATTGCTACGCTGATGTCGTCGCGCTCGTCTTCAAGCTGTTCAATCTCGTCATAGAGCGCTCGATAGAGTGCCTCCAGCTGTGTCTGCTGATATCGCGCCTGCTGCCGGGTGTCTTTGGTGGCTTCCGGGTCATCGCGCGTCTCGCGTAGCACCGCGATCTGGCTTAGCAGCGCATCGGACTGCGCAGCCTTGTCGTCAATGGCGGCTTGAAGTTCGCTGCGTTGGGATTTCAGCGCATAAACCTCGCGCCCCTCGCTATACCCCAGCGCGTAGTCGGGAAAAGTCTCCCGGGTGCACTGGGTCGCAAACGCGCCGCCGTGATCGGCGGTCTCAAAGGCGGTTTCCCGAGTGCAGTAATACGGTAGGCCCAGTGAATAACCGTTGCGATACAGTTCAAAATCTACCGACACGCCAGTATCCGCACAGGCTTCGCGGTGCTCGGCAGAGCGCGACATTGCATAGCCTTCTGCTGCGTCGTTGTAACCGACCTCTTCCCAGTTAGCCTGCAGGCATTCCTCCGGGCTCATGGTGGCGCAGCCAGAAAGCAGGACAAACAATGCCCACAAAGAACGAGGACGCTTGGACAAAGATCGATACATACCACGCCATTCTTGGGTAGTTTTCACCCACTATAATGCCGTCTGGCGGGGCATACTTCA
>JAYOUT010000138.1:0-3047 GCA_038151055.1 Luminiphilus sp.
TGGTGTTTAACCACGCCGATCTGCCCGTCCGCAACACCGTTGTGATGCGCACCCCAGACGCCCGCCGCATATTCGCCGTGCCATTGGGGCAGTACACCTATATCGGCACCACCGACGACTACCACCCGGAACACGAGTATTGGCCACCGGTGACGGATCAGGATGTCAGTTATTTATTGGCGACTACTAAGAGGGCGATGCCTGAGGCGGCGCTGTCCCCAGATCGCATTGTCTCGGTGTGGTCGGGGATTCGGCCGCTGGTGGGTGATGGTTCCGGGCGTGCCTCAAAAGAGCTATCGCGCAAGGACGAGGTCTGGACCTCGCCCAGCGGTTTGCTCTCGGTAGGCGGCGGCAAATTATCGGCCTACCGCGCCATGGCGGAACGCATTGTCGATACGGTGATTGAGAACCATGTCTTTACCGCGAAGCCCTGCACCACAGCGGATGTCCCGCTGCCGGGGGGCGGCGCCGAAGTGCTTCCCAGCGACCTGACAGGGGTCGGTGATGTTCAGGCCGAAAGGCTTGCGCGTCTGTATGGTGCGGAAGCGCCCAGTTTGCTTGGCGGTGCGTTCGACGATGAGCTGGTGAAAGCGGAGGTGAAGCAGGCGGTGCAAAAGGAAGGTGCGCTCCGCCTCGAAGATTATTGGGCACGTCGCAGCAGCCGGGCCTGGTTTGACGACGGCGCCGGTGTGCCAATCCTGAATCAGGCGGCCACCGCAATGTCTGAACTATTGGATTGGGATGACACCCGAAAAGCGATGGAAATCGAAAACTGCCGCGATATTGATCACGCCAGTCGGGCAGGGTTCTCATCCGACGTAACAGGGCAAGGAGTCGCTGATGATTGCCGCGCAGCTGGCTGAACTGATCGGCGCCGAGCAGGTGTCGGCTGACGCCGAGGCCCTGGCTGCGCATCGTTTTGATCGTTGGTGCCTGAAGCACTGGCAGGATTGGCAAGGTCAGGCGCTGGACGCACCCGCTTGTGTCGTGCGCCCGCGGGATACGACGGACGTGCAGGCAGTGGTGCGCTTTGCCGCCGAGCACAACGTTGCCATAGTGCCCTGGGGCCTGGGCAGTGGCGTCTGTGGTGGTGTCGAGCCATGCCCCGATCAAATTCTGATCGACATGAGCGCTATGAATCGGGTGCTGTCGATCGACCAAGAGAATCTGCTCCTCACGGTTGAAGCGGGTATCAATGGACTCATTGCCGAGGAGGCCGTTGCAGAACGAGGGCTGACCATTGGCCACTGGCCGCAGTCAATTGGGATCAGCTCGGTGGGCGGATGGGTTTCGACGCGTGCCTCGGGTCAATTCTCGACCGCGTATGGCAACATCGAAGATATCGTTTATGCCATCGAGATGGTGTTGCCCGATGGCGAGCTCGTGACCTTGGGTAAGGCGCCCCGCGCGGCAGCTGGCCCGGATCTCCGGCACCTCGCATTAGGGGCGGAAGGGACTCATGGCGTGGTGACCTCTGTCACCCTGTCGCTGCGCCGACAGCCAGAGGCCCAGCGCTTCAGTGCCTGGTACTGCACCGATATGGCATCGGGGTTTCGCGCCCAGCGCGAGATTGTGCAGCAGGACTGGCGACCACCCGTGATGCGTCAGTACGACGCCTCTGAAGTAGCACGATTGTTCCCGGATTACCTGCAAGACGAGCAGTGCCTGATCCTGCTGGTGCACGAGGGGCCCGCGTCGCGTGTGGACGCCGAGATCCGTGCGGTGGAGTCGATCATGGCCGAGTTGGGCCTCGACCCCGCTGATGCGGCGGCCGCCGAGGGGTGGATGGGCCATCGCAATACTGTGCCCGAGTGGCGGGATCTGCTGGAGCAGGGATTGATCGCCGACACCATTGAAGTGTCGGGCACCTGGAGTCAGATCGATGCAATCTATGAGAATGTGGTTGCCGCACTGAAAACGATACCCGATTGTGTCAATGCCTCGGCGCACAGTTCCCACGTTTATCGCTCTGGCATTAATTTGTACTTCACCTTTGCCTGCATGCCGGAGGATGTCTCGGTGATGGGGGATCGCTACTTGGAAAGCTGGGATAGAGCCCTCACTGCCACGGCAGAGGCCGGTGGCGGTATCGCACATCATCACGGATCCGGTCGCCTCAGGCGTGACTATCTCCACCATGACCTTGGAGAGAATGGACTCGCGCTGCTGCGCAAGCTCAAACAGGCCATTGACCCGCAGGGCATCCTTAATCCTGGCAACCTTCTTCCACCCGCGGACGCGGATTGAGAGCGACTGACTTGTGAACGAATCGCCAGCCAGTGAGCCTTCGCTGATTCTGGCGATTGACTTTGGCACTCAGAGCGTTCGCGCGCTGGCCTATACACAAGCTGGTGAGTGCCGTGCCAAACATCAGTTACTCATTGATCAGTATCAGCACCCCGAGCCGGGTTGGACCGAGCACGATGTGGAAGGGTTCTGGACCCTGCTGACCGCCAGTTGCCAAGGCTTGTGGACGCAGGGAGTCGACCCTGCGGAAATTGCAGCGGTCGTCGTCACGACCCAGCGCGCTACGGTGATCAATCTCGATGAGATGGGGCGACCTCTCCGGCCGGCCATTATCTGGACAGACCAGCGCCGGGCGCCACCACGCGGGCGACTGCCCTGGTTATGGCGAGCCCTGTTCGGGCTACTGCGTATCCGGCCGGTTGTCGAGAATCTCGAGGCTGAAGCCGAAGCCAACTGGCTGGAGCGGCATCAGCCGGAGCTGCTGGCAGGCACCGCACACTTTTTACTCCTATCCGGGTATTTGAATTACCGGCTGACCGGTGAGTTCAAAGACAGCGCCGGCAGTCAGGTGGGGTACGTGCCCTTTGATTTCAAAAAACAGGATTGGTGCGCCGATTCGGATTGGAAATGGCACAGCATGGCGATCAAGCGCTATATGTTGCCCAGTCTTTGTGCGGTAGGAGAGACATTGGGCGCCGTTACGGCCGAGGCAGCTGAAGCAACGGGCTTACCAAGGGGCCTGCCAGTGATCGCGGGCGCTGCGGACAAGGCCTGCGAGGTGCTGGGAGTGGGCGCTCTTG
>JAYOUT010000139.1:0-2984 GCA_038151055.1 Luminiphilus sp.
TGCCGTTGTAGCAGAGCACCGAGCCCGGTGACATTTCAGCGTAGGCGATTTCATCGGGTTCCGGTTGACGCTTTTTTTCCCAACGGTGGGAGCCGACCACCACCTGCGTGGCACCGTTCTCGCGCGTAAACGGTGTCAGCGCCCAGATGGTACTGAACAGTGGCTCGATTTGGCGAGGCACGTAGCCACCCCAGATACCGCGGTCCCGATGGAGTATCTGTGCTGACTCGCCCGGCGCGATGGCCACGGCAGAAGTGAAGTGCAACTGCACGTCGTCGCAGTGCTCTGCCAAATAGGTTTTCGCGGCATCCAGCACGCGGGGCTCCAGCGCCAGCTCGCCGCAGGCTCTCGAGCGCGCAATGAGTGCACCAATTCGCTGTGTGTGAAAACCCGTGAACGCGTCGCGGCCATACACTTGTTTTTTTAAAAAGGGAGCCAGATCGTGATCAAGCGCTTTCAGCTGTTCGCTTCCCAGCACATCGTCAATGATGACGGCGCCGTCCTCGGCCATGCAGTGGAGTAGTTCTTGCTGCGTGGTATTTGCGGGGAGGTGGGTGATTTGGGCACTCATGATGCGTCTCGGTGCTGCGGATCACGATAGATCATAGGCCAATCCCTCACTGACGTCCCGCAACCTATCAAGGCGTTTCGCCTTCGCCATAGATGCCCACCACCTTATGGCCCGTTGCATCAATCGATGCGCGGTACATGCCAGGCGTATTGAACACCAATGCGACCCTGCCAGCCGGGTCCACTGCGACAACGCCGCCTTCACCTGCGGCCGCCACCAGCTCTTCCATCACGACAGTGCTCGCCGCCGCCTCGAGGGTTGCGCCGCCAAACTGCATTCGCGCGCATATGTCACGCGCGACGGTATGACGAATAAAGTACTCGCCGTGCCCGGTCGCCGACACTGCGCAGCTGCGGTTGTCTGCATAGGTGCCCGCACCGATCACGGGCGAGTCGCCGATGCGCCCCCAGCGCTTACCTGTCATGCCCCCGGTTGAAGTGCCGGCAATCAGGTTGCCCATCTGATCCAACACCACCACGCCCACCGTGCCAAATTTATGGTCGGCCTCGGGTTTAAGGCCCGCCTGCTCATTGGCTTTGTAGGCCTCGAGTGCCTCGCGGCGGCGCTCGGTCGCAAAGTAATCGGGGGATACGGGGTCAAATCCTCGCTCAAGGGCAAAGGCTTCAGCACCGGCGCCTGCCAACATCACGTGAGGAGAATCCTCCATAACGGTGCGCGCCAATGCGATAGGGGATTTTACGGTGCTAACTCCTGCGACCGCTCCCGCGTCGAGGTTCTCGCCATGCATGATCGAGGCATCGAGCTCGTGTGTCCCGTCCCAGGTATAGACTGCGCCGCGCCCGGCATTGAATAGGGGAGAGTCTTCCATCAACTGAATGACGTTGACGACGACATCAAGACCCGTTCGACCCTCACGTAGCTGTTCATAACCACTTGTGATCGCGTCATCGAGAAACGCGCGGTAGTTAGCCTCGAGCTCTTCGCTCATCGCGCCTCGCTCGATGGTGCCAGCGCCCCCGTGCAGCGCGATGGCAATCGGCGGGTCAGCGGCCATCGCACCACCGGCAAACACAGGGATTACAAAGCATAAGTAGCGAAGGGGCAGGCCGAGCCTGCCCATGCTGGCACTGAGCATCAGTAACCAAGTCCTCAAGTCATGAATAGCTTGAGGCGAGGCAAACGAGAGCCCTCTTGGCGAGGGCGCCCATTACTTTTTCTTGATGCCGTAGGCAATAGCCGCAACGAGCGCGGCCATCAGACCCAGAGCCCAGGGGCCCATAACGGGCGTGGCGACGGGTGCCGCGGGTGCTGGTGGTAACGCGCCTGCCAGCGCGGTGCTGCTCGCTACTACACTGATTACCGCCACTGAAAATTTGTTTCGAAATTCGCTCATGTCTGCTCTCCTTGGGACGCTTCCCTTCACAGGTTCATTGGGTGTGCAGTTTGACCTGACACGCCCGGACAATACCGGACGATGGTGTGGTTTGTCATGCCCAAACCAAAGTTATCCGCTAAATGAGTTGAGCGTGTTAGAGACCAGTACCGGGTGCGTCAGCATCCCGTCCCGCGGGATATCCAACTCGATAAACGTCCAACCAGGCCCCCGCGCCGGGCCGACCATCAGATCAGAGCTTTGCCGATAGGTTTGTCCCACACAGTGGATGTAGGTGGGCTTGAGGCCCGCCCAGCCGCCGTGCTCCAGCACCAGCTCATCGGTCCACTGCTTCGCGGGATGCGGCGTAATCAACCTTTTCAGTTTGGCGGCAATCTCGGGATAGGAATCCGGCACCAGCATCTCCATGGGATAGTCCTGCCACAGATCCATCTGATAGCCATCAATAAAATGCGCTTCCCGGGCTTTCCACCAATTGGGAAAGTCGCCGGTGTCGGGGTCTCTGGGTACACCACTCATCCTCCCCTCGCGGGGTACGAGCGCATCGAAGAACACGATGCGGTCGACGCGTTCACGACAGCGATCCGCCACACCGGTGATCGTGATACCGGAGAAGGAGTGACCCACCAGAATGACGTGGTTGAGGTCCTCAAACTCGAGCACCTGTGTGATGTCAGTAATGTGAGTGTCCAACCCCACTTGAGTGCCGGTGAGATGCAGGCGCTCACCACAGCCGGTGCAGGTGGGGGTATAGACCCGATGGCCCATCGCCCGCAGTCGGTTGGCGACGTCCTGCCATACCCAACCGCCATGCCAGGTGCCGTGCACCAGTACGAAGGTGGTCTTTTGCGTGGCGGCCGCCGTGCAGTCGTTTTGGGCTGTGGTGCGTTGCGCGAGGCCCAGTGCCGCCAAGCCGGCGCTGCTTCCCCTCAGTATGTCTCGTCTTCGCATCGTCATGGCACCTTTAATTGTGCATGGTCTACATGGTCGGGGTATCGACCTTGCCCGAGATCATAAAGCAGCTGGCCAATAGCCATTTAAGGTTGATCCCGATGCGAT
>JAYOUT010000140.1:0-2960 GCA_038151055.1 Luminiphilus sp.
TCAATGCCAACAACGTCCGACTCGATGCTGCCACGCTGGGTTTTATTCTCGAGCATGGCGAGGCCAAGGTGCTGATCGTGGATACCGAGTTCTCTGGGCTGGCGCGAGAGGCAGCCAGCCAATCCGGGCGCGATCTGTTCATTGTTGATATCGAGGACCCAGAGGGGCCAGGCGGCGACTGTATTGGTGAGCTGACCTATGAAGCCCTGTTGGCAGAGGGCGCATCCGATTTTCCCTACACCCCGCCAGATGATGAATGGGACGCGTTGGCCCTGAACTACACATCTGGCACGACCGGTCAGCCCAAAGGCGTGGTCTACTCGCATCGCGGTGCCTGGACCAATGCGGTCAACAACGTGGTGACCTGGGAGATGCCACACCATCCCGTGTATCTGTGGACGCTGCCACTCTTTCACTGCAACGGCTGGTGTTTTCCGTGGACCATCACGATGTTGGCGGGCACCCACGTGTTTCTGCGTAGCCCATCGGCTGAGGGGATCTACGGCGCCTTCGCGCAGCACGGTGTAACGCATCTCTGCGGCGCGCCGATCATTATGTCGATGATCGCCGGGGCGAGTGATGCCGAGCGGCAACCGTTCTCGCAGTCTGTTCGCATGATGACGGCGGCAGCACCGCCACCGCCCCAAACGATTCAGGCGATGGAGCAAATGGGGATCTCCATTACCCATGTCTACGGGCTGACTGAAGTCTATGGCCCGGCAGTCGTGTGTGCAGAGCGGGCGACCTGGTCGACGCTCAGTGACGAAGAGCAGGCCAAGCTGAAAGCGCGACAAGGTGTGGCTTATGAATTGCAGGAGGATGTGCTGGTGCTCGATCCTGACACCCGCACCCCGGTGCCTTGGGACGGTGAGACTCAGGGGGAGGTCGCGTTTCGCGGCAACATCGTCATGAAGGGGTATCTCAAACAGCTTGATGCCACTGCGGAGGCATTCGGTGACGGGTGGTTCTGGTCGGGTGATTTAGCGGTGCAACATCCCGACGGCTATATCGAGATCCGTGACCGCTCCAAGGACATCATCATTTCGGGAGGCGAGAACATCTCATCCATTGAAGTGGAGAACGCGCTTTACAGCCACTCTGCTGTGACCTGTGTGGCGGTGGTGGCGATGCCCGACGAGAAGTGGGGCGAGGTCCCTTGTGCGTTTGTCGAGCTGGTCGAAGGCAGTGAGGTCAGCGAGACCGATCTGATTGAACACGCGCGCGGGCAACTAGCCGGCTATAAGCGGCCAAAGCGCATCGTTTTTGAGGAACTACCCAAAACCACGACCGGTAAGATCCGAAAGAATCTGCTCAGGGAGCGTGTTGCTGACTTGATCTAGCGTGTGTTGTCTTCAGTCCCAATGAGCCGCGCTTTCGGCGCTATTTCCCGAGCCCTATTGACCTAGTGTATCGAGCCCCGCCGCACTAGGGCTTGCAAAACCATCTAATCCTCATCCAGCGTGCTCTCGCCAACCGCTGGCGGCGTTCAGCTGCTCACTGATGGGAGGCGGGGTATCACGCAACTTTCGTTGAGCCTGCGGTGATCTGTTTTTTGGGGTCGTAAAACGGTTTGGGGACGATCGTTCCCTGCCGCGTCTCGCCGGGTAGTTGAATGTCGTAGCTGGTGCCAACAGCGCTATGAGCACTTGCCACCATCGCCAACGCAATATTCTTTTTCAAGCGTGGCGAGTACACCGCGGAGGTAACTTTACCGATTACCTCGCCGCTGAGCTCCACGGGCCAGAATTGCGTGTTGGGCCCGGGTAGCGGCTCGCCGTCGATCTCGAGGCCAATCTGCTGACGGGAAATACCTTGCTGCTGCACCTGCTTGAGAGCCGCTTTGCCAATGAAGTCTGCGGGCATCTCAAGATCAACGAGTCTGTCCAAACCGAGCTCAAACGGGTTGGTCTGGGCATCCATGTCGGCGTGGTAGGAGAGCATGCCGCCCTCAATGCGCCGAATCGAAGAGGTATGACCGGGCTTTAACCCCATTGGCTCACCCACAGCCATCAGCCTCTCCCACAGCGCCCCGCCCTGACTACCGTCCAGAAGGTAGATCTCATAGCCCAGCTCGCTCGACCAGCCGGTGCGCGAGATCACCAGCGGTATACCGTCGAGTTCAAAATGATCGAGCCAGTAGTACTTGAGGTCACGAATCGATTCACCAAAGAGCGCTACCATAATGTCGCCGCTCTTGGGGCCCTGAAGTTGCAGCGGGGACACGTCGGGCTCCCTAATCTCAACATCGAGGCCCGCATGCGTGGCAACGCCCTGTGCCCACATCAACACATCGCTGTCAGCCAAAGACAACCAAAAACGATTTTCCTCGAGGCGTAAAAGCACCGGGTCATTCAAGATGCCGCCGGCCGCGTTGGTAATCAGCACATACTTGCACTGACCCACCGCGCACTGCGACAGATTACGAGGGGTGAGTAACTGTACGAAGGCGGCCGCGTCTGGCCCCGTAATCTCGACCTGACGCTCCACCGCCACGTCGCAGAGGATGGCGTCATTGACCAGATTCCAGAAGTTTTGCTCCGGGTCACCGAATGACCGGGGGATGTACATGTGGTTGTAGACCGAGAAATCGGTGGCGCCCCATCGAACAGTGGCATCAAAAAACGGTGACTTCCGAATCTGGGTACCAAACCCAAAGTCCTTGATTGTGGCGGTGGACATAGTCTTTCCTCTGATCGGCGCTTTACTCAGTGCACAGTTATCGTCATTTGGCGCCGCCTTTGTACGGTGCGTGCAGTCAATCTGGTTGCTTCAAGCCGACACTTTTGGGCCTAAAAGCACCGAATGCAGTGTGAGAGGCGCCTTTTCCTTGCCATGGCGGGTTTATTGCCCCGTTGGGTTTTTGGGTATGGTGCGCGAGCACGCGGGATTCGCCGCTGGCGCATTAGTGCGGATAACAATCCGTTCCGCCTGCTGGGCCGTATCGCCATGGCAATCCGGCG
>JAYOUT010000141.1:0-2956 GCA_038151055.1 Luminiphilus sp.
GGTGACCCACCCGCCGCGGCGTCGCAACTTGCCACCGATGCTGAACCGGTTATCCTGATTCCATGGTCTCGAGAGGAGTATCGGTATGGTTAGGTTCACCTTAAACGGGCAAGCTGTTACCAGTGAGAGCCCCCCTGATACGCCGCTTTTGTGGGTCTTGCGGGAAGAGTTACAGCTGACCGGTACGAAATTTGGCTGTGGTATCGCCCAATGTGGCGCCTGCACTGTGCATCTTGATGGTAGCGCGGCCCGAGCGTGTGTGACCCCCGTGACCGCAGTCGCAAACCGTCACGTCACAACGATCGAAGGGCTCGCCACGCCGGTTGGCGCTGCCCTGAAATCATCATGGGAAGCCGAGCAGGTGCCGCAGTGCGGCTACTGCCAGTCGGGTCAAATCATGCAGGCGGCAACGCTTCTTGAAGGTAATCCCGCGCCCAGCGACGCTGAAATCGTCTCTCATATGGATGGCCATGTGTGCCGATGCATGGCTTACCCACGCATCAAGCGGGCCATTGCCGCCGCCGGGAATCAACTGGTGCAGGGGGAGGCTTCAAATGAATAAGCCAATCGGAGCACTGTCACGGCGCCAGTTTGTTGTGGGTGCCGCAGGATCATCACTGGTGCTGGGTTTGGGCTCCGCACTTGGCGGCTGTCAGCCTGACCAAGCGGCCTCCGATTTAGTCAGCCAGGGAGGGAGCGCCTCATTCTCGCCGGTGATGTGGTTCGAAATTGACGCCAATGGCGCGATCAAAATGAACATTGTGCGCGCTGAGATGGGCCAACACGTGGGGACTGCTTTGGCGCAGGTGATCGCTGATGAATTGGGTGCGGCATGGGAGGACGTCAGCATTCAACATGTCGATACGGACCCGAAGTGGGGGTATATGGTGACGGGTGGCTCCTGGTCGGTGCACACGTCTTTTACTCAGCTTTCCCAGGCGGGCGCTGCTGGCCGAATGGTGTTGACCGAGGCCGCCGCTCGGATGATGGGTGTCGCGCCCGAGGCTTGCCGCGTTGAGGGCAGCCGCGTCTTATCCGGCTCTGGCAGCCTTACATTCGCCGAGATTATTCAAACGGGCACGATCTCGAGAAGCTTCTCTCAGGAAGAGCTGGATGCGATGCCGATCAAGGCGCCCGGAGAGCGAACGATCGTTGGCCGGGATGTGCCCGCCCTAGACGTGCCGGCTAAATCCGACGGTACTGCGCAGTATGGCCTTGATATTCACCGGCCCGGCATGGTGTACGGGATTCCGCTGATCCCGCCCACCCGATACGGTTCCGCAGTGCGGGGCATTGATGAGTCCGCGGCCGAGTCACTGCCAGGTTATATCGGTGCCGTTCTGATTGAGGACCCCACCTCGACGCTGCAGGGCTGGGTTGTGGTGGCGGCAGAAACCATGCCGGTAGCCCTCAAGGCTGCCAGGGCAGTACAGGTTGATTGGCAGCCCGGTGAGACCGCCGGCGTCAGTGAGGCAGACCTGCTGGCAGAAGGGTTGCGCTTGGCGCGAGATCCATCGAGCGGCACTCTGGTAGTTGATGATGGTGATGTTGAAGCCGCGCGCGCTAACGCTGTGAAACAGGTGGAGGCTACTTATCGCACCGCCACTGCCCTGCATTTCACGCTTGAGCCCCAAAATGCGGTTGTTGAATTTGACGATGCGGGCCAGTGCCACATTTATGCTGGTAACCAATGGCAGTCGCTCATTCTGCCGCTATTGGCGCAAGTGCTGAATTTGCCTGAGGCCGACATCATCATCCATCAACAGTATCTGGGTGGAGGCTACGGCCGCCGTCTGTTCGGCGATCAGATGATCCCTGCTGTACTGGCGTCCAGGGCGTTGGGCAGGCCGCTGAAGCTCATCTTTGATCGTGAGACCGACAGTCGCTTTGACTGCGTTCGTTCGCCAACCGTCTGCACGTTTGCCGCGAGTTTTGATGAGCAAGGCGCACTCACGGGTGTGGAGCATGCGGCGGTCGCCGGCTGGCCGACGTTGTCGATGGCGCCGGGCTTCATGGCACCGGGCGTAGCGGGTGAGGGGAAATTTGATCCTTTCTCGATCAGCGGCGCTGATCATTGGTACACGATGCCTGCTCACCGCGTTCGCGCGGTGAATAACGAGTTGGCCCAGAAGACGTTCTTGCCGGGATGGCTGAGGGCTGTTGGTTCCGGCTGGACCGGCTGGGGTGTCGAGAGCTTTGTGGATGAAATCGCTCACGAAATGGGTGAGGATCCTGTCGCCTTCCGGCTGGCGCGGCTAGATGGTCAAGGCAAGAACGCCGGCGGCGAGGGCAGCACGGTGGGTGGTGCGACGCGGCTGCGCGCTGTGTTGGAAGATGTGGCTGAGCGCAGTGGCTGGGGACGAGCGCTACCGGCTAATGAAGGACTCGGTGTGGCGGTTTGTCACGGTCAGGAACGCGGGATGCCAACCTGGATTGCTTGCGTGGCGCATGTGGCAGTGGTGCCTGAGACGGGCAAGGTAGCGGTGAAGAAGCTTTGGCAAACCATCGATGTGGGCACGGTTGTGAACCCGTCGGGCGCCATGGCGCAGGCAGAGGGTGCCGCGCTGTGGGGGCTTAGCCTGGCGCTCCACGAGGGCGCGGAGTTCGAGTCAGGGCAGGTTAAGCAGCGCAATTTGGATACCTACACACCGCTGAGAATGTCCGATGTACCTGAGCTGGACATTGTTTTCGTTGATAGCGAGGCGTTCCCCAGCGGGCTGGGTGAACCGCCCCTCATCCCTGTCGCGCCCGCGATTGGCAACGCGGTGTTCGCCGCCACCGGGCAGCGGGTCAGGGATCTGCCTATCCGGCTCGCTTAAGGGGTTTTCGCACCCCTTTGTGAGAAAAGTCGCATCTGCCTGAGACGCCCGATTTTCGGGCGTTTCAGCTGTTGACACCCCCCCACCACATCCGTAGACTTCGCTCTCTTTTTTCGGGGTCCCCCGCGGGCACCGGC
>JAYOUT010000142.1:0-2953 GCA_038151055.1 Luminiphilus sp.
CCAGTCTCATTGAGGATCCGGGTCAATATATGTCGGTAGCGCCCAACATGCCGGATTGGCAAACGGATTGCGTGCGCGACGCGATGAGCCGACTGACGGCACGTCTCGGAGAGGGTCTGGTAACAAACCTCATGGAGCTGGCTCGAGCACAGGGCCAACTGACCGCGCTGGAATCCATGCTGGCTGGAAGTGATTTCTTCGTCGAGCAGATTGCACGTCACTGCGACTGGCTTTGCACTCAGCTTGCTGAGGGCGGCCTTTTATCAGAGCGCAACTGGGGTCCCGAAGATTGGGACGACGCGCTCGCAAAGGTATTGACCGAGCCACAAAGCGAGGCATCCGTGATGGCGGGACTCCGTCGTTTTCGTCATCAGCAGATGTTGCGGATTTTCTGGCGAGATACGGCGCAGCTCTCGTCGATCGACACGTCCAGCAGCGAGCTCAGCGCGCTCGCAGATTGCTCCATCCGTGCCGCGCTCAGCTTCGCTGACGTCACGTTACAGAAAAAGCACGGCACCCCTGTTGGTAAGGAGTCGGGTACACCCCAGTCACTGGTGGTGCTAGCGATGGGGAAGCTTGGAGGCGAAGAGCTTAATTTTTCCTCTGATATAGACCTCATTTTTGCGTACCCAGAGGCCGGCATGACCGAGGGAGGGGCACAGCAGCTCGACAATCAGTCCTATTTCACCCGGCTTGGCCAGATGGTGATCCGCCTGCTTGATGCCGTCACGGAGGATGGTTTTGTCTTCAGGGTTGATATGAGGCTCAGGCCCTATGGGGACAGTGGCGCGCTGGTGGGTGCCTACAGCGCGCTGGAGGTTTACTACCAGGAGCAGGGTCGCGAGTGGGAACGCTACGCCATGATCAAGGCGAGGCCTGTCACCGGGAGCCCGGCGGCAAGAGCCGCCCTAGTGGGAATGCTGGATGCTTTTGTTTATCGCCGTTATACCGACTTTTCGGTGATTGCCGCGCTTCGCGAGATGAAGGCCATGATGCGTGCCGAGGTGGCGCGACTCGGCATAGAAACGGATTTGAAGCGCGGAGCAGGCGGTATTCGAGAGATCGAATTTGTCGCTCAGAGCCTTCAGCTGATTCACGGTGGTCGGCTCACTGAGCTTCGACTGAGGCCCCTGCTCAACGCTTTACCAGCGTTATCGCAGGCGGGCATCTTCCCCTTCGAGCAAGCTCAGCGCTTGGCGGTGCACTACCGACTGTTGCGTCGAGTTGAGCACGCCTTGCAGGCGATGCGGGATAAACAAACTCAGGCAATACCTGACTCGCCTCTGGAGCGCGCGCAGCTGGCATTGTTAGCGGGTTTTGCGAACTGGGACACACTTCAGGCGCGCCTCGTTGAGGCACGCAGAGAGGTCGGTTCACTTTTTAACGACCTGATCGCTGAGCCCGCGTCAAAGGTCACGACGCATGGCGAAGTGGCTAAGCGGGGCCCGCGCATCACCTTCGCCGATCTCAACGAGTCGTCACTCAGCGAAATGGGTTTTCACCGACCTGAGGCGAGCTGGGCCGCTTTGGAAGGGCTTTTGGAAAGCGCCTGGATCGCTGCGTTGCAACCCGAGGGGCGACGCAGGCTCGAGGGATTTCTCCCGCTACTTTGTGAGGCCGCGGCAACGAGTCGCGATCCAGATCAGGCGCTTATTCGCAGTCTGCCGTTCATCAAGGCGGTATGCCGCCGAAGCGCATACCTCGTGCTGTTGCAGGAAAACCCCGGAGCACTGGGGCACTTGCTCTCCCTTGTTGCAGCAAGCACATGGATTGCGGATAGATTAGCCTCCCGCCCGGAGCTCGTGGATGAGTTGCTCCATGAGTCGACGTTGTACAGCGCGCCAAGCCGGGATGAGTTGCAGTCCCTGGTGAGGCAACAATTGCTCCGGATACCTGAAGAGGATCTCGAGGGGCAGATGAGCGCGCTGAGTCGCATCAAGGAGGGTGTGGTGCTTCGGGTCGCGGCCAGTGAGCTGACCAACACGCTGCCACTCATGAAGGTGAGTGACAATCTGACCTTTCTGGCTGAGCTGATGATCGAACAAGCCGTGGCCGTGGCCCGCGCAGAGTTGGTAAGCCGCTACGGTGAGCCGCAGGGTCACTCAACGGGTTTTGCGGTGATGGCTTACGGCAAGCTGGGCGGTCTGGAACTGAGCTATGGGTCTGATTTAGACCTGGTTTTTGTATTTGACGGTGCTGAGGGGGAAACAGCCGGGCCACGCGTCATCGACAATACGCGGTTTTACACGCGGCTCGCGCAGCGAGTTGTTCACGTGCTGTCCGCCCGCACTCACTCGGGGCGCTTGTATGAGGTCGACCTTCGGTTAAGACCAGACGGTGAGTCCGGCTTGGTCGCCACCAGTTTTGCAGGGCTCCGGCGTTACCAGTTGGAGTCAGCGTGGGTATGGGAGCATCAGGCGTTGGTGCGGGCGCGGCCCGTTGCCGGGGATGTCGCGCTTCGCGAGCGATTGGAGGCGCTTCGCCGAGAGGTTCTGGCTGTGCCGAGAGAGCGCGAGGCGTTGGCTAGGACCGTCTGCGAAATGCGAGCACGAATGCGTTCCGAACTGACGGCACAGAAAGACAACGCGAGCCGGTTTGATCTAAAGCGGGATCCGGGCGGTATTGTGGACATTGAGTTTGTCGTGCAGTTTTTGGTGTTGGCGCATGCGGGCGAATATCCTTCACTGACGAAGTGGTCTGATGTCATTCGTTTGCTGGAAGCGCTGGAGCAGAAGCAGTTGATTTCACCGGCCGACGCTTCGGCGCTGTCGGAGGCGTATCTGGCTTACAGAGGCGCTATTCATGTACTGACTCTTGAGGGACTGGAGCCCCAAGTACGTGACGCGGATTATTCGTCGCAACGGCAGCAGGTGCGACGCGTTGCAGAATCATTATTACCCGGACTGGAGTCGGGTTAGAATTCATGGCCCGCGCGGCGGGTAAAGCGCGCTTG
>JAYOUT010000143.1:0-2923 GCA_038151055.1 Luminiphilus sp.
TGGTTGCCGATCACGGCACTCCTTGAGGCCTCCCGAGGCCTGTGGGATGTACTGACCATCACAGCCGACGGCGACGGCAAGCAACGCGCCCGCAGGGAGAGCGTTGAGATTCTCTACACCCGGGGTAACCAAGTCTTCGTCAGAGGCACACTGCCGAGTCAAGTGCCGGTGGTGGCATCAGGCCTGCAACGCATCAGCCCGGGAGATCTGGTTGAGCCTGTCTTTTCACAGGATCCAGACAGCGTCGCACTGGGTGCAGACAACGTCGCTACCGGTGTGCCCGGCTCATGATTGCCAAATTGCTACACGCCAATTCGCGCTATCTCGCGCTGGTGATTCTGGCCATCGTGGTCGTGGGCTACACCAGCATGAGTGGCATGGCACGCAAGGAAGATCCTGCCATCACACCTTGGTTCGCCAAAATTCAGATTTTCTTCCCTGGCGCCAGTCCCGCCCGAGTCGAGGCGCTGGTCACCAAACCGATGGTCGACGCGCTGCGCGAGGAACCCGACGTGATGGAGGTCGATGGCACGTCTGCGGCGGGCGTGTCCCTGATTTTCGTCGAGGTGGATTACAAGGCGCCTCCCGGGCGACTCAAGCAAATCATGTCGGAGTTACGAGACGTTGTAGACCGGGTTGCGATGACTCTGCCACCCGGCACCACGCCACCTGATTTTGATGACGAGATCTGGACCGAATTTGTCAAAATCATCGCCATTAGCGGCACAGACGGCCGCCCCCTCTCCCCCGCACAGCTTCGCCGACAATCCCTGCTCTTTGCTGATGCCGCGCGCAGCGTGCCCAATACCCGGAGAGTGAAGCTTTACGGACTCCCCAATGAGGAGGTCCGGGTTGCGCTCGATGAGACCCGGCTGTCGATGCTGGGGATCTCAGTCGACGAGGTGTCTGCCGCGCTCGCGGCCGCCGACGCGCGAACACCCGCGGGGCAACTGACTGGTTCCGGCGCCGCCTTGACGGTTGAGCTGACGGGCGAGTTCACCGACCTCGAATCGGTTCGCGACGTCATTGTCAGAGGACTGCCCGACGGACGGGCGATCCGTATCTCCGATTTAGGCACAGTCAGCAAAACTGAGGTGACACCCTTTAACAGCCTCTCGCTGTCGAACGGTCAGCGCTCGGTGCTCATCGCCGCCGAGATGCGACCCGGCTATCAGGTCGATCGCTACGGGGCACGGTTTGACGAATTTCTCGACGACTACCGCGCCTCAGCACCTGAGGGCGTCAGTATCGAAACCAGTTTTGATCAAGCGGGCTACACCACCGACCGCCTGGAAGGGGTCGCCAAAAACCTGCTCATGGGCATTGGTCTGGTGCTCACCGTACTGCTGATCACCTTGGGTTGGCGAGCCGCTCTGGTGGTCGCGGTGATACTGCCACTCTGCACTCTCACCTCCATGATCGCCCTCTTTTACCTTGAGATTCCGATACAGCACATGTCAGTCACAGGGCTGGTCGTGGCGCTGGGGTTGCTGGTCGATGGCTCGATTGTCATGACCGATGAGATTCGCAAGCGGCTGTTGAGCGGACTCGCGCCCGTAGAGGCGATGCGAGGCGCAGTGTCGCGCATGCGTATTCCATTGATGTCATCGACGTTGACCACCGTTTTGGCTTTCATTCCGATGGTCTTACTGCCCGGCGCCGGAGGCGATTTTCTCGGCTCTATTGCCGTCGCCGTAGTCGCCATGCTGGTGTCGTCGTTCATTCTGGCGATCGCTGTCACGCCGGTACTGGCCGCGCGATGGCTGCCGTCAGGTCTTGCACTGGAGCGACGCTGGTGGCGGGCCGGCGCCGATAATCAGAAATTGACCGATACCTTCCGGCGCTCTTTGGACTGGTCGATTCGCAACCCCGTTGGCGCGGCAGCGCTGGCGCTGGCGCTCCCCCTAACCGGCTTTCTCAGCCTCGGTACCTTGACCCTGCAGTTCTTTCCGGGCACTGATCGCGATCAAATGTATCTGGACGTCAAACTGCCCGACGGTGCTTCCATCGAAGATTCTCTGGCGCTGGTGACGCAGGTCGATGAAAAGCTCAGATCCGAGCCACTCGTGCGACGCGTGGACTGGTCGATTGGCGAGAGCCCACCCGAGTTCTATTACAACCTGCGCGCTAATGTAAAAGGTGTGCCCAGCTGGTCCCGAGGGCTGGTCCTTACGACTGACGAGAACCAAACCGACGACTTGATTCGACGACTGCAAAAAGAGGTCGATCGGGAATACCCCCAAGCACAGATTCTGGTGCGCGGTATCGATCAAGGCCCACCCGTGGCGGCGCCGCTTGAGGTGCGTCTGTATGGACCCAGCACCGATGTCCTCAAGTCTTTGGGCGAGCAATTCCGGCGTCGGGTCGCGGCCCTACCGGATGTCACCCATACCAACGTGTCCATGGCCCCGGCGCCACCGAAGGTGGTCTTTGATCTCGACGAGACCGCCCTAAAACGCGCCGGTTTGAGCAAAGCCGATGTCGCGCGGGGGATTGAGAGTGCTCTGAAAGGCCGAGTGGGCGGCGAGCTGTTAGAGGGCACCGAGCGCTTGCCGGTGCGCGCCATCCTCAAGCGTCAGGAGTGGGACAGTACCGATGATCTGGCGAATATTCGGATCCCGATTCCACAGCGCGGTCCCGAAACGCTCGTGCCCGCAGTGCCCCTGAGCGCGCTGGGTAGCGTATCACTCGTGCCGGACGAGAGCCCCATTGCAAGAAAAAATGGCGACCGTCTGAATAACATTGCTGGCTATCTAAAACGCGGCGTGCTTCCCGAAGAGGCACTCAAAATGCTGGCCGCCGACCTCGAAGCGAATCCGATCGCCCTCCCCAATGGCTACTTCTTGGAGTTCGGGGGAGACAGTCAGGAGCGAGGTGAGCTCGTGGCAGATTTAATGGCACCGCTGGGTACCATCGTCGCGGC
>JAYOUT010000144.1:0-2906 GCA_038151055.1 Luminiphilus sp.
CGGGACATTGGCGTCAAATTCCAGAAGCGCACCATCACCACCCACGCCATCGACCCTTATGTTGATCACACCCGCGATGGCTTGATGGGTGATCTCGCTTACTCCGAGGGTCTCAGCGGCGTGGGCTATGTCTCGGGCTCGCGCATTTCAACCGAGGAAGATACTCATTACAACCTGACACCCGATCCCTACTATTCCGACGGTTATCGCGCCGTTTTCTTTTTCAGTGAGGCGCCCGTATCGCTGTCAGAATTTGATCAGCTACGGTGGCTCCCTGAATGGCATCCATCACTCGAGTCAGGTCTCGATACCACTGAGTGAGTCGTTTAATGGTGATATATCGGGCCGCCTTAAAAAGTAGAGCATTGCGCAGCTTCATCGCTTTGACGGGCTTTGGGATCTTGTTGAGCGCTTGCTCCAGCCAGCCTGAAATTCCTTTTTCCTACACTCTCGAGCCACTGTCTTTCGAGCCTGGTAACACCTACAACGTCACCGACGGACGAGCCCGGTTTAGAGAAATCTTTTGCGCCGCCAACGAGGATCACGGCGAATCCCTGCCTGATTACACGCCCTGCGAGGAGGCTCTGGTGCGCTTCGACGACGAGCCGGCTCCCACGGGTGCGCCCGTTGATCTCGGACCGTCCTCGACCCACCTCTTGGGCAAAATGGTGCCGGGGCTTGCTTATTCCTGCGTCAAGGCGTGGCTCCACCATGACAACTCGGCCCCAAACCATGTCGCCACACTCGGCTATGAGACCGGGTTTATTCAGGTTGAAGGCATCGCCAGCTCAGAGACGAACGCCGATTTGATTGCGGAGTATGTCGCCGGACTCGGCCCAGAGTACGACGATCGACCCCTGATCCTGTTCGGCTACTCCAAAGGTCTGCCGGATATTTTTGCCTTTCTGGTGCAATACCCCGAACTCACCCACCGTGTCGCCGCGGTGGTGTCCTACGCGGGTGCGGTGTGGGGGTCCCCGTTAGCAGATGAAGCAGACGAAAAGCAGCTGCGCTGGTTAACGCTGATCCCCGGCGCCGAGTGCGAGAAAAAAGACTCCAAGGCACTAGAGACCTTGAGCCCCGCTAACCGAGAAGCCTGGTTTGCCGAGCACACGCTTCCTGAGCACATCCGCTATTACTCGGTGGTGTCGTTCCCCGACCCGGACAATATTTCCAACGGCCTGCAACGCTTCCACAAGCAGTTGGGTGCACTGAAGGACGCGCGCAATGACAGCCAACTCGTGTTCTACGATCAAGTGATTCCGGGCTCGACGATCCTCGGCTTTTTTAACGCCGATCACTGGGCGATGTCGGTGCCCATTGCCCGCCAACACGAAGTGTCACAGGCCATTTTCGCCGATCAAAATGACTTTCCGAGAGAAATAGCGCTGGAGGCTATCCTGCGCTTTATTGAGGAAGACCTTGAGGCAGGGGCCACCGCCGCGGCTGACCCCTGACGGTGGCACACGCTCAGAGCGAGATTAGTTTTCCGCCAGCGCCGCCATGATCTTGGGCGGATTGAGCGGCAAATCTCTGAACCGCACGCCGGTGGATTGATACACCGCCTCGGCAATTGCCGGCATGGGCGGCACGATGGGCACCTCCCCCACACCTTTCACACCAAACGGGTGCAGTGGATTCGCCACTTCGACAATCACAGCGTCGATGAACGGCAGGTCAGAAGCCACCGGAATTCGGTAATCCAGGAACCCGGGGTTCTCCAGGACACCCTCTTCGTTATACAGATACTCTTCATTGAGCGCCCAACCAATGCCCTGCACTGCACCACCCTGCATCTGCCCTTCCACATAGTCAGGGTGAATCGCCTTGCCTGCGTCCTGAATCGCGGTATAGCGTGTGATGGTGGTACGGCCGGTTTCCTTGTCGACCTCGGCATCGCAGATATGCACCCCGAAACCCGGCGCAGTACTGGTCGCCGTGAGCGAGCTAGAGAAGGTCAACGGCCCGCCCATGGCACCGGCGCGCGCGGCCAGTTCCTCAAAGGTGAGCGATTGATCGCCATAGTGCGCCGCACCTTGTGACCATGCGACGACGCCGGGCTCCACATCCCACTCGATTGCGGCGCGCCGACACATCTCTGCGACACACTGTTCCGCCGCCTGAATCACCGCCTGTCCCGTCGCGAGCGTGGTGCGGCTACCGCCCGTCAGATCGGTGTGACCAACCGCATCGGTCGCCACCACCTGAGGATGGATATGCTCAAAAGGGATGCCCAGCACTTCAGAGGCCATCAGCGCCATCGAGGCTCTTGAGCCACCGATATCGGGGCTGCCTGTCAGCACCGCGACGTGACCATCGGCAATCACGTTAAGCGTGGCGCTCGATTGCATGCCGGCATTAATCCAATAGCCCATGGCAACGCCGCGTCCAGCGCCCTCGGCAACCTCAGACTGGTAGTGCGCATGGTTGCGCGCCACCTCAAGACACTCTCTCAAACCAATGCGCTTATAAGGCGCACCCATCATGTTGGCGTCGCCCTCTTCCACAGCATTCATCAATCTGAAGTCGATTGGATCCATATCCAACTCGGCAGCCAGTTCGGTAATGGCGAGCTCAAAGCCCAGCGTCACCTGTGGGATGCTTGGCGCGCGATACGCGTGGATCTTGGGTTTATTCGTGTACACCGAACGCCCGGTGGAGCGTGCGTCGGTCAGCTTGTAACACGCCGTGGCCATAAAGGCGGGGATTCCGGCGGGGTTACCGTTGTAGGCCCCGGAGTCCATCAGGCATTCCACGTCGGCGGCGACCAACGTGCCGTCCCGCATAGCGCCGAGCTTCACTCTGGTTTCGGCACCCGGTGCGGGGCCCGTGGCGCGGAACACATCGCCGCGATCCATCACCATCTTCACAGGACGGCCCGCTTTTTGGGCGAGTATCACGGCCAG
>JAYOUT010000145.1:0-2804 GCA_038151055.1 Luminiphilus sp.
GAATTTTTAAGGTGTACTCAGACGGCGGCTTTCCTTTGGGGTGGAAGTGTTGAGTGGGGTCAGTGCTGTCTTGATTTCCGCCGCCACCTCCAGAGGCGAGAGCCGAGGTTGCAATGAGAAATGCGCTGACGGTAACAGCGGTCTTAATGCGATCTGCTAAATAAAACATACAAAGCGAGTTTCCTTAGAGTGGAATTTTTTTGGTCGCTCATTTGAGCTTGTAGCTCCGCTGAAGTGAACAAACGATGCCGGCCGAGCATAACAATACATGAGGAGGCTCGCACGCCGGCTTAGAGGTGTCCCGACGCCGCAGGTGAGGGCTGCTGACCGCTCTGGCTGGGCTCTGCTTAAACGATCACTTTTGTTGGCGTGGCGATGAGCTCTTTAATGCGCCAGTGGCCATTGATACGCACCAGCGTGCCGCGATAGTCGTTGAATTGTGTGCCGGCCGGGTCGACATTCCAGTCGGTCACCAGCGTACGCAAGCGCACAGCGACCTCGTCGCCACTTGCACCGGGCGTCACCAGCACGTTGGTTGCCATGTGGCGCCAGTTGCCTTGGCTACCGTTAATCACAATATCGGCGATGGCCCGCAAACCCTCCGGGCCTTCGAAGCGGTTCAGCCCCGGCACATCGAATACGCCATCGTCTGTGTAGAGTGCGATCCAGCCATCGGCGTCGCCATCATCCAGCGTGTAGGCATAAGCAGAGAACAGGTTGTCGATATCGACACGATCTTGAATGGGAACAGCCTGATAGCTCATTGGATGATCACTCCTGCTTTTGGCATCTGCCGCGTTAGCGGTAGATCGAAAGTAGACGATACATCGTGGACGGCGGAGAAGGAAAGGTAGTGGCTGGTGGGCAGAGAAAAGAGGATGGAGGTTAATGCGGGCAACGAATTCGGTGCCCGCCAAGTTCACTGAATGCCCTAGCTGATTTTTTTCACTTCAGGCAGGCGGAATTCCTGCAGCTCGTCGAGCTTGGGCTCGTAAATGCGCATGATGTAGTTCCAGCCATCCACGGTCGGCAGGTTGTTGTCGACGTCGCCACACTCCCCAAAGTAGGCGTCAAAGGAGCCGTCTTCATTCAGGTTCATGTTGAACTCGTTGAGGATGCCGTCTTCGGTGTAAATCCAGCCGTCTGCGTCATAAATCGTGATGGAGAAAAATCCTGGCTCGTTGAAGGGCGGTGCGGCGTAGGACGCCATGTAACAGCCATCGTTAGAGAACTTCGGAGAGGGCAGGTACTGCGCCTGCGCATCGGGCAAGAGACCCCAGCCAATTGCGGTACCGAATTTGTGCATCAGGGAATCGACCGTGCCGTGCGCGCCCTGCATGCCCATCAGCGTACCCAGCTTGGTGCCCTCAACGGTCAGCTCGTCGCGCAGCGCAACCAGCTGCTCCATGTCGTAGTTGGGCCGCACGTGGCTGGCGTTGCCGCCGACTTCAAGCTTCACGCCCGCACGAAGTGCAGCGATCGCATCATCGTCCCCCGGGTCGCTCTGGTTGGCGCGGATGCGCATGGCCACCATCGCGAAGTCGGTCTCACTAGTGATCTCGTGGGTGCCGGGCTCCAGGAATACCTGATCAATGTAGTGATCGTTTTGCACCACCATCACCGAGAGGTAGCGGCCGTTGGTTTCCGGGATGGTCACGGTGGCACCCTGAGTCGTATCGATGATCGCACCGCTGTAGTAAGTGTCGCGGTTCATGCGCACAACGGTTTGGTTATCGATATCAAAGGCGCCGGTAGGGAAGTGAAAGAAGGTGTTCATCCCGACCAGTTTGGTGATGTTGTAGAACGCGAGGTCACTCTCGGCGACTTCGTAGTTCTCCAAGGTCACCGGAATCTTTTCGCCAGTGTCGTCCGCGTGGATGGCGGCGAAGTTGGGTGCTGCGCTGGCGGCGGGTGCCTCGGCGGCCTCATCGGAAGAGGGGGCGCACCCCAGAGTGAGGGCGAGGCCCAAACTGAGCGTTAAAGCGGTAAGCGTCTTGATCATGAAAAGTCCCCAGAAATTGTGTCGTTCGGCCGCAACAACAGCCGCTTTTTGGTCACGCTGACTTACCCAAATGGAAACGGCGCATTGGCGACCTGCCGCAAGCTTAACGAGGCCGCGAGACATGACAATAGCATTTGATGACACCTTACGAAGGGTTCAATTCAGATCGGCTGTCCTGACAGAGCGCAAAACCCCCAAAAAGTGCCATGGGACAGGGCTTTTCCGCGACACACGGTGGTCAAAAAACGACACTTTGTTGAGACGCACCAAATTGGCCTTTTACACCGTTTGCCATGCCTGCCAATTCTCCGAATAATGGCGCCCGCCGGGCCTGAGGGCGCGGTGAATGGGGGCTTTTCGGCGCACCGCAGGCGACATCACAACGCAGTGCACAACGCTTCAAAGTGCCTCCACAGATTCAGTCAGTCACCGGAGCAACATCCATGGCATCGGATATCGAAATCGCCCAGGCCGCGACCCCCAAGCCCATCACCGAGATTGCCGAGGCACTCAACATTCCCGATGAGGCCTTGGAGCCCTATGGCCGCATTAAAGGCAAGGTCAATCTGGACTGGTTGCTTGAGCAGCCGGTGCGCGACAACGCGCGCATGATTCTGGTGACGGCGGTCAGCCCGACCCCTGCGGGTGAGGGTAAGACCACCACCACGGTGGGTTTGGGTGATGCGCTCAAGCACATTGGTAAGAACGTCGCGATTTGTCTGCGCGAGCCCTCGTTGGGCCCGGTGTTCGGCATGAAGGGTGGTGCCGCCGGTGGCGGTTACGCGCAGGTGATTCCCATGGA
>JAYOUT010000146.1:0-2734 GCA_038151055.1 Luminiphilus sp.
GAGCGGTTACTGACCACGCCCTGACCAATGTTGTATTGCGCGCCTAGGTAGCTGTAATGAAACACCGCGCCAATGCCCCACAGCACGAAGACCACTTTGAGATCTTCTGCGAAAAACGCCGCCGCATAGGCCGGTACGGCAATCGCAATGCCCAGCGCGGGTACCCATGCCATGGCGGTAGGGGATCGTTCGGTCAATCGCTCGGTGATATAGCCGCCGAGGAAAGTCCCGATGGCTGCCAGTAGCGATAGCGGCGCGCCAAATTGCAGTGCCGCGTCGCGAACACTCAGCCCATGTTCTCGCTGTAAAAAAGGCGCCTGAAAGGAGATCAGCCCGTAGCCCACAAAAGCCACCAATGAGGCCGCGATCGCCATCCACCAAAACGAAGGTTTGCGGCGCAACTCGGCGAAGGTCTCAGACCAGTCGGGTGCGCGGTCTGCACTTTGACTCGGGGGATCGGAGTAACCCCGCGGCGGCTCTTTGATGCTGGCCCATACCAGCCAAGCGACCAAAACACCGGGCAGTCCAACTACCACGAAAGCGATTCGCCAGCCCTCGATATTGGCCCAATCTAATCCGCCGAACAGCCAGCCGAGGCCTACGCCTGATAGCCACTGCCCAACATCGGCGCCCTGCATTTGCGCTATGGGGCCGCCAAAAACATTGGCCAATACGCTGCCCAACGTCACGCCCATCGAGTACACCCCGAGTGCGGTGGCGCGTTTTTTTGCGATGAAGTAGTCGCCGATTAATGAATTTGCGGGTGGCGTGCAGCCGGCTTCACCAATCGCTACGCCAATCCTGAACAGCAGCAAGCTGAAAAACCCGACCGCCACCCCACACAGCGCCGTCATGATTGACCACAGCACGATGCAGAGGCTAATGATGTGCACCCGATTAGAGCGATCAGCCCACAACGCGATGGGCAAACCCATGACCGCATAAAAAATGGCGAAGGGCGGTCCGTACAACAGGCCCCATTGAGCATCGGTCAGTTGGAAGGACTCGATAATCGGTTGTGCGACCACCGCAATAAGCGTGCGATCGATAAAGTTGAGCGTGTAGACCAGCATCAGCAGGACCAGCACGTAATGTCGGTAAGAAGCTGAGCCGTAACCCGTCAGGTGACCATTCGAAGAATCATTCGCTGTCGTGTTCATGCTGTCGTTCCGGTGGGGGCGCGTGAGTGTACCAACGATTGGTGCCTTAGCGACTTAGTCGCCGGACAAATGGGTCTAAAGATCCAGCGAGATAGGTTTGCCCTTCAAGAAACGCATAAACGGGGCGGGTTGTCGCAACTGCTCTCGTTGCGCCAGTTGGATGCGTTCTTCCACCAGATCGATGGCCCACCGGGTGACAGCCGGCAAATCGAGATCGCGGGCCTCATTGAGTGTGAGCCAGTGCAGCTGGTTAAGCTCGCCACTCGCATCGGTAATCTGCTCAGGATCGTTGTGAATAAATTCGTCGTGGATGAGAAAGAAGCGCGTATCGAAACGCCGGGTCCGGTAGGGTGGTGTGATGGCGCGGGCGATAAAATCCATCTGTGCAAGTGGTGGTTCGACCCCGTGGCCCAGATATTGTTGCCACACAGGGTGCGCCGTTGTGACTGATTGAGTGCTTGGGCGGCCGATGACCAGCCCCGTCTCCTCGAAGGTTTCTCTGATGGCTGCTAGGGCCAGTCCGCGAAGCTTGCGGTCGGTCACGTCTTTTCGGGTGGCTTTGCGGAGCCGGGACATGACTGGATCGCTCAGCTCGCCGCCAATCTGTAATCGCTGATCAATGGCGTCAAGTCTGCCGCCGGGGAAAACAAACTTATTGGGCATGAAGCGGTGGGTCGCAGCACGTTTGCCCATCAAAATGGTGGGCTGGTCACCGGCCCGGACGACAATCAACGTCGCGGCCTCCTTGGGTCGAGCAAGCGCGGCCGCACCGTCCCGGTATTCGCCGGGTCCCGTGGGCGTGGTGCCGTATCGGTTCGACACGAATCAGTCGACCATGGCCAACGCCTCTGCTTCCCGTGCGCAGGCATCAGCGTCCGGTTCTTGAGCGTTATCGCTTGAGAGCTCCTGCCTGGCCGCCGCCATTGTGTCCTGAAACAGTGCGTTGTTTTGCAGTCGAGCAAAGGCCGCCGCACCGACCGCCATGCCCGCCTCGGTGTCACTCATCCAATGCACATTACAGACCATGCGGCTTTGGGCATAGGCGCGACCCCGCGCCAGAAGCGCTTCTGCATGATCTGGCGCGAGCTGCGACAAAATAAGCGCCCAGCCCCAGCCAATGGCACTGTGGCCGCTCGGATAAGAGCCATCGGTTTCCAACAGTTCACGTTCATCGGGAGTGCAGATCGCCTCATTGTTCACCAGAAAGGGCCGCTCACGCATATGGGCTTTTTTGGCGGGATAGGTCGCGAGGCCCAGATCGGTCAGTGAGCGCTGCAACAGCCGATAGAGCGCAGGGGTGTGCTCTTCGCTCACTTGGGCGCCGAGCGCACAGCTAAAGATAGAGGCCGCGGCTGGAAAATGCAGATCTGCATCGCTCGCTGCCAGATCCCACCGCGTTGTGCCCTCATAAGCGCGGAGGGCTTCACTGGCCGCCTCATCAGCCTGCTGCTTTGCCGAGCCCGCCTCGGGTGGTGCAGGCATAAAGGCAGCGCTATTGAGTGGCGGCTCCTCATGAAGATAACCCTGCATCAAGCCGTGGCCCAGCTCGGGAACGGGAGCAAGAATATCGGTCG
>JAYOUT010000147.1:0-2706 GCA_038151055.1 Luminiphilus sp.
AATCAATGTCATTGCGGGTGTACTGGAGTTCAGCCAGCTGCCGCAGAATGCCGCGTTGGTCGATGATCTCGCCGCGCGAGAGATGCATGACCATCTTGAAGTACGACTCGGGGTCACCGAGGCCATAGATCGATGAGACAGTAGAGACAACCAGACAGTCCTGCCGCTCCAAGAGCGCTTTGGTGGCAGAGAGCCGCATTTGCTCGATATGGTCGTTCACCTGCGCGTCTTTCTCGATATAGGTATCGGAAGACGGCACATACGCCTCGGGCTGGTAGTAGTCGTAATAGGAAACGAAGTACTCCACCGCGTTGTTGGGGAAGAACTCCTTGAATTCGCCGTAAAGCTGCGCGGCCAGCGTTTTATTGTGCGCCATGACGATGGTCGGCCGCTGCAAGGCCTGCACCACATTGGCCATGGTGAAGGTTTTTCCAGATCCGGTAACACCGAGCAGAACCTGCGAGGCGAGGCCCGACTGCACGCCCGCAATCAGCTGCTCGATCGCGGCAGGCTGGTCACCTGCCGGCGCATAGTCAGATTGTAATTCGAAGGGTCGGCTCACAGCTGGGAGGGTCTGGCAAAAGCGCAAGGATAACGGATCTGGGGGATGGGCGAGATTTACGTGATACGCGGTTGACTGGCCGAAAACCGGATGTGTACACTTCGCACCCTCTTCGGAGACCCTTCCGCCTTAGCTCAGTTGGTAGAGCAACTGACTGTTAATCAGTGGGTCGCTGGTTCGAGCCCAGCAGGCGGAGCCAAATTCTTAAAAGGCTGAGCGTGTGATGCTTCAGTCTTTTCCTCCCCGCCCCCTTCGCTGATGCGATCGGGGCATTGAATCTCCCAGTGCTCATCACAGTAGGATGCCATGGTAGCCATCTAGCGGCTGGCAATACTGCTCAGTGTCGACGTGGTTTGACCGCCCTCTTGAATGATACGAGCGATTGCCCTACCGACTTATGCCGTCCAAGTGTTTGTGCTGACGTGTCAGACAACTCACGTCTCAACGAACAAGGCCCTTGCGCTCGACGTCACAACCAGTGATGCGAGACTGCCCTAGAACGCTTTGCTAAAAACCGATGATGTGTAGCGCCTTTTGACGACCCGCGAGATAGTGCACCTGCTCCCCATCAAATATCGCGCTTTGCTCTAATTTCATTTGGACCGGTTGGCCTGACCAGCTGGGTACTTCCACCGTCACATTGCCCTCAATGGCATAGCCCGTCATGGCATACAAAGGCCAGTCGCCGCGACCCGGGGTGGGCCCTTGGTTGTCCCACATGCCGATCGTAGGACCGGGCGCGTGTCCATAAATGCCCAGGGGGTGAGTATAGATTGCGTGGGTGATTCCCTCTGACGTAAGAACCGCTTGTGCCTGCGCAAGGATCTCATTGCCTGTGCGGCCGACAACAAACTGATCGGTGAGTCGATCCTGCCATTGATTGCCGATGCGCATGGCCTCGACCAACCCCGGGGGCGGTTCTGATTCGCCTAACCGCAAGACGTAGCCCATTTCCTGCGTATCGGTGCAGAGACCCAGATAGCACAGGCCCACATCCGTGTGTAACACGTCACCTCTGTGGATTACCGCATCGGGATTACCGTCGCCCAAGAAGGGCGTGTCACCATAATCTGCTCCCTGCCACTGCCGGTTCACATCGGGGTGAAACCACGGCTCCAAGCCCTGTTCCTCAAATCGCGTTCGGATAAACCAGGCCACATCCCCTAATGTGGTGACGCCGGGTGTAATCACATCACTGCTAAAAGCCGTCGCGATGGTCTGGCGCGCTATCGCCACCCCCCGCTGCCACACTTCAATCTCTGCGGGCGTCCGGGTTTCCATCCAGCGCACCACCAGGTTCTCGGCGGAGACAATGCGATCCCTTAACCTTGGCTCCAGTTCGGACTCGAGCTTCTCATAGAGGCTATGGCTTAAGCCGTCGGCCACCGGCCACATGTCACTCACATTGACCGCGATTTTCTCGGGGTTACGCGCTGCGACAATGGACGCAAGCCTTTGCCACTGAGCGTCGAGATCACCGCCCTCCCAAGCCGCCTCGTACAAAGCGCCGAGGGGGTATCGGCTTACCGTCAAGCGCTCCAAGCCTTCTTCTCCTTGATCGAAGAAAACGAGCATGGTCGTGCGACGGGCGGTAAATCGCGGTTTAGGAGCTAAAGACAGAAATACGGGGTCGTCGTTGTACTCTCTTGCGATCACGATCCACATATCAATCTGAGATTCACGCATCAGCGTTGGCAGGAGTTCGGTTAATCGCTCTTCCAGCAATTGGTTCTGAACAATTGGTCGGCGCTCGTAAGGCTCGACGGCAAGATCGGCGGTGACTGACTGCGACAAAGCGCCTAACACCAGCACCACAACAGCACTCATCAAGCGCAGTCGGTCATTGCTCTTCCAATTACGCACCGGTTCCCTCCTACTGAATCAAACCCAGTGAACACACTACCCCCAAATCTGAGTGAAGTTCCAGATATCGCTGCGGCGTCTGTATATACCGATGACCCGAGTACACCTATGCGCCGCGCCACGGACAAGAATACGCCACCCCTCGCACCGCCACCCTAGAGTGCTCAGAGGCAGATATACTTCCGCAGCTATCAAGCAACAGCCTCCCTCGGCGCGCTAAATTCGACAGTTTGGACGTCACAGCCTGACTCAATCAGGCCACAGTCACTCCCAGCGGGGAT
>JAYOUT010000148.1:0-2695 GCA_038151055.1 Luminiphilus sp.
ATTGATCGACAGATCATCAACCTGCTGGTTGACCCGATTCGCACCGATCTGTCGCTGTCAGATTCCCAGGTCAGCTTCCTACAGGGGCTGGCTTTCGTGTTGCCCTATGTTCTTTTGAGTATTCCACTAGGCCGGGTTGTGGATCGTGCCAACCGCATCCGGGTTCTGGTGATTGGTATTTTGGTCTGGACGATCAGTTGCGTGACCTGTGGCTTGGCCAAGAACTTCTGGCAGCTGGGTATGGCCCGGATGGGTGTGGGAGCGGGCGAGGCGAGTGTGACGCCGGCTTCGTGGTCGCTACTGGCCGATTACTTTCCCGAGGACAAGCGCGCGCTGCCGGTGAGCATCTTCCTGATGGGTCCCTATCTCGGTGCGGGTTTGTCACTGATTCTGGGTGCAGAAGTGGTGGGCTGGGCCAGCGGCTTGGGCACCATCGAGTTGCCCTTCGCCGGTGCGCTGGCGCCCTGGCAGCTCACTTTTATGCTGGTTGCGTTGCCCGGGCTGCTGATGGTGTTTCTACTGCCCCTGCTGCAGGACCCCCCGCGCACGCAGCGGCTGACCGAGGCAGCTGAGCCGCTCAGCTGGGGTGAAATCGCTCAATATGTGTGGCCTCGCCGGGGAGTATTCGGGGCGTATCTTTTGGGCGCACCCTTTATTGTGCTGGTCCTCTACGCTTTGCAAGCTTGGGTGCCGAGCTTGTTGATCCGTGTGCACGGGCTTGAGATTGTCGAAGCCGGTCGTTACTACGGCACCATCGCCCTCGTTGCGGGTTCAGCGGGTGTGCTCAGTGGGCCGGTGGCGGCGCGTTGGCTAGCAGGCCGTATGGACCCTGCTGTTGCCCCCCTGGTGACCTCCATCTCTTCCACGTGTCTGCTGATCCCGGTGCTGGTGAGCGCCGGTCTCGCCGAGTCCCTAACCTGGACTCTGGTGTTCATTACCGGAGCAAGTTATCTCGTCACGTTCCCGTTAGCGCTGTTTGCTACCGGGTTACAGAGTGCTTCGCCCAACGAGATGCGCGGTCTGATGGCTGGCTGTTTTGTATTGAGCACAAATTTGATTGGTCTGGCATTGGGGCCCACCAGCGTCGCACTGGCGAGCGATTATATTTTTGGGAGTCCGCAGGCGGTTGGGAGCTCGCTGGCGCTGGTGGGAGGGACGGTCCTGCCAATGGCGGTGTTCCTCTTGTGGCGAGGTCTCGCAGCGATCAAGCAGGACCCATGAGATCCCTGCTCAGGAAACCGTGATGCTCGCCCGAGTGCATCGCTCCCAACAGGCTGAGCGTCTCAAAACGCCATCGCGCGGTTGATTGTCTGGCAGCAGTAGTCCACAGGTGGCTGCCGCTGCGTATAGGGTCGGTACATAGTGCAGTGAAATAAAGCTTGTATTGCTAACGCCACTACCCATACTGCGCCCCAACTCATCGGGGTCCGGTTTTTTTGCTTCCTGCCCTCATTCCAATCGCCTATGGCGATACTCAACAAAGAGCACACCATGACCGCATTCGCTGAGCTGGGCCTCAACGCCAAGCTCGTTAAAAATATTGCTGCAAAGGGCTATGACAACCCCTCGCCGATTCAGGCGAAGGCGATCCCCCTGGTGCTCTCTGGCTGCGACCTGATGGCTGCGGCGCAAACCGGTACGGGAAAAACCGCTGCCTTCACGCTACCTGCTTTGCAGATGCTTAAAAACGCTGGGCGCCCGGGGCCCAAAGACGTGAGTTGCCTCATCTTGACGCCGACTCGTGAGCTGGCAGCCCAGATTGCCGATGGCATCCGCGCCTACGGTGCGGGTATTAAGTTGCACAGCCAGATGGTCTGTGGCGGCGTGAACATTCGCCCCCAAATTCGCAATTTGGCCCGTGGCACTGACATTCTCGTCGCGACGCCGGGTCGATTGCTGGATTTACTCGGGCAGGGTGCGCTTCGGCTGGATCACGTCAAAATGTGGGTGCTCGACGAAGCGGACAGAATGCTCGACATGGGCTTCATTCCCGCCATGCGCCGCATCCATGCGGAGCTGCCCAAAGAACGACAAACGCTGATGTTCTCCGCCACTTTCTCGCGCGATATTGAAAAGCTCGCCGGAGAGTTTTTGCATCAGCCGAAGAAGATTCAAGTCACACCCGCCAACACCACGGTGAGCCGCATTGACCAGACCGTGTACCCCGTTGATAAGGCCCGGAAGACTGCATTGCTCAAGCATCTGGTCGCCAGCGAGCAGTGGGGACAAGTGTTGGTGTTCTCGCGCACGAAATACGGTGCCGACAAGCTGTCCCGCAATCTTTCCAAAGCGGGCATCGCCAGCGATTCCATTCACGGTGATAAAAAACAGGGTGCGCGCACGCGCTCACTTAAGCATTTCAAGGATGGCCGGCTGCAGGTGCTGGTGGCGACCGATATCGCCGCAAGAGGAATTGATATCCAGCAGTTACCCCGGGTCGTGAACTTTGACCTGCCCCATGTCGCGGAAGATTACGTTCACCGCATAGGGCGGACAGGCCGTGCGGGGGAGACGGGCATCGCGCTGTCCTTGGTGAGCGCCGACGAGGTGACGCAGCTGCAGAAAATTGAAAAGCTGATTAAAAAATCGATTCCGCGGGAAGAGATTGAGGGCTTTGAGCCCGAGCACTGTCTGCCCACCAAAGAGGTCAAATCCTCGGGCAAACGTCCGCCCAAAAAAGCGAAGGCCAAACCCG
>JAYOUT010000149.1:0-2616 GCA_038151055.1 Luminiphilus sp.
GTTCACAACCGGCTACTGCGATCCCGCGGTAGGCACCGAGGGGATTCAAGCCGAGTTTCTCTGCAGTCGCTGCTTCCATCACCACTTGTGCCGACGCACCGTCAGACAGCTGGGACGCATTGCCCGCAGTGATGGTGCCGCCTTCTATCACCGTGCGCAGTCCCTGCACGCCTTCCAGCGTCGAGGCGCGAACGCCCTCATCGGCACTCACGGTGACTTCAGCCGTCGACTGTTCACCCGTCTCCTTGTCATAGACAATGCGCTCGCAGGTCACGGGCACCAGCTCGTCTTCAAACTTGCCCGCCTCGTAGGCCGCCGCCGCGCGCTGCTGGGACTGCAGGCCATACTCGTCCATGGCGTCCCGGCTCACGTTGTATCGCGCCGCGACCACCTCAGCGGTCTGCAGCATCGGCATGTAGATGTCCTTGTGCATGGCCAGCAGCTCTTCATCGGCTGCACGGTGCAGATTCATGTGCTCGTTCTGCACCAGCGAGATGGAGTCCACGCCGCCGCCAACGGCCACGTCCATGCCGTCATGAATGACCTGCTTGGCCGCGGTGGCCACCGCCATCATGCCGGAAGAACACTGACGATCGATTGTCATGCCCGACACGGTGACCGGCAGGCCCGCGCGGAGTGCCGCCGTGCGGCCGATGTTGCCGCCCTGGCTGCCCTGAGTCAGCGCGGCGCCCATGATGCAATCCTCAATGCGATCGGGCTCGATGCCAGCGCGCGCGACCGCGGCGCTGATGGCGTGTCCGGCCAGAGTCGGCGAAGCCAAATTGTTGAAGCCCCCGCGGTAAGCCTTACCGATCGGGGTGCGTGCAGTTGAAACGATGACTGCTTCTCTCATGTTCGTATCCTTTCTCTCGTATAAATCAGTTATTCGTGGGGTAGGCCGCTCAGTTTTTTACTGAGGAGACCACCGTTAACTCGTGGACTGCGACGCGGAAATCGCAACGCTGCCGGCATCAGCAGCATCGCCATCAACCCATGTCCAGCCCAAGCCCTTTGGCCGCCTGACCCACCATTTTGATGCTCTGCTCAAAGCCCGCTTGGAGGGCGCGCTCGCCACCCTCGGAGATTTGCGCCCAATTTGCCGCGATGCCCTCGGGGGTTTGTTCCGCCTCGGGCAGCCACATGCCCTCGGTCTCGACAATCTTGGCCACAGCAAAGCTACCAGCCCCGGCCGCCAGAATCGTGCGGGTCGGCGCGTCTTCCGAAACCAGATACAGCACTGCGGGCGTGACCGTTTCCGGGGTGAGCAGCGCAAACGCTTTCTCCTCAATGAGACCCTCGGTCATCCGCGTGCCCGCGGTCGGCGCCAGCGCATTGATTTTGACGTTGTACTTGGCGCCCTCTTGCGCCAGCGTGTTCATCATGCCGATGACACCCATCTTGGCGGCGCCGTAGTTGGTTTGTCCGAAGTTACCGTAGAGCCCGCTGGAGGAAGAGGTCACCACAATGCGGCCGTACTCCTGCTCTTTCATAATGTCCCAGCACGTCTTGGTGCAGTGAACCGTGCCCATCAGATGTACGTCGGTCACCAGACGAAAGTCATCGACTGACCCTTTAGAGAAGCTCTTGTCCCGGAGAATGCCGGCGTTGTTCACGAGAATGTCGAGACGCCCCCAACGGTCCATGGTCTGCGCCACCATATCGTGCACCTGCGCCAGGTCCGCCACGTTGGCGCCGTGGGCCATCGCCTCGCCGCCAAGTGCCTCGATCTCGGCCACCACATCGAGCGAGGCCTGCGAGTTTGCGCCCTCCCCCGAGACGGAGCCGCCGAGGTCATTGACCACCACCTTGGCGCCCCGCTTGGCCAATTCAATGGCGTGGCTTCTGCCCAGGCCACCGCCTGCGCCGGTCACCAGTGCCACTTTGTCGTCGTATCGAATCGTCATGTACTGTCTCCCGCTCTCTTAACCAATGATCGACATGCCGAGCCACTCGGCATACACGGCGGGGGTGTCTTCCCCCTCGATCTCGACCGTGACGGCCTGCTTGACCAGAAACCGATTCGCGTCTTTGCGATCGACTGACATGATCTCGGTGTGCGCACGCACTCGCTTGCCTGCGCGCACGGGGTTTAAGAAACGCACCTTGTCGAGCCCGTAGTTAACGCCCATCACAATCCCTTCCGGGTAAACGCCATTTTCCGAGCAGAGCTTGGTCATCAGCGACAACGTTAAAAAGCCGTGGGCGATGGTGCCACCAAACGGTGTTTGCGCGGCGGCGGCCTCGTCGATATGAATGAACTGATGATCCTCGGTGCAGTCAGCGAAGGTGTTGATACGCTCTTGATCAACCTCAAACCACTCCCCCGGGGGCAGCTTTGTCCCCGCCTGTGCTTCCATTTCCTCTGGCTTTACCATCGTTAATGCCATCGCTCATGTCTCCTCAGTGTTATCGGTGTTCAACCATCGCGGAAGGTTGCGGCGACCTCGCCGGCTTCCGCCAAATATTGTTTGATCTCATTGCGGCCCACGACCATGCGGTGCACCGCGTCGGGCCCGTCCGCGAGGCGCAGGGTGCGCTGCCCCGACCACATTTCGGCCAGAGGCGTATCCTGGGATACGCCGATGCCGCCGTGCATCTGAATCGCATCGTCGATGA
>JAYOUT010000150.1:0-2609 GCA_038151055.1 Luminiphilus sp.
AGCGAGCTGTGGTCAGACGAACCCGGCTTTACCGAGGCTATGTCAGGCACAGGTGTGACGGGCATTTGCGGCTCGGGAATTATTGAGGTGGTCGCCGAGATGTACCTCGCCGGCATACTCTCTACTGACGGCGTCGTAGACGGTACATTGGCTGAGCGCACCCAGCGCATCCAGGCCGACGGGCGCACCTTCTCCTATGTCTTGCACGCATCAAACGATCCCGAAGTGTCCGATGTGCTGGTGACCCAGAATGACGTGCGACAAATTCAGCTCGCCAAGGCGGCGCTCTATGCGGGCATCAAGCTGCTCATGGATGAGATGGGTGTCACCACGGTGGACAGGATTCGTCTCGCCGGCGCCTTCGGTAGCCACATCAGCGTGAGCCACGCCATGGTGCTGGGTCTCATCCCCGACTGTGATTTAGAGCAGGTCACCTCGGCAGGCAATGCCGCAGGGGCTGGCGCTCGTATGGCGCTCTTGGATCGTAACGCGCGCCTCGAGATCGCAGCGACCATCGCCAAGGCCGAGCGTATTGAGACGGCAATAGCCGATGATTTCCAGGCCCACTTTGTAGGCGCTATGGGTTTACCTCATCAGAGCGACCCGTTCCCAAATCTTTTCTCGGTGGTTGCCCCCCCTGAAGCCAAGGTGGTTGAATCGGGTGACGCGCCCAAACGGCGCCGGCGCCGCAGCTTGCGCGCCGGCGCCTGAACATCACCCGCTCGCGAGTTCGCCATGCCCGCAACCGCCAACACGCTCCCCTTCCCCGCCGGCAGACCGTCCGACTACCTGCCGTTGGCGGACGAGCCGACCTTCGATCCCGCCCAGCACTTGGCCCTCGAAATGCCCACCGAGACCACGGATCTGGCCACCTTGGGGTATCCGGAGGCGGATCTTGAACAGTGCGCGTCGACCTTCGCGGTGAGTAACGCGTTTCGCATTCTCTCCAAAGAAGGCGTCGCGGCCATGCGCCATGTCTGTGACCAGATCTACCATAACCGTAACGCCAGCGAGGGCACCGGTGCCAATCGCCTCGGTAGTTACGCGCGCGGGGCGGGTTATCGCTCGCAATTTATTCGCGACTTCTGCGACAGCCCCGAGCTGGCCGCGCATCTGTCCGCGATTGCCGACATTCCGCTCGGTCGCCACTCCGTCCCCGCCGTGGCCTGCGGTATCAACTACGCGCCGGAGGACATCTCCCGCGCGATTGATACCTGGCACGTGGATTCGGTGGCCTTCGATATCGTCATGATGATCACCGACCCCACCGTCCTGAAAGGTGGCGAGTTCCAGTACTTCCGTGGCACCAAGCAGGAAGGTCAGGCGCTGTTGGGGATTACCGGAGAAGAAGGTGTCGACACGGCCCTGCCTGAGGACCGTGTCGTGACGATTCCTTTCCCCGAAGCGGGCTTTGGCTTTATGCAGCAGGGCACGATGATTTTTCATCGCGCCTGCCGGCTTCTGGAGCGCGCCGACCGCATCACCATGATCCCCTCCTTTGAAGTGCTGCCTGCCCACGCACCGGATAGCACCAACACCCTGAATATGGCCGACTGGGATGACCCGGGCATCTGCCCGGAGCTCGCCCGCCACGAGATCTGGCGGACTCAGGCACGTCTGGAGAGCCTGCTGGGTGAGATCGCACTGGAGGATGAGCCCGCCGAGCTCAGCGCCCGCATCAATGCAGCGATCGAGCGGCTGGTGAGCTTCAGCGACAAACTGGAGCAGAAATCCTCATGAGTCAAAGCGCCGAACTCGCCGGCAAGGCCGTGCTCATCACCGGAGCCGCGGGCTGTATTGGCGCGTGGGTGGTGAAACAGCTGCGCGAGTTGGGTGCCATCCCAGTGGTGTTCGATATCGCCGAGAACCGCGAGCGCCTGGATCTGATCATGCCGGACGCGGAGACCGTCATCTGGGAGCTGGGCGATATCACCGACTTTGGGCGCCTGACTGAGGTGGCTGAGGCGCACAACATCGAGGCCATTATTCACCTCGCTGCGCTGCAGGTGCCATTCTGTAAGGCAGACCCCGTTGGCAGCACGCGCATCAACGTCATGGGTAGCATTCACATGCTGGAGCTCGCCCGGCAGCGCGGTATTACGCGAATGAGCTATGCCAGCTCCGTTGCGGCGCCCGCCATGGGCGACAACGACTGGCTGGCCACCCTCTACGGTGCGCACAAGATTTGCGGCGAGCAGATGGCCGCCGTGTACTGGCAGGACTGGGGCGTGCCGAGCATCGGTATTCGCCCCGCCATTATTTACGGGCCCGGCCGTGATCAGGGCATGAGCGCCGCACCGACCATTGCGCTGATGGCCGCCGAGGTGGGTGAGGCCTACACCATCCCCTTCACCGGGGATGTGGGTTTTGTCTATGTGGAAGACGCCGCCGAGCGCTTTATTGCGGCAGCGAGCCGTTCTTTTGAGGGCGCCCACGTGTTTGACCTGAACGGCACGCCCGCCACCGTGACCGAGATGCTGGCATTACTGAATAATCATTACCCCGATGCCGCGATCGACGCGACCGGCGACCCGATGCCCTTCCCTGCCGAAAACAATAGCGGCGCGCTGGAGCAGCTCATTGGCCTGCCCGACTGCCGGCCACTGGAG
>JAYOUT010000151.1:0-2588 GCA_038151055.1 Luminiphilus sp.
TGAATCAGCCCGACCCGCTCAGCATCAATGCGTTTTATCTGGCGCCGGTGGCATTGGGGGAGGTCGAGGTTGCGGTTGAGTCGCTTTCCGAGACCCGCAGCACCCACTTTGCCAGTGCTGACCTCCGCCAGGAGGGCGAGCTCAAGCTCCGCGCTACCGCTGCCTACACCGATCTCGATAAGCTGAAAGGTCCCGACTGGACCAACGTCACACCCCCTGATGTACCGGGCATGGAAAACATAGAGGCCCCGGCAATGTCTCATTTGGAGATACACCAAAGCATCGACATGCGCATGGTGCAGGGCGCGGAGGTGTTCACCGAGGGCAAGACCACCGGCACCGGTGAATTCATTGCCTGGCTGGCACACAAAGACGGTGCCGAGCCCGGGCCGATTGATCTCCTGATGTTTGCCGACATGATGCCGCCACCCATCTTCACGCTCTACGGCGCCTATGGCTGGGTGCCGACGGTGGAGCTCACGGTGCAGGTGCGGCGCAAGCCCGCGGCGGGCCCGCTCTTGGCGCGGCATATTACGCGCCAAGTGACCCGTGGTGTCGCCGAGACCGATACCGAGATCTGGGATGTGAAGGGCGATCTGGCTGCGATGGCCCGGCAAACCTACAAAGTGCGCATGCCGAAGGCTGACTGACCAACAGCTCTCACTCGGTCGCCACGTAGCCCCCGGGCCGGCGCATATCGGCAAAGCCCTGCATCCACCCCTCGTCGATCATCAGTGAGTTCGAGCGCCCGATGGTGCGGCGGGTGGGGCTGAGGTTGTGACCCCATGCCTCCAGCAGTCGCTGTGTGTCGGCGCTGATACCCGGTTCAACCAGTGTGCGGTCAGGCATCCACTGATTGTGCACACGGGGTGCGGCGACTGCCGTGGCGATGTTCATATCAAACACCATGGCATTCAGGAGTGTCTGCAGCACGGTAGTAATAATTAGTGATCCGCCCGGGCTCCCAGCAGCCAGCCACGGCTGACCGTCTTTGAATACCAGTGTCGGAGTCATAGAGGAGAGCGGTCGTCTGCCCGGTGCGATGGTATTGGCCTCGCCCTGCACCAAGCCATAGGCGTTGGCAGTGCCGGCTTTGGCGGCGAAATCGTCCATCTCGTTATTGAGCAGAATGCCGGTACCCGGCACCACGATGTGCGATCCAAAACTGAAGTTCAGGGTGTAGGTGTTGGCGACCACATTGCCGTCGGCATCGGCGACTGAGTAGTGAGTTGTGTCGGGGCTCTCACTCGGTACCGGGTTGCCGGGGCCGATTTCATCCGGGGTCTTGGCTTGATTGGCGGCAATCAGCTCGCGCCGCTCGGCGGCGTAGTCTTTGCTGATCAGCGCCTCGATGGGGATCACTGTCTGGTCCGGGTCACCGAGGTAGCGGCTGCGGTCGGCGTAGGCGAGCTTCATGCTCTCGATTACCCGATGCAGGTAAGCGGCACTGTTGTGTCCATAGGACTCGAGCGGGTAGGGCTCGAGGATGTTGAGCATTTGCAGAATATGAATGCCGCCGGAGGAGGGTGGTGCCGCCGAGACGATCTCGAAGTCGCGGAAGGTGCCTCTGACTGGCGGGCGCTCCAGCACGCGATAGTTGGCCAGGTCCTCTTCGGTGATCAGTCCGTCATTGGCCGCCATGTCGCCGGCGATCAGTGCGGCGGTCTCGCCGGTGTAAAAGCCGTCGGCCCCTTTGTCGCGGATACGCGTCAGGGTGCGTGCCAAATCAGCTTGTTGAAACAGCGTGCCGGGAGAGGGCGCCGCGTCACCACCTTGCAGGTAAATGCGCTTGGCTTCCTGGTTTTTGGCGAGGCGCTCAGCTCGGGCACTCAGGCTCATGTGCAAAGCCAGCGGCGTATCAAATCCTTTTTTGGCGAGATCGATCGCCGGTTGAATCACTTCCTTGAGTGAGAGCTTGCCGTAGCGCTCCTGCGCATGAATCAGGCCCGCTACGGTGCCGGGGACTCCAGCGGCCTGATGGGAGAAGTAAGCCTTGGCCTGATCGACCGAGCCGTCCTCTTTCAAGAACATGTCACGCGTCGCCGCTGCTGGTGCGGTTTCGCGGTAGTCGATAAAAATCTGTTCGTTCGTCTCGGCGAGATGAATCAGCATAAATCCGCCGCCGCCGATATTGCCGGCCCGCGGCAGTGTTACGGCGAGCGCGAACCCTGTTGCCACGGCCGCATCAACAGCGTTGCCGCCCTGCTTGAGCATGTCGAGGCCAATCTCGCCGGCCAGCTTCTCCGGGCTCACGACCATCCCCGCGCGACCGTAGGCCGGTAGGTAGCGGTTCTGATAATCGATGATGGGCGCGTCGGCCGCCGGCATCGGCGGTAGCGTGCTCTGGGCGCTGCCCAGCGGCGCCTTACCCAGTGCGAAAACCGCACAAGCAATGAGTAGCAAGGGGGTCAAGCGAGTGATGAGGGTGTTAGCTAACATGATGCTTCCTGAGTTCTGAGCCCTGTTTGGCAATCAATCATTACGGGTGTATACGCACCACGCGCCAAAAAGGTGCGTGAGGCTACCACAGCCCATAGCCTCAGGGGCAGGCACCTGCGCTACACTTTTAGCAGTATTTGAATGTTTGA
>JAYOUT010000152.1:0-2556 GCA_038151055.1 Luminiphilus sp.
ATGCCTCGGTGTTTCCTTTATGGGCGACGGACTTCTTGATCGTTTCAATCTTGGCGGCAGCGATGTCATCGATGGACAGCGTGTTGCTGGTTGCCGCCTCTACCCTGTACAAAAACATCGTGGCGCCCTTTCGCCCCTCATCCCGCGAGCTCCTCTGGACCCGCACCGCGGTCATTGGGTTTTCGATCGTCGCGGCGCTACTGGCGCTTAACCCGCCGGGCGATATCGTCGAGATCACGATTTTCTCGGGCAGTCTTTACGCAGTCTGCTTTTTCCCCGCGGTAGTGTTTGGGCTTTACTGGCAGCGCGGCTCGGCGCGCGTTGTCCTCTGGTCAATGGCAGTTGGCGTCTCTGCCTTGATTGTCTGGATTGCCGCGGGGTTGCGGCAGGGCCTTCATGAGGTCTTCCCTGCCCTGCTGCTTTCCACGCTGACCTACTACCTGCTCTCCCGAGCAGAGGCACCACCGGCAACCATCGCCGATCCGTGACGTAATCAACCGGGAATCACTCTTGGTTATGACGGCGCCAAACAAGTAGCCCACACTCAGTCTCAGGGCTTAAGGGCTTAAGGGCGGAAAACGACACCCCAACTTCCAGCCGAGCCACTCAATTTAGGTCATTCAAAATTTAAGTCACTCAAACAGTGGCTTGAGGGAGGGTTTCACCACCTTACCCATTGCATTGCGCGGCAGTGCGTCCACCACCTGAAGCTGTTTGGGCACTTTGTAGGACGACAGCTTGCCATCGCACCAGCTCTTCAGGGCGTCCAACGTCATGTCACCGTCACCTTTAAGAGCCACCACTGCGGCGACAGCCTCTCCCCAGGTGCGATCCTTGATCCCCACCACCGCCACTTCGGCGATCTGCGGATGGGCCAGCAGTTTATTTTCAATTTCGAGGGCCGACAGTTTGTAACCCCCTGATTTGATGATATCGACCGACGAGCGACCCATAATCCGGTAGTAACCGTCCTCAATCACCGCAATATCGCCGGTACAAAACCACTCCTCGTCGAAACTGGCCTCCGTGGCCTCCGCATTACCCCAGTACTCCAAAAAAACCGTCGGACTTTGGATGCGAATCTCGCCCGGCGTGCCCTCTTCGGTGACGACGCCACCCTCCTCGTCGACCAGCCGCACCGCGACATCGGGTAACGCCTGTCCCACATAACCGGGGCGCCGCTCACCACGATAAGGATTCGAGAGCGCCATGCCGATCTCTGTCATGCCGTAGCGCTCCAGCAGCATCTGCCCGGTGAGATCCCGCCACTCCTCAAACACTTCTACCGGGCAGGCAGCCGAGCCCGACACGTTAAGTCGCATATTGGCAAACCCTTCACAGATCGCCTCCACTTCGCCTTCTTCAAGCGTCTCGAGATGATCGATGAGCTTCACGTAGATGGTGGGGACCGCCATGAATACGCTAAAGGTGTCTGCCGCGACCTGCGCGCAGAGTGCGGGGAGATCGAGTTTGGGCATGGCGTACACCGTGGCCCCAGCCCACAACGCACAGCTCAATACATTGATGATGCCGTGCACGTGATGCAGAGGCAGAAACAGCGGTATGACATCGTCTGCCTGCCATTCCCAGGCAGTGATCAGCGTCTCGATTTGTGCGGCGATATTGCCGTGAGTCGTCACCGCTCCCTTGGGTTTGCTGGTGGTCCCACTGGTAAAGACAATCATCGCCCGTCGCGCTGGAGAGAGCGCCGGCAAGGGCGACACAGTGTCGGCCAGAGTGTCATTGACAGTCGCGATCGGAATCGACAGGCGACCGCATAAACCTTCGATACCGCCCAGGGTCTGCGCATCGGCAATGACCTGTGTCACCCCCGCACTGGTCAGGCAGTGCTCCCACTCCGATTCCGTCGAGGCCACATTGAGAGGGATCGCAATACCACCCGCACGCCAAACGCCATGGAGTGCGGTTACGTAATCGACGCCAGCCGGGATGAGAAAGGCAACTCGCGCTTCCTCGAGATCACTGCGGCCTGCCAGGAGTCCGCTGGCAAACTGCCCAATGCGGCTCTCAATGTGCTCGTAGGTGAAGGTACTGTCACCTTCGACCAAGGCAACCTTGTCGGGCCTGTCGCTGTTCAGCACGTGGTTCATTTAGCGAAGTCAATGTTGAGACAGCGACAGTCTACGGCAAAGTCCGGGCAAAAGAGCCGTTAAGCGGCCTTGGCGTCGCGCTGTTAATAAGCCCGTGGGTAGCACGCAATCCACACATGCGGCCATGTGCATGTGAGGCATAATGCTAGCAACGGGATCACGAGATTCAGACCGGCGAGGCAGCGGCACCCGATGCAAGCGACGTCATTTTTATACGCCAATTTCGCTCACAGACTGACCCAATGTTTGCTCATCGCGAGCCTGCTGATAGGCGTGGCCGCGCAGGCCGAAGAGCGCCTTGTGCACGGTGTGACACAGGCTAGAGACGACGTCCAAATCCATTACGAGTTTGGGGGCAGTGGTTCACCGGCGCTGGTTTTCATCCATGGCTGGAACTGCGATCGCAGCTACTGGTCAGCGCAATTGCCCTTCTTTGCCGCCACGC
>JAYOUT010000153.1:0-2535 GCA_038151055.1 Luminiphilus sp.
AGGTCATGAGCGCCAAAGAGATCAACGCCTCCCTCAACAGACGACAATTTCTGCAGTTTTCGGGGTTTGGATTAGCCCTGACCGCCGGTGGTCAAGTGATGCAGGTGGTGGCCAAAAATCATGCTGATACCTCGACGTTAAGCGCCTACATCACCGTGGGCGCAGATGGCGTGATCACTATTGGGGCGCCCAACCCGGAGGTGGGTCAGGGCGTGAATACCTCGCTACCGATGATCATTGCCGAAGAACTCGATGCCGCGTGGCGCGACGTTAAAGTGGTGAACACACCGATCGATGCCGCGCAGTATGGTGCTCAATTTGCTGGAGGCTCACTGTCGGTGCCAATGCGCTGGGACGAGCTTCGCCGGGTAGGCGCTACGGCCAGAGCGATGCTTCTGCAGGCGGCCGCGAGAGCAATGGGGGTACCGGCGGCAGAGTTGAGCACACAAGACTCGCGCGTCACTCACGGGACGTCGGGTCGGAGTCTCACCTACGCCGAGCTGGCCCTTGCTGCCTCGAAGGTGTCTCTTCCCGACGCTGATAGCGTGCCGCTAAAGACCCCGGAGCAGTATCGGTTACTGGGTCAGCGCATCACCAATGCATCCGCTACGGCGATCGCACAGGGTGAGGCGCTTTTTGGTATCGACGTGCAAGTCCCCGATATGGTGTACGCCAGCTATGTAAAGTGCCCCCACATCGGGGGGCGCCCCGTCTCGGCGAACCTCGACGAGATCAAGGCTCAGCGTGGCGTTATCGATGCGTTCATCATTGAGGGTGAAGCAGGGCCCTACCAATTTGATATTCGCAACTCTACGCAGGTGTCACCCGGTGTGGCGATTGTGGCCCGCGACACCTGGGCTGCAATGCGCGCCCGAAAATTGCTCAAGGTGCAGTGGGATACTGAGCCAGCCTCCAGCGACGACAGCGAGCAGATCGCCGCGGCGGCCAAGGCGGCAGCGGGCCTGCGGGACGGGGCCAAAACGATTAGCTCGGTCGGTGACGCCAGTCAGGCTCTGCGCGATGCCAAGTCGCGGTCGAAGGCCTTTTACAGCGCCGACTTTGTGTCTCACGCTCAGCTTGAGCCACAAAGCTGTGTGGCGCGGGTGACGGCGCAATCCGCAGAAGTTTGGACGTCCAGTCAAACCCCCTCAGCGGTCGATCAGCTGTTACCGCGCTTGCTCTCGCTCCCGGCCGAGGCTGTGACCATCCATTCGGTTCGCGGTGGCGGCGGTTTTGGGCGTCGGCTGTCTAATGAGTACGTCTATGAGGCAGCGCTCATCTCTCAGCGTGTGGGTCTGCCAGTGAAGGTGCAGTGGTCGCGCGAAGATGACATGGCCTTCGATTATTTTCGCTCGGCGCTCTACTTGGATATGGAGGGTGGTGTGTCCGAAGAGGGTCGTCTGGCAGCGTGGAAGCTGCATGTCATCGCGGGATCGGCCGACAAAGAAAAAGCCAATTACGGTGGAACCTATCGAGAGCGGGACTTCCCCGAAAGCCGCGTGCCGCACTATGACATCGCGACCACACTGATTCCGTCGCAGACGCCGACAGGCGCGTGGCGAGCGCCATTTTCCAATATTTATGCGTTCGCTGAGCAATCGTTTCTTTGCGAGCTGGCGGCGGCGGCCGGCCGGGATTACCGCGACTTCTTGCTCGATCTATTGGGAGAAGACGAATGGTTTAAAGACGGCGACCGCAATGCGCTCAATACCGCCAGAGCCAAGGGCGTTATTAATGCCGCTTGCGCCGCTGCGCGCTGGGGTCGCTCCCTACCCGAGGGGCGGGGTCTGGGGTTGGCGTTTTTCTTCAGTCATGCGGGGCATGTGGCCGAGGTGGCTGAGGTGAGTGTGGACGCAGATAAGAGACTCACGGTGCACGATGTCTGGGTGGCCGCGGATGTGGGACAGGTGATCAATCTCAGCGGCGTTGAAAATCAGATCGAGGGTTCGGTGGTGGATGGTTTGAGCGCGATGGCCAGTCAGCGCATCACGATTCAAGAGGGACGCATTCAGGAAACCAACTTCGACACCTACCCGCTACTGAGGATGCCAAAGGCACCCAGAGTACATGTGCAGATGCTGGCGTCGGGATACTCGCCGACCGGAGCAGGAGAGCCCGCGCTGCCGCCGTTGGCGCCGGCAGTGGGTAACGCGGTTTTCGCAGCCTGTGGCGAGCGAATCCGAGAGCTACCGTTTAGCAAAGCTGGATTTAGAGTTTAGTCGTCGGGTGCAACTAGCGCTCAGCTTAGCCAGCATAGAAGGTGAGGTGAGATTATGAACACATTAATAAACAGACTTGCCGTTATTCTTTCTTGGTGGGCATTTATTCACGTTGTTTTGATCATCGTTGGCATCGCAGATGAGATGAACAGCTCTTTGCCCATACCCACTAGCGAGGTGGGTCGATTTATTCGTGACTACTCTGCTTTGTATCAGCACGAGATCATTTATTACGGCTTCTCTCCTGCCTTATGGGTTGTGCTGTACTTGGTCACCGGCAGGGTCGCTCTTCTACCCTGGCGCCGATAACCCAGCA
>JAYOUT010000154.1:0-2518 GCA_038151055.1 Luminiphilus sp.
GTCACCTCGGGCGCATAAGCTGCAATGATCTGCTCCGCTTGTTCTTCGAGGAGGCCGGCCAGCAGCAAGCGACCCTTGGGTGCCATCAGTGACGTCAGCACGGGGCCAAGCTCAATGAGCGGTCCGGCCAAAATATTGGCGACCACCCAGTCGGCGGAGCCTTGCCAGGCTTCCAGTTCTGACGCTGCGGGCAAGTGTGCCGAAAACTGCGCAGCCGGCACCTCATTACGCTTCGCATTATCGTGGCTGGCGGTGATTGCCTGCGGGTCGTTATCGACACCCAGCACCTGCCGCGCACCCAGCAGCGCCGCCGCAATGCCCAGAATGCCGGAGCCGCATCCGTAGTCGACAATGCAAGCACCCTCAAGCGATGCCGCATCCAGTGCCCTCAAGCACATCGCGGTGGTCGGGTGGGTTCCCGTGCCAAAAGCCAGACCGGGATCGAGTAGCAGATTAATCGCATCGGGTTCTGGAGGGGGTGTCCAGCTCGGACAGATCCACAGCCGATTACCCATTTGCATGGGCTGGAACTGATCCTCCCAGACGCGGGTCCACTCGCGATCAGCGACAGGCACAATGGTTTGGGGGGCCTCGGTAACCAGGTCTGCCGGAACAGCCGCCAGCACTGGCTGCAGATCCTGATCACCGGCAAAGAGTGCCGTCAGATGCACCGCATCCCACAAAGGTGTCTCACCGGGGCCGGGTTCAAGCAGCGGTTGGTCGGCTTGATCTTCCAAGGTGACGGATAGCGCCCCTGCCTCGAAGAACCAGTCCTCTAGTGCCTCAACCTGATCCTTGCGCGCGGTGCAATGCAGTTCCTGCCACGCGGCGCTGGAACTCAATGCTCGTGTTCCAGCTTACTCTCGAGGTAATGGATACTGACACCACCGGCCATGAACGAACTGTCTGTGACCAGCTCGCGATGGAGTGCTGCGTTGGTTCTGATACCGTCGACCACCAGCTCATCCAGCGCCTGACGCATCTTTACCAGTGCCGCTTCTCGCGTATCGGCGAAGGTGATCAACTTACCGATCAGGCTGTCGTAGTGGGGAGGCACTGTGTAGCCGCTATAGACATGAGAGTCGACGCGGACGCCGTGGCCACCGGGCGCATGAAACGTTTTGATCGTGCCGGGTGAAGGCATAAAGGTGCGCGGGTCTTCGGCGTTGATGCGGCACTCAATCGAGTGGCCTTTCAAGGTGACGTCTTCCTGTTTGATCGACAGCGGCGCGCCGCCGGCAATCAACAACTGCTCTCGCACAATGTCGACGCCACTGATCATCTCGGTAACAGGGTGCTCAACCTGTACCCGGGTGTTCATCTCAATGAAGTAAAAGGCGTTGTCCTCGAACAGGAATTCGAAGGTGCCCGCACCGCGATAATTCATGTCGAGACAGGCACGCACGCATGCCTCACCGATTTCATTTCGCAATGCGTCGTCAATGCCCGGCGCGGGCGCCTCTTCGATGACCTTCTGATGTCGGCGCTGCAAAGAGCAGTCGCGATCGCCCAGGTGAATGGCATTGCCCTGCCCGTCGGCCAGTACCTGAATCTCTACGTGGCGCGGGCGCTGCAAAAATTTCTCCATGTACACCACGGGCGAGCCGAAAGCGGCCTGAGCCTCTGACTGGGTCACCTGAATCGAGGACAGCAACACTTCCTCGTTGTGCACCACACGCATGCCGCGTCCACCACCACCGGCGGCCGCTTTGACGATCACCGGGAAGCCAATCTCGCGCGCGATGCGCAGAATCTCGTCGGGGTCGTCAGGCAACGCGCCCTCGGAACCCGGCACCGTCGGCACACCCGTTCGTTTCATCTGCTGCTTGGCCGACACCTTGTCGCCCATCAAGCGAATGGTCTCGCCCGTTGGGCCAATAAACTTAAAGCCGCTCTTTTCCACCTGCTCGGCGAAATCCGCGTTCTCTGAGAGGAAACCGTATCCCGGGTGAATGCCATCGGCGTTAGTCAGTTCGGCTGCGCTGATGATCGACGGCACATCCAAATAGCTTTGAGCAGAGGGCGGCGGACCGATGCACACTGCCTCGTCCGCAAGACGCACGTGCTTCAGGTCGCGGTCTGCGGTGGAGTGCACTGCAACCGTTTTAATGCCCAGCTCCTTGCAGGCACGCAAGACGCGGAGCGCGATTTCGCCGCGGTTGGCGATCAATACTTTTTCAAGCATGGGAGATGTCCTTTTGGGGTGACTGACCCACGCTTCAGGAGATGGAGATCAGAGGCTGATCAAACTCAACGGCCTCGCCGTTTTCAACATGAATCGCGGTCACGGTACCGGCGCGATCCGCTTCGATCTGATTCATCATCTTCATCGCTTCGACAATACACAGCACGTCGCCGACTCTAACGGTCTGTCCCACTTCAACAAAAGACGGTGCTTCCGGGCTGGGCGCGCGATAGAACGTGCCAACCATGGGTGACAGCACTGCGTTGTCCGCCACGGGTGCCGCGGCTGGAGCGGCGGCTTCTGCAGCAGGCGCCTCGGCAGCCGCGGGTGCCG
>JAYOUT010000155.1:0-2498 GCA_038151055.1 Luminiphilus sp.
GAGATCGAAGACGACTATCACAACTTCGAGGCCCTCAATATTCCTGCGCATCACCCCGCACGGGCTATGCACGATACCTTCTACATTGACGAAACCCATGTATTGCGCACCCATACTTCCGGCGTGCAGGTGCGAACCATGGAAACGCGAGATCCCCCGCTAAGGGTGATATGCCCCGGCAGGGTCTATCGTTGCGACTCCGACTTGACCCACTCGCCTATGTTTCATCAGGTGGAGGGGTTACTGATCGATGAGGATGTTAGCTTCGGTCAGTTGAAGGGTATTATTCAGGATTTCCTGCATGCGTTTTTCGAGCAAGATGCGCTGGCAGTTCGCTTCCGTCCTTCTTATTTTCCTTTTACCGAGCCCTCTGCGGAGGTGGATATTCAGTGCGTAAAGTGCGCGGGTGAGGGTTGCCGCATTTGCAGTGGCACCGGTTGGTTGGAAGTCATGGGCTGCGGCATGGTGCATCCACGCGTGCTCGAGATGAGCGGCGTCGATACCGAGCGCTATCAGGGTTTTGCCTTTGGCATGGGCGTAGAGCGCTTGGCCATGTTGCGCTATGGCATCGGTGATTTGCGGCTCAATTTTGAGAATGACCTGCGCTTTCTCGCGCAGTTCCGGTGAGGTGGTCGCGTGATTCTCTCTGAAAACTGGTTGCGGGAGTGGGTGAACCCCGACCTCGACGCTGAGGCGCTGGCACACACGCTCACTATGGCGGGTCTGGAAGTGGATGCGGTGACACCGCTGGCGGAGGGTCTCAGTGGCGTCGTCGTAGCGGAGATCGTCTCGGCTGAGCAGCACCCCGATGCCGACAAGCTGCGCGTGTGTAGCGTCAACACCGGCAGTGAGACGGTCCAGATTGTATGCGGCGCACCGAATGCCGCGGCCGGGCTCAAGGCGCCATTAGCGCAACCCGGCGCCAAGCTGCCCGGCGGTATCAAAATCAAAAAGGCCAAGCTACGCGGCGTCGAGTCGCAGGGCATGCTGTGCTCTGGTGCTGAATTAAACCTTTCAGAAGACCACGACGGGCTTCTTGCGCTGGCGTCGGATGCGCCGGTCGGGGCGCCGATTGAAGACTATCTTGATCTGAATGATCGACTCATAGAAATCGGCTTAACGCCGAATCGTGCGGACTGTCTCAGCATCGCAGGCGTCGCCCGCGATCTTGCGGTGGCGACGGGCGCTGAAATGAGCGCGCCTAAGATAGAGGCGGTGGCGGCGACGACTGATCAAACGCTGCCCATCGAGGTCACTGCGCCGGCTGATTGCCCGCGTTATCTGGGGCGCGTCATTCGCGATGTTGATGTCTCCAGACCGACACCACTTTACATGGTCGAGCGATTGCGCCGTGCCGGTATCCGGTCGATTGATGCGGTAGTCGACATCACCAATTACGTGATGCTCGAGATCGGACAGCCTTTGCATGCTTTTGATCTCGACCCGCTGGAAGGCGGCATCAGGGTGCGCAAGGCCCAGCCCGATGAGCGCATTACGTTGCTCGATGGTGAGGAGCGTGTGCTGACACCCGATACTTTGGTGATTGCCGATCACCAGAAAGCGCTGGCCATGGCGGGGATCATGGGCGGAGAGGGCAGCGGTATCAATACAGAAACCCGTCACCTCTTTCTCGAGGCCGCGTTTTTTGCCCCTGAACTGATGGCCGGTCGGGCGCGTCACTATGGCTTGCACACCGATGCATCTCATCGTTACGAGCGGGGCGTAGACCCTGAGTTGGCCTATCAGGCCGTCGAGCGCGCGACACAACTATTCCTTGAGTGTGTTGGCGGCGAGGCCGGGCCCGTTGTCGATGTCACGTCTGCGGCGGATTTGCCCCAGCGTGAGCCCGTCACCCTGAAGGCCGCCTCAATACAACGGATGTTAGGCATCGATCTCGCTGCCGATCAGGTCACGCGCATCTTCGAAGGCTTGGGTTTTGCCGTAGAGGCCGATGCAGACAGCGGTAAGTGGCTTTGCACCGCACCCAGCTGGCGCTTTGATATGGGCCGCGAAGCTGACTTACTCGAAGAGATTGCGCGTATCCACGGTTACGACAACATTCCCGTTGAACCCGTGCGTGGCGCGGCCTCAGTGGGCTCTCTAGCAGAGTCTGCTACACCGCAGTCAGTGATCAAACAGCGTCTGGTCGCCCGGGGATTCAACGAGGCCATCACCTTTAGCTTTGTCAGCCCAGAGCTTCAGCAGCTCATCGACCCGGAGATCGAGCCGGTCGCACTGAAAAATCCGATCTCCAGTGACCTCGCCGTCATGCGCACTTCATTGATTCCAGGATTGCTGGGTGCTGCTGCTCACAATCTCAATCGCCAGCAAAATCGAGTACGGCTGTTCGAGACGGGATTGCGTTTTATGCCGGGCCAGCAGCTGGCGCAAACACCCATGCTCGCTCTGCTAATGTGCGGTCGCCGGATGCCCGAAGGTTGGTCGTCGAGCGCTGAATCGGTCGACTTCTTCGACATGAAGGGTGAGATTGAGGCGCT
>JAYOUT010000156.1:0-2492 GCA_038151055.1 Luminiphilus sp.
CCAAAAACAGGACCGCACGGGCCACTTCTTCGGGTTGGGCGACATCGCCAATCGGGATGCTACTCTGATTGCGCTCCACCACCGAATCCGCAGCGGCTTGTGTCGCATGTTCAGAGAACAGCATGGGGGAGTTGATCGCTCCGGGCGCCACCGCATTCACGTTGATTTGCTTGTCGGCGAGCTCGAGCGCCATGGTGCGGGTGAGCTGATTCAGGGCACCTTTGCTGGTGCAGTAGGCGGCCAAACCCGCCGCGCCCACCACGCCACAGGTGGATGACACGTTGACGATGGCGCCGTCGTAGACGAGCTGTTGTGCGAAGGCGCGGCTCAGGTAAAACACGCCATCGACATTGGTTTGCATCACGGCACGCCACTCGTCATCTGAGGTGTCGACCGCATCGCGGCGCACGATCACGCCTGCGTTATTGATGAGTACCTCTACGGGCGCGGCAAAAGCCTCCTGCGCGGCTTCCATTGCTGTGGTGGCGAAGGTGGAGTCAGCGACATCACCCGTGCAGATGGCGGTCTGTGCTCGTGTCTCTGAGAGCTCCGCCACAGCGGCCTCGAGTTTTTCGGCCGACCGACCCACCAACAGGAGTTTGGCACCCTGGGCAGCAAAGACCCGCGCGCACTCAAGTCCCACGCCACTCCCGGCGCCGGTGATGAGCACCACGCGACCGTTAAAGTCCCGGGGTTGTCCACTCGATGCGTTCGGAGGGCTCATGATTCAGAGTGCCGGTAGGGGTAGTTTGGCGAGGCGGCCGCCGTCCACCACCACCTCTTGCCCGGTGACAAAGGCGGCATCGTGACTCGCCAGCCAGAACACGGTGTTGGCGACATCTTCCGGGCTGCCGAGGCGACCCACCGGGTGTAAGGCCTCGATCGCAGCGTCGACCGCGGCGCGATCGGGGTACTGGGCCAGTAACTGCTCGTTAAATGGCGTGTTGATCCAACCCGGTGCCACCGCGTTACAGCGGATGCCATAGGGGCCGTACTCGAGCGCGGTGTTATGGCTGAAAGCCGCCACGGCGGCTTTGGATGCGGCGTACACGCTGTGCAATGGGTTGGCGCCAAGGCCCTCGATAGAGCTGATATTGACGATGGCCGGATGCAACGCGCCCTCTGCGCGCATCAGGGGCAGGGCATGCTTGGTGGTGAGAAACGTGCTTTTCACGTTCACCGCCATCACACGGTCCCAGTCCTCCTCCCGGGTCTCCGCGATGGGTTCTTCAATGCAGATGCCGGCGTTATTCACCAGGACGTTGAGGTGTCCGAAGTCGAACTCGACCCGCGTCATGAGATCTCTGACGCTCGCCTCCCGGGCGACGTCAGTCTCAATAAAGGTGACGCCCTCAGCCTCGGGTTCATTTAAATCGGCGCAGATCACGGTGTCACCCGCCGCTTGAAAGCGCGCGACGATGGCCGCGCCGATATTCTGGGCGCCGCCGGTCACGATCACGATACGGGGTGTGCTCATGCTGGCCTCACGTATACCGCGGGCTATACGCCACGACGGGACTGCGCTGTGCACCGAGCTTGTCGATACGGACTTCCATCACGTCACCCACATTGAGGTACTGGGGCGGCTTCATGCCATAGCCCACACCGGGTGGGGTACCGGTCATCATGACATCGCCGGGTTGCCAGCTGGTGTAGCGCGAGATGATCGAGACCAGCTCGGCGATGCTGTACATCATGTCCGACGTATTGCTTTGCTGCCTGACCTCGCCGTTCACGTGCAGCGAGATATCGAGCTGGTTGGGGTCGCCGACTTCATCGGTAGTCACGAGCCAGGGGCCGAGCGGTTTCAGGGTGTCGGCGCTTTTGCCTTTGGTCCATTGCGAGCCGCGCTCGAGTTGAAAGACCCGCTCAGACACGTCGTTGCCCACACAGAAGCCCGCGACGTGACTCATGGCATCTTCAACCGCAATATTCGCGCCTGCCTTGCAGAACACCACGGCGAGCTCCGCTTCCCAATCCAGTTGCGTGCCACCCTGAGGCATCATTACCGGGTCGTTGGGCCCGTTGATGGCGCTGGCCGCGGTCAGCATGAACATGGGTTCTTCAGGGGGCTCGAGTCCCGCTTCGGCGGCGTGCTTGCCATAGGTGAGCGCGCAACCGACGATTTTGCCGGGTCGAAATACGGGTGCGCCAAGACGGGTGCCGGCGGGCAAGGCGGGCAGGGTGTACGGGTCCAATGCTGCGACCTGCGCCAGGGTCTCGGGTGTCAGCGTCTGCCAAGACCAGTCCGCGACCGTGCCGCTGAGATCCCGTAGCGTCCCCGAGTCATCGAGCAAGCCTGCTTGTTCGGCACCGGCGTCACCCCATCGCACCACCTTCATGGCGTTTTCCCCAAGGTGTGTTGATACATCCCCGCCAAGTCTACGCCTCGCGCTTTGGCGGACTGAAAGCCCGCGACGGTGTCGGCAATCCCGTTCTCCAGTGGCCGGCAGTCGGGCAGGCCAATGAGCTGCTCCAGCGCGCCGCTATTG
>JAYOUT010000157.1:0-2428 GCA_038151055.1 Luminiphilus sp.
TCTCGCGCGGAGACCAAGGCACTAAAGTGCGCTGGGTTTCATCGAAGCAATTTGCCTCGCGCTGCCTCTTAGGTAATGAGCTGGTCAGGGGTGGCCGCGCCACCCCATGTCGTGCTTGTCACTCAGGCTAACTGCAGCGGCAGTGAGCGCAGGCGCTGGCCCGTTGCCTTAAACACCGCATTGGCTACCGCCGGCGCGATGGGCGGCAAACCCGGCTCGCCAACACCGGTGGGCTTGGTGCCACTGTCGATGATGATGACCTCGATCTCGGGAGATGCATCCATGCGCAGCATCGGATAGTCGTGGAAGTTACTCTCCTTGATCGCACCGCCCTCGAGGCTCAGTCCGCCATACAACGCAGCCGTCAGGCCGTAAATCACGCCGCCTTCCATTTGCGCTCGCACGATGTCGGGGTTCACCGCCTGACCACAGTCGAGCACGCAGGTGACCTTGTGCACGCGGATCTTGCCATCCTCAACGGAGACTTCAGCGATTTCGGCCACGTCCGTGCGGAACGAATGGTGCGCCGCAAAACCGAGGTGATGCCCCGCGGGCGGATTCATTTTGGCCATGTGCTCGCCCGCTACGCGGATAACATTGTTAAGCCGCGGCGAGTTTTGCGTGTTCTGCAATCGAAACGCCACCTCATCCATGCCCGCGGCTTGAGCCAGCTCGTCGATCATCGACTCCTTGGCGAACGCCGTGTAGGAATGGCCCACCGCGCGCCAGAATGTCATCGGCAGTTCATGGTCCACCGTCATGTGGGTAACGCGAGTGTTGGGGTGATCGTAATCCTCGAACAGGCCCTCGGTACTCGACTCATCGGTAGCGAACTTCTCGAAGTACCACTCGCTCAAGTTAGCCACGCCTTCGACCATGCCATCGCCCATCCAGGGGTATAGCGCTGGCAATAGACCCCGGAAGGTGTCGGGCGAGATATCACCGCCTGCTCGCGATGCATCCCATGCCGTCAAGTTGCCATCGGCATCAACGCCCGCCTTGATGCGCATGAGTGAGGCAGGCCGGAAGGGTCCTTGCTGGATGTCATCCTCACGCGTCCAGACCAACTGGATCGGCTTGCCGGTTGTCTTGGCGATCTCGGTCGCTTCGATAATGTGCGAGGGAGTGCCGCGCCGGCCGAATCCGCCACCGAGGTAAGTCTGATGAAAGCGCACGTTCTCAGCAGGGATATCTGCCACGCGTGAGACCAGCCCGGGTACGGCCGACGGGAACTGGATACCCGTCCAGACGTCTGCCTCATCGCCCTGAATACTGACCACCGCATTCACGGGTTCCATGGGGGAATGTGACAACAGCGGCGCCCAATACTCGGCTTCGTGGGTCGTTGAGGCTGACTGCAGCGCCAGCTCGATGTCGCCCTCGTTTGGACCTTCCACGCCGTCGCCCGCATCGAGCGCTGCCGCGTAATCGCGTCGCAAGGTAGCGGTATCGACGGCCTCCAGTGGCAGAGACTCCCACTGCACATCCACTTTGGCTGCGGCCTGCTTGGCCTGCCAAAAGCTCTCGGCGACCACCGCCACGCCGGTACCGACCTCAAAAATATCGGTGACGCCGGGCATACTTTTGGCACTCGCGGCATTCACTGATACCGCCCTGGCTCGCGCTACCGGTGCACGTACAACGACTGCGTAATGCATACCGGGCACGTCAACGTCGATGCCAAACTGAGCGGTGCCGGTTGATTTGGCAATCGCATCAACCCGGCGGGTTTCCTGACCGATGTATTGAAACTGCGAGGCGGGCTTTAGCGGTGCGTCGGCCTCAATCGTGAGTGATTGCGCCGTCGCAATAAAATCTGCATAGGGATAGCGCGTCTCACCTGCCACCACATAACCGTTATCGGTCATAAGTGACGAGGTCGCCACGCCGAGGTCTTTGGCTGCGGCCTCGAGAATCAGCGCCCGCGTATTGGCGCCGACCTGTCGCAGTTGCAAATAGTGTGCATGGATTGACGAGCTGCCACCCGTCCCCTGCATGCCGAAGTCGGGGTTCACGTAATCCTCGTGGGCCCCGGCAAGGCGGATTTCCATATCGAGCGGGTTCACATCGAGCTCTTCACCCACCAGCGTTGCCAAACCGGTGGTGACACCCTGCCCCATCTCGGAGCGCGCGGTGTAAAAACGAATGGTGTTGTCAGGCAGCACCTGCAGGAACGCGTTTGGCGTCCACGCGCCTTCGGTGCTGGCCACTGGCAGGGGCGCAGGCGCGCTGGAGCAACCTGTGATAGCAAAACCGACCACCAGACCACCACCTGTGACCGCACTGGTTTGCAGGAAGCGACGACGCGAGACATTGACCGTGTTCATGCTCTGCCCCCCGTCTGCGCCATGGCATCGTAGGCGAGCGCATTCTCGCTCACTGACTGGATCGCGCGCTTGATGCGCGGGTAGCAACCGCAACGGCAGAT
>JAYOUT010000158.1:0-2390 GCA_038151055.1 Luminiphilus sp.
AGTGGCGGGCAGTTTCTTGCCCGTCGGATTCAAGTCGCGCATGGCCGGGATCATTTGATTGAGTCGTGCTTGTCTGTCGTTAGGCGCAGGGTGCGTACTCAGAAATTCAGGTGGTCGATCGTCTCCCAGACCTGACATCTTTTGCCAAAGCGTCACAGCGGCCTCCGGGTCATATCCGGCGAGGGTTGCTAGTCGCATGCCAAGCGTGTCGGCCTCTCGTTCTGCTACCCGGCTGTTGGGTAATTCGAGGGCGACCTGGGCTAAGAGCTCTGCGTTTTGCCCTGCAGCCCGGCTGCCATCAGTCGCTGCACTGACCGCCACCAGGCCCAGCTGTATCGCCATGGCGCGCGACATCCGCTCGGCCGTATGGTCAGCGAGCGCATGAGAAATCTCGTGTCCCATAATCTGAGCGAACTCAGCATCGGTGAGCTCAAGCTGTTCAAACAGGCCCGTGTACACAGCCATTTTGCCGCCGGCCATACACCAGGCATTCACCGTGTCTGCATCGTCGACAATCACCACACTCCAGTCCCAGTTGGCAGACTTTGGGAAGTTCTCAACGGCAGCGGTTACCACTCGCCCTGTAACGCGGCGGACGCGCGACTCCAGTAATCGGTCTTGGGATATCTCATCCTCTTCACGGAGTGCCTCGACTGCTTGCCGATAGGCGCCGCGCGATTGCTGTATGGCTGACTCTGGAGAAACAATCAGAAATTGGCTTCTACCTGTGGGGCTTGTGCTGCATCCCACCACGAGGCAGAGCAGTAGGGTGGATACAACAGAATGGATCCGGCGCATTGTCGGGGGCTCCCTTGTTATCGAGTACTCAAGATGCGGCCCGTTCGGCAAGGCGTCAACCGGGCTCCGATTCGGCCCCCGCGACAACGCGAATGAGTCCCCGGTAAACCCGGGTTGCATCGGCCTTGCCTTCGAGAATACGTTGCATCTCACTACAAATCGGCACCTCAATGTCGTGGCGGTTTGCTAGTGACACGACGGTGGGCGCACTTTTAACACCCTCGGCCACCATGTTCATGGCGTCGGTGATCTCTTGTACTGACTTTCCTTCCGCCAGTCGAAGCCCTACGTGGCGATTTCGGCTTTGAGGGCTAGTGCAGGTGGCGATCATATCGCCCATACCCGCCAGACCCGCAAAGGTCTCTGCGCGACCACCTAAGGCAGTGCCCAATCGTGTGACCTCGGCGAGGCCTCGCGTAATCAGCGCGGCTCGCGTGTTGTCACCAGCCCCGAGGCCGTCTCCCAGACCGACGGCGAGAGCAATGATGTTTTTCAGGACACCACCAAGCTCGCAGCCAACCACATCATCGTTTCGATAGACCCGAAACAAGCCGACATTGAGAATGGGCTGCAACCAGTCGGCCGAGGCGTCATCGAGCGCAAGCACGCTTGCTGCGGCTTTTCCTTCGAGGATTTCCCTCGCCAGATTCGGCCCGGTCAGCACACCCACTGGATGATCTGGACAGTACTCGTGAATCACCTCGGTCATCCGCTTCTGCGTCGTGGCTTCGAGTCCCTTGGTCATACTGATGATGGGGGCGCCGCCAGGAACCAAAGGTGCCACCTGCTCAAACACACTTCGAAAGTTGTGCGAGGGAATGGCCATGAAAATAGCGTGGGCGTCGGTCACGGCCTCTTCGAGACTCGTGGTTGCGGATAATAGGGGATTGAGATTGAGACCTTCGAGGTAGCGGCGGTGGGTATTCGAGCCATTAATCTCATCCACGACGTCCGAATCGCGCGCCCATAGCATGACGTGAGCATTACGACAGACCAGCGACGCCAGTGTCGTGCCCCATGAGCCTCCGCCGATGACGGCGAGACGTGTATCGCTGTTTTTTGGAGAATTCAGAGCAATTTACCCCTGAGCGCGCATAAAACGACGCGCGAGGATGGCGGTTCAAGATCAAAACATCAAGTCGAGGTGAAGTTTCACCGTGTTGCCCTGTACACTCAAGTCAAAGCGATGGTGTTTTGAGAGGCTCTGGGGGCTATGGAATACGGAATTGTCAGTCTGCTGCCAACGGCCTTGGTTCTCATCCTAGCTGTCATCACTCAGCGCACCTTGGAATCAGTTATCGCGGGCGCCATTTTCGCGTTCCTCTTGATGGATGGTACCGGATTTGTAGACACGCTCGCGGAGGTGTCACTCGATGTGCTGCGTGATGAGGACATTGCCTGGATTATCCTGGTTTGCGCCCTCTATGGCGTGTTCATTGCCCTGCTTGTTCGCAGTGGCGGATCGATGGCGTTCGGCAACTTGTTACTCACACGTCTGCGCTCGAAAGGCCAGAGCCTGTTTGCAACTTGGGTGCTGGGGCTCTTTATCTTCCTTGATGACTACCTGAACTCGCTCACGGTGGGCGCGACCA
>JAYOUT010000159.1:0-2380 GCA_038151055.1 Luminiphilus sp.
GGCTGATTCAGCGCTTCAGACAAGGTGCGGCCCACCAGCGCCAGCACATAGCCGCCGTTAGCCACCGAGCCGATACGCCAGCCCCGATGGACCTCGGCCTGCCACCGCGAATCTCCCTGGGGTGACACCGCGGTGTGCGATAAAAACTGACTCATACTGCTCCTTTTCCCGCGTTGGCGGTCTTTGTCCGGTATCCGTTCAGGCACTTTGTGCGGGGTGTCCTCGCTCAACTGCTTTTTTCGGTCACATCGATCTATACTGACTGGCCGTATTTTGCGCCGGAGAGGGATCTTGGCCCATACGCGCCGACTGTCAGCCAGGCATGGATTGCCGCTACTGACCCTGATTTTCATTGGGGCGGCCCCGCTTATTTCCGCGGCACAGAACCCGAGCGACGCCTCCGCCGAGACCGAAGCGGCGCCCATCGTAATCGATATGGCGGCGCCATTGGAGCCCGAACGCGCTCCACCACCACCGCCGGAACCCAGCGCACTGGGTGTTTATCGCAACTACATTGAGTCTATGGAAGCGAGCGCGGGCGCCTTCGCTCCGGGACTGACCGAGCAGCTACTGGGGCTGGGGCTCAACCTGCAAGCGCTTGAGCGTCACGCCGAAGCGGCCACGGTGCTGAAGCGCGGCGTGCATGTCAGCCGTGTTCAATCGGGCCTCTACGCACCTGATCAGATCCCGCTATTGAAAGGAGAGATCCGGAGCCTGATTGCCCTGCAGCGCTTTGATGAGGTTGACGAGCGGCAGCGCTACCTCGCTCGCGTTGAATCCGAGGCTCTGGAGGGCACCCCCGCCTCCATCGCGGCTTTGCTCGACCAAGGCGCCTGGGCCGAGCAAGCCTGGGAACTGAGATTGGGTGAGCAAGAGGCGCACCCCGAGCATCTGGCAAGAAGCTGGGAGTACTACCGGTTGGCTTATAACCAGAGCTCTCAGCTGTTCGGCAACGAGTCGATGGAGTTACTGAAACCGCTGGAAGGCATGCTCCGCCTGCAGTATCGATTTGCCGAGTACCAGCGCGCCAGCCAGACAGGCAGCGCCTTCGACGGGAGCAGTTATCGTCAAACCTCGGCAATGGGCGGCGCCTATCGCCGCGGCGAGGCGGTACTGATGGCTATTCATGGCTTGAAGGTCTTTAACGGCGTGCCCGCAGGCGAGCAAGCGCGTGATCTGGTGCGGCTCGGGGACTGGGCGAGCTGGATGGGGCGTCGGGCAGATTCGAAGAGCTACTACGAGCAGGCCTGGAACCGTATTACACCACCGCCGCCATCGGAGACTCCTGACGCGCTCACTGCCGACGAGACGGCGCCCCCCAGCAGCGAGAACGCGCCGGGCGATAAAAGCGTGGCCGACGGCAACTTCGGTGAGAGTTCCCCAGAGGGCACCGGCGATGAACCGGATGCGGTAGAGGTGAGCGATAGTGCCACTGCGCTTGCAGCATCCACGGCGGAGGACAACTCAGAAACCCTCGCCGACCCCAACTCGGAAAATGCCATCGGCACGCTCCCGGATGAGCAAGGCGCACTGGCCAGCAGCACAGACAAAGCCGCAACCTCAGACACTGCTGATGAAACCGGGTCGCCTTTATTGCCACCCGAGGCGCCGCCAGCGGTGGATGATCCGGTCATGCGCGCCGCCCTCTTTGAGACGGTGACGCCTCTGCCCGATATCGACGCACTACGGCCACTGCCGCCCTTTCGCAGAGACGCCACTGGGCCACTGGTCGTGCAGTTTCAGCTCAATGAGGTAGGAAAAATCACAGAGTTGGAACGCCTGAACGTCAACACGGTCACAGAAGCAGAAGACACTGACTCTGAGGATGAAAACGCTGACGACACGCCCACCGTCAACGACAGCCCGGCCGTTGATCGCCTGCTCCGTAAGATGCGGCGCCTGCGATTCAGGCCTCGCTATGAGGATGGCGTGGCGGTCGAGACTGGTATGATTGTGTGGTCATTTGATTTGGATCAAACGGGTACACAGGCGCTGTCGCTGCAACCGTAATGAACTCACAACGCAATAAGCGCTATGGCGCGTCCAGCCTGCTTCGCCCGCTCGCCGCAGGGGCGATGGTGAGTGTCTTGTTGCTGCTGATGGGCTGTCCGTCAGCCAGCACGCCTACCACGCCTTCTGTACCCTCACCGTCGACCCCTTCCTCCAGCTCGGGATCATCTTCACCGTCGGGTGGTGCCAGTGGCCCTAGCTCACCCAGTTCCAGTAGCGGTAGCTCTGGATCCAGCAGCTCCAGCTCCTCAGGAAGTACAGGCTCAAGTTCCTCAAGCAGCAGCGGTGGCAGCGCGGGCTCGAGTTCATCGGGTAGCGGCGGCAGTCCCAGCCCCTCGGGCGCAGGCATGCCGGGTTCGGACCCTGCAGG
>JAYOUT010000160.1:0-2307 GCA_038151055.1 Luminiphilus sp.
ATAACCCACACAGCAACCAGTTGGTGGTCGAAGGCAACGGCGTCTGTGCCCAGTGCCATCTGGCCAGCACCTACGACAACCCCAAACACCACCGGCACCCGCTTGCGTCGGCCGGGAGCGCCTGCGTGGACTGCCACATGCCAAGCCAGCTTTACATGGGGGTCGATTCGCGCCGGGATCACAGCATGCGCATCCCGCGGCCGGATCTGTCCATGAGCACGGGGGCGCCCAATGCCTGCAACCAATGCCATACCGATCAGAGTGCAGACTGGGCCTACTCGGCCTTGGTGGATTGGGGTGTGCGCTTTGCAGACCGCAGGAACCACCCCGCGCGCGCCTTTCAGGCCGCTGAGCGTGGCGATGTGCGCGCCGCGCCGGTACTGCTGGAGGCAGCTAACGACGCAAAGAACACCGCGATGCTGCGCGCCTCAGCGATCACCCAGCTGGGTCGTCTGCTTCCCGAGAGACTCGCTCCCTCCCTTCCGGTGTGGTTGGAGAGTAACGACCCCCTGATTCGCTTGGCGGCAGCAGAGGCGGCAGGACAACTGCCGCCAGAACAGCAGCTTGAGCGGCTCATGCCGCTGAGCAAAGACCCGGTACTGGCAGTGAGAATGGTGGTAGCGGAACACTTAGCGGGGCTGGTGCCGCCAACGGCCGGCGCGCCCGAGACCTCGGCGTCAGACCCCTCCTCACAACAACGTTCCGCTGAGGGGCAGCCGCAGGTAGCGGGCCCACTGGACGCCCTCTTCGACGAATACGTTCGCGTTCAGTCGCAGCATCTCGACATGCCGTCAGTGCTCACCCAGTTGAGTGGCTTCCAGCAGGCACGTGGAGATGTCGAGGCGGCAGAAGCGCTGCTGGTGTCAGCGCTAAACAAAAACCCTCAGGCAAGTGCCAGCCGGGTCAATCTTGCTGACCTCTATCGTGCTCAAGGTAAAGAGGAAGCCGCGCGCACGACATTGGAGAGTGGGATCAAACTGAATCAAGAGGACGCATCTTTGTGGTTCAGCCTAGCGCTACTGGAGGTACGGGAAGGTAACGGCGAAGCTGCGCTGGCAGCTTTGGAAAAAGCCGCCTCACTGGAAGAGACACCGAGCTACTACCACTACGTTTATGCCGTGGCCCAACACGACCAAGGCCGTCCTGCAGAAGCAATGGCAACGCTGAAAGCGGCAAACCGTGCCGCGCCGGGTCAACCGAATGTGCTCGCGGCGCTCATGCAATACAGCCAGCTAACCGGCGACATGTCGGCAGCTCAACGCTATCAAACTGAGCTACGTAATCTTGCTCGGGCGGCAGGGCTGCAATAGGTCGGCGTCAGTCTGCAGAGAGCAATTGCAGTGACACCGTGACGGGGATGACACGGCTGATGGCGTTAAGGCCCGCGATCTCCTGAAGCGCGGCCACGCCGCCTTCCAATCCGAACTCCGCCGCAGTCAGCAAAATAGGCTGAGCGGTCGTCGCACTCACACCTTGATCCGTCACCGCAACGTTAAGCTGTGCTTCTTTGGTCACGGTCTGGCCATGAAGATCGATTTGTAGTGCCACAGTGGTCAAGCCGCCGCCAGACAGTGCCGCCATAGAGCCAGCATCGAGTTGAGCGGTAATCACAGCCTCGGGATAGAGCCCCACCTCAAACAACATCTTCTTCATGCGCTCGTTGCGAATACCGATATTGGTCTCTACCGAGTCCAGTGCGACCCGCACCTCGACCTCTCCTGCATCGGTCACCACGCCGGCAAGGGTCTCAAAGTGGCTGACTTCGCCAATCGTATTGTTCTTGATCGATACAAACTGCACCTGCGAGCCAGACCCCACCTGCCAATCTGCAAGCGCACCCGGCGACAGCAATAATCCCGCGGCGTAAGCCAGTGCGAAACGCGTTTTCATGATGTGTGCTCCTGTGCGTGCCGACGCAGCGCTCGGCTTAGATTGCTCACTATACGAGGTCTTTCACGCTCTGGACTCGACTCCGTCGCACCGCTCCAAAACGAAAGCTCCGGGGTCCAAAGCGCCTCCTACTTGTCACCACACTGTAGTGAAAAGCTGAGGCGAATAGCGAATGAATCAGATGGCATCGTTTTCATTCGGGCTCGGTCGAGCCACCGGTGTGCGATCTCAGGTTTTGGTTCTTGGGTCCGAGGTCTACGGTTTGGAGTGTGAGCTCCCGGACGCTCAGTCTGCAATGTCATCCGGACCCGTCATCACCGCCCGATTAGGCGCTTCGCATTCACTGGCTAAAGCATCAGCTCGCGAGGTCGGCGAGATCTCCTTTGGCCTCGAGCCAGGTCTTGCGATCGCCGGCAC
>JAYOUT010000161.1:0-2247 GCA_038151055.1 Luminiphilus sp.
GGGCGAGCTTTCTAAAAATTTACGAGATGGTCAGCCCCGAGGTCTTCGCCGCCATTGTGGACGAGGCGCGCGCCCGAAACCTGCCAATCGACGGCCACGTGCCCCTCTCTATGAGGGCCAGAGATGTCGCGCCCAATGTGCAGTCGCTGGAGCACCTTCGCAACTACGAGATGGATTGTGTCAGCGACCCTGAGACTTGGTTGGCCGCCCGCCAGCAGGAGCTGGCGAACCGAGCTAATGAGCCGGGTAACGTGTTGCGTTCCCGGCTGCACACCCTGCAGCGGCTCCCTGCCATCACGAGTGAAGATCCCGCGGTGTGCGCTGAGACGACTGAAGCCCTCAAGGCCACCATCACCGTACCGACCCTGCGCATGAACTCGATGGACCTGATTGTGCCTTTTGAGCGGGCAGACTTTGATCAGGCGATGGATCTAATCCCAGATAGCGTGAGCCAGGAATGGCGTGAGGCCAGAGCGGCGCTTGTAGCCTCGACCGAACCCGTCGATACCCGGTTCGCAGAGTGGTCTCTGCGCCGCACGGGCGAATTGCACGCCGCCGGTGTGCCGATTGCCGCGGGCACCGATACCCCGATCGGCTGGAGCATACCCGGTTACAGTTTGCACACTGAGCTCGAGCAGTACGTGCAAGTCGGCATGACGCCCCTTGAGGCACTGTACTCAGCGACCGTCAGACCCGCGGCATTTTTCGGCCTTGAGAGCGACATGGGGCAGATTAAGCCCGGCTTTGTGGCCAATGCCGTTTTGCTGTCAGCCAACCCTCTCGATGACATCACCCACACACGCAGCATTGAGGGCGTAATCAACCAGGGCGCCTTTCTATCGAGAACACGACTCGATCAACTCGTTATTGATTAACCCATCACCATTTACGAGGTCGTCATGCGCCGCTCTCTCCCCCACCTCCGCACGCTTTACACCTGCGCGTCCGGTGTACTGATTGCCCTCACCGGCTCGATGTTGGCCGGCTGCAATGCATCCGATTCGGGTAGCAACACGATTCATCCGAACCTGATCGAGCTACGCTCGGAGTGGGTCATCACGCCCGAAGAAGCGTATCGCTGGGCCTCGGTAAAAAACGACAATCTGCCGACGCTAACCGGTAGTCAGGAATGGCTGAACTACATGCGCTTTCTGGAACAACAGCTTGCTGAATATGGCGCCGTGGATGGTGTCAAAAACAGCTGGCAGTTTGAGCGCTGGTATACCTCAGAAGACGACAGCCAATGGTCTTTGGTGTCCAATGGTGCACCGGTGAGAGTGGCAAGCTATGGCGCTTACTCTGGCTCGACGCCAGCTGAAGGCATTACTGCCGACCTGGTCTATTACGACCACGACAACCCGCCCGAGAGCATTGAGGGGAAAATCGTCGTGATCCCTACCCGGCCTCACCCGTCGCCGCCCTTCAGCGAAGACTATCTGATCAACTACGCCTTCAACGACTACGAGTACGCGACTAATGCCGACACGCTGCCGGCGCCATTCGAGTTTGTCGATCCAGCCGAGAGCTTTACCTTTGATATCTGGTGGCAACTGGCACAGGGCCTCGACAAGATTGCGGCCGAGGGCGAAGCAGCCGGTGCTGTCATCGTCTACGACATGGCGTTTGAGCGCACACAGGGGCTCTATACCTTTACGGTGCCCAAGCATTACGACGCACCCACACTCATTCTCTCAAGAGAGGACGGCGCCGCCGTCATTGCAGATGCCAAAGCGGGCAAACAGGCAACCCTCAGACTTGAGGCGAGCACAGAAACCGCCACGGCATACCAATATATTGCCTACCTACCCGGAGCAGATTACGGCACCCCCGACGACGAGCAGATCGTGCTGGTCAACCACACCGACGGACCCTCAATCACTCAAGACAATGGCGCGCTGGGACTCCTTGCCATCGTGAAGTATTTTTCGAATATTCCGCAGGCGGATCGTCCGAGAACGCTCAAGATATTTTTGGACTGCCGGCACTACATGCCGGGTTTGGAGCCCGCGTTCAGCGAGGTCGATTGGTTCAAGCGCCACCCCGAAGCGAAGGACCAAATCGTGGCGATGATTCAGACCGAGCACCTCGGAGAGATGGATTACCGAGAGGTCGACGGCAGAGTGGAGCCTACCGGATATGCGGAGCAGTCTTACCTGTGGACCCGCAACAACGACCTACTCATTGAGGCCGCAAAACAGGCCGTTGACCGATACGGTTGGTCACGCGCCCAAGTCTCGGTCCCGGAGC
>JAYOUT010000162.1:0-2231 GCA_038151055.1 Luminiphilus sp.
TCTGCTTGGTCTTCGAGAGTGACAGAAAGCGCGCCGGCGGCAAAAAACCACTCCTCCAGCGCGTCGATTTGATCCTTACGGGCTGTGCAATGAAGCTCCTGCCAATCGGCTTTAGAGCTCAATGCTCGTGTTCCAGCTTACTCTCGAGGTAGTGAATACTGACGCCACCGGCCATAAAAGAGCTGTCCGTCACCAACTCACGATGGAGCGCAGCATTCGTGCGAATGCCGTCCACAACCAACTCGTCCAACGCCTGACGCATCTTGACGAGAGCCGCTTCCCGCGTGTCGGCAAACGTAATCAGTTTGCCAATCAGGCTGTCGTAGTGAGGGGGCACGGTGTAGCCGCTGTAAATGTGCGAGTCGACGCGAACTCCATGGCCACCTGGCGCATGGAAAGTTTTGATCGTGCCCGGTGACGGCATAAATGTGCGTGGGTCCTCAGCGTTGATCCGGCACTCGATCGAGTGGCCCTTCAACTGGACGTCTTCCTGCTTGATCGACAGGGGGGCACCGCCAGCAATCAGAAGTTGCTCGCGAACAATATCCACACCGCTGATCATCTCGGTCACCGGGTGCTCTACCTGAACACGGGTATTCATCTCGATAAAGTAAAACCCATTGTCCTCGAACAGAAATTCGAAGGTGCCGGCACCCCGATAATTCATATCGAGGCAGGCGCGCACACACGCCTCACCAATTTCATTCCTGAGCGCATCATCAATACCTGGCGCCGGGGCTTCTTCGATGACCTTTTGATGACGCCGCTGAAGGGAGCAGTCACGATCACCCAAGTGAATCGCATTCCCCTGGCCGTCCGCGAGCACTTGAATCTCCACGTGCCGTGGACGCTGGAGGAACTTCTCCATGTACACCACCGGCGAGCCAAAGGCCGCTGCCGCTTCGGACTGGGTTACCTGAATCGAGGACAGTAAGACCTCCTCATTATGGACGACGCGCATGCCGCGGCCACCGCCGCCTGCTGCGGCCTTGACGATCACGGGGAAGCCGATCTCACGTGCGATGCGAATGATTTCTTCAGGGTCATCGGGCAGTGCGCCCTCTGAACCCGGTACGGTGGGCACGCCAGTACGCTTCATTTGCTGCTTGGCCGATACCTTGTCGCCCATCAGACGGATGGTCTCGCCTGTCGGTCCGATAAATTTGAACCCGCTCTTCTCCACCTGTTCAGCAAAATCTGCGTTCTCTGACAGAAAGCCATAACCCGGATGGATGCCGTCGGCATTGGTCAGCTCAGCGGCGCTGATGATCGAGGGCACATCAAGATAACTTTGCGCCGAGGGTGGTGGCCCGATACAGACCGCCTCGTCAGCGAGGCGCACATGTTTCAGGTCACGGTCCGCAGTGGAATGCACTGCCACGGTCTTGATACCCAACTCTTTACAGGCCCGCAAAACACGGAGGGCAATTTCGCCACGGTTGGCGATCAGTACTTTTTCAAGCATGGGGAACGTCCTTTTTGGGTGACTCACCCACGCTTCAGGAAATAGAGATCAGGGGCTGATCAAACTCAACAGCTTCGCCATTCTCGACGTGGATCGCGGTGACCGTACCGGCGCGATCAGCTTCTATTTGGTTCATCATCTTCATGGCTTCGACAATGCACAGCACGTCGCCGACACGCACAGTCTGGCCGACCTCAATAAAAGAAGCCGCATCGGGGCTCGGCGCGCGGTAGAACGTGCCGACCATGGGTGACAACACTGCGTTGTCCGCCACAGGAGCGGCGGCCGGCGCCGCAGCTTCGGGCGCTGCCTCAGCAGGGGCAGCGGCCGGTGCCGCTACGGGAGCCGGTGCAGCAGGCGCGGGGGCGGCATAGGCCAAAGGCGCCGCAGGCTGATTACCTTGGCGGCTGATGCGCACCGATTCCTCGCCTTCTTTAATCTCGATTTCGCCGATATTCGATTCTTCCAGCAGTTCGATGAGTTTTTTGACTTTGCGAATATCCATGTGAGTTCCTTAGTGCTTCGTGGAGTGGGTATCCAAGGACTGGAGAATTGCGGCCAAGGCACAGTCGTAGCCAAAGCTGCCCAGCCCCGAGATCACCGCCTCGGCGATGTCCGAGATGTAACTGTGATGTCGAAAAGGTTCGCGTGCGTATACGTTGGAAATGTGAACTTCGATGCATGGGATATCGACTGCCGACAGGGCATCACGAATCGCCACGCTGGTGTGGGTAAAAGCAGCCGGGTTGATGATGATGAACTGGGT
>JAYOUT010000163.1:0-2201 GCA_038151055.1 Luminiphilus sp.
TCGGCCACGTTGATCACCGGCATGCCGTAGATAGGCGAAGACTCGACTTCGCGTGCCGCAGGGTTCACCACGTCGTTCGCGCCGATCACGATCGCGACATCGACGGTCTCCATGCGCGGGTTGATCTCGTCCATCTCAAGCAGCTGGTCGTAGGGCACATCCGCCTCCGCAAGGAGCACGTTCATGTGGCCCGGCATCCGGCCCGCTACGGGGTGGATACCAAAGTTGACCTCACAGCCATTGTTCTCAAGAAGCTCCGTGAGCTCTTTGACCACGTGCTGGGCCTGAGCAACCGCCATCCCGTAACCCGGGATGATGGCCACGTTGGTCGCCGCTTCGAGCACGTAGTAGGCATCTTCCACGGAGATCGGCTTGATCTCGCCTTCGACCACCGTCTCCTCGTTCGAAACGCTGGCAAAGCCAGAGAACAGCACGTTGGAGAGTGAACGGTTCATCGCCTTACACATAATTTGCGTGAGGATGATGCCCGCCGCGCCTACCAGTGAGCCCGCCACAATCAACGCGTTGTTATCGATCGCAAAACCCGCCGCACAGGCCGCAAGGCCCGAGTAGGAGTTCAACAGCGAAATCACAACCGGCATATCCGCACCGCCAATGGGGATGACCGCCATGATGCCGAAGACCAACGCCAATCCGATGACAATGTAGAGCCAGGTGGGATCAGTCGGGTTCATGCAGAACATCACCGCGCCGCCAAAGATGCCCAGCACCACGAGGGAGTTGACGACCTGTTGGCCAGAGAAGGTGATCGCACCGCTACCGATGGTCTCGGAGAGCTTGCCGTAGGCGATTAGCGAACCCGTGAGGGTCACGCCACCGATCAAGATCGACAGTACGATCGTGACCAGGGTGAAGGTACTGGAATCCGGAGAGAGCGCCGCCCAGCCGACCAACAGTGAGGCTGCGCCACCGAAGCCGTTGAACAGTGCCACCATCTCGGGCATGGCCGTCATAGCAACCGCTCGCGCAGCAATGGCACCGATGGCGCCACCTACCACCATACCAGCGGCAATATAAGTGAAGTCGACAATGCCCTGATCGAGAAGCGCCGAAACAATGGCCACCAGCATGCCGATGGCGGAAATCATGTTGCCGCGACGAGCCGTTGCCGGTGAGCCCAGCATTTTCAGGCCGAAAATAAAGAGACCTGCAGCGAGGACGTAACCCAGTTGTGTCATTAATTCAGTCGTCATGATCAGTCCTCCTTCTTCTTGAAGAAGCCGAGCATGCGGTCGGTCACCATGTAACCACCCACGACGTTTATGCTGGCAAGGGTTACGGCACCAACACCCAGCCACATGGCCACGTTCTCGTTGCCTGTGCCGGCCAGTGCGACTGCACCCACTACGGTGATGCCCGAGATCGCATTGGCACCCGACATCAGCGGGGTGTGCAGCGTGGCGGGCACCTTGTTAATCAGTTCGAAGCCGAGGAAAATCGACAACATCAAGATAAACAGCAAATACTCTGCGCCGGACATATCAGTTGCCTCCCTCGATAATGTCTTTAATGGTGGGGTGAACAACTGCGCCGCCGTGGGTAATCACACAGCCAGGCAGGATGTCGTTCTCGAGGTCGAGCACAAACTGCTTGGCCTCCTCGTCCCAGGTATCCTCAACGAGGTTGAACATGTTGCTCGCGTACATCTGGGTCGCATCACGCGGCGCCAAGTTGGCGAGGTTGGCAGTACCCACGATCGTGACGCCGTTAACGTTCACGACTTCATCGGGCACCGAGCCTTCGACGTTGCCGCCGGTCTCGGCGGCCATGTCGACGATGACGGAACCGGGGGACATGCCCTCGACCATGTCAGCGGTGACCAACACCGGCGGCTTGCGGCCAAAGACCTGCGCCGTAGTAATCACCACATCGGAATCAGCAATCACGGCCTTTTGCGCCTGACGCTGCATCTCGACCTGCTCGGGGGTCAGCTCTTTGGCGTAGCCATCGGCCGTCTGACCGGTATCACCCAGATCGATCTCCAAGAATTTCCCACCCAGCGACTCAACCTGCTCTGCCACCACCGGGCGGGTATCAAACGCGGTGACCCGAGCGCCAAGGCGTTTGGCCGTTGCGATGGCCTGAAGGCCCGCAACACCCGCTCCAATAATGAAAACTTTGGCAGGTTTCAATGTGCCGGCGGGTGTCATCATCATCGGCATGATGCTGGGCATGTTATT
>JAYOUT010000164.1:0-2113 GCA_038151055.1 Luminiphilus sp.
GGCTTTTTCAAGGTGCTGGTGCCGCTACTGATGATGATTCCGGGCGTCGTCGCGTACCACCTTTACGGGCCCGAGTTGCAATCGATTGATCTGGCCTACCCTCAACTGGTGCGCGACGTGCTGCCGGTCTATGCCACCGGGTTTTTCCTCGCCGTGCTGTTGGGTGCGGTGCTGAGTTCCTTCAACTCGCTCATCAATAGCGCGTCCACGCTTTTCTGTATTGATGTCTATCAGCCCCTTGTTGGCAGGGTGGTCTCTGATACGGAAATGGTGAGAGTGGCGAAGCGGGTCGGGCTGGTGATGACCGGCTTCTCGTTATTAGTCGCGCCACTTTTACAGTTTGCTGCCGAGGGCCTTTGGCAGGTCATCCGGATTTTCACGGGCTTCTACAACATCCCGATGATCGCGATTGTGATCATCGGACTCTTTACCCGACAGGTGCCCGCACTGGCAGCCAAGGTGGCGATTGTGGTTCACATTGTTGCCTATGGCGCCTTCCAATTTGTCCTCAAGGACCTGTTGCCGGTGCACTTTTTGCACCTTTACGCGATCCTGTTTGTGGTGGAGGTGGCGATGATGCTCGCGATCGGTTTCTGGCGCCCGCGAAAAGAGGAGGCTGCCATCAGACAGACCGCAGAGGTGGACCTAACCCCCTGGGCCTATGCGCAACCCTGCGCGGTGACGTTATTGTCCTGCGTGGTGGCGCTCTATGTCGTGTTCTCGCCCATAGGTCTGGTGGGGGAAGGCTCGAATCTCTTTGCCCCCGTTTTGCTGGGTCTGCTTGCGCTGAATGTGCTGTTTTGGCTCGGTTGGCACCGCCGACTCGCCGCCGGTTCGGGAGCTCAGCCATGACAAGGTCTCCCTCGCCGTTGGAAGGTAACGCCGCAGAGCGCGCCGCCGCGCTCACAACTGAGAATCCATATCTGTCGGGTGGGCGCAAACCCCGCCTGCTGATCGTGGGGGCGGGCATGATGGGGCGGGAGCATCTGCGTGTGTCGCAGTTACTCGGCTGGGCAGACGTGCAGGGCATTGTCGATCCCGACGGGGGTAGCCTCGAATGGGCGTGCACGGACTGGCGATTGCTCACCGACGCGCCCCTCACCATCTATCGAGACCTCAGTGAGGCCTGTCTGGATGAGGCGGTGGACGCGATCGTGATCGCGACCCCCAATCACACCCACCGGGATGTGCTGCACGCCGTTGCCGCATCCCTCAAACCCGTGTTGCTCGAGAAGCCGATGGCCACGACCTTGGCAGACGCCATGGACATCGTAAGCCTCGCGCGAGATTACCCTGCTGTCATCCAGCTGGGCATGCAGTATCGCTTCAAGGCGCAATACGTGGACGCGCTGCAGGCGGTGGCCGCAGAGCGCGCGCTGGGGCAGGTGAAAACCGTTGCCATGTCTGAGTATCGGCCACCCTTTTTGGACAAGGTGGATCAGTGGAATAAGTTCAACCGCAACAGCGGCGGCACCCTGGTCGAAAAATGCTGCCACTACTTTGATCTCATCAACGTCGTCGCCCAGTCACGACCACGGCGGGTCTATGCCAGCGGCGGCCGGGCGGTGAACTTTCTGGATTTTGAGTGGCAGGGCGAGCCATCGGACATCGATGACCACGCCATGGTGATCATCGACTACGACAATGGCGTACGGGCCAGCTTTACGCTCAACATGTTTTGTCAGGAGCTTTATGAAGAGTTGGTAGTGGTGGGGGAGCGCGGCCGTTTGGTGGCCAGCGAGCAGGCCAGCTTCCAGCCCGATACGCCCTCAAAAGCTGAGCTGCTGGTAGAGGTGCCGGACCATCCCGCATACCGGGGTGTGTCGGTTGGCTATCCTGACTGGATTGAAGCCAGCGGCCACTATGGCGCTACCTTTTTTGAACACATCGCCTTTAATTTACAGCTGGCGGGGCAGGCGGTGGACGCGGCCACGCCCGAGCAGGCACTCTGGTCCCTGATTGTGGCCAGCGCTGCCCAGCACTCGATGCAGACCGGGCGAGAGATCGACGTTGGTGCGTTCTGTGACGCAGAGGGCATCGGCGATTTTTACGAAGGATGCTGACGGCTCACTGCCAAACCCGTGGGCGAAAGCCATGGGAGCGGTGCGTAAGG
>JAYOUT010000165.1:0-2101 GCA_038151055.1 Luminiphilus sp.
TACTGAGCACCACCACCATGTTTACCGGCTGGTACTACGGCGCCAAATGCTTTGGGTTTTTGGTCGGCGCGCAGTGGCAGCCCTACTTTCGCTGGTTTTTTGTGCTGGCAGTGATCTTTGGCGCAACCGTCAGCATCGATGTGGTGTTCAATCTGATCTCCGCGAGCTACGGACTGATGGCGATCCCCACTATGATCAGCTCTATCGTGCTAGCCCCGAAAGTGGCCGCAACAAGCCGAGACTATTTCGCGGCGCTCTCCAGTAAGACCTGAGCATTAGACTCTGCCGAAACCAGCGCGTCGCTGACTGGCAACTTGAGGACCAGTAGCGCGTTGCCGGGCATCTTGCCGGCAAAGGCGTAGCCCGAATTCACTATCAGACGATCACCGACAATGAGCGGTGCCTGACCGCCACCGATTGAACCGCCCTGTGCTAAGCGACCATCAACCGCGGTGAAAGACTGCGTGGTGTCGAACTCCCACAGCACATGTCCGCTGTCGATATCAAAGGCCCTTAACCAACCCTCATTTGAGCCCGCCAGCACGTAATCGCTTGTTACCGAAATCGCCGCCGAATAGCCGGGGTAACACCCGGGTCTACCTAGGCAGACGTCCTCGCCCGCCGGCGCTTGCCAAACATACTCACCGTTATCCACATTGAGCGCATAGACGCCGGGTCGCGCGGGCTCATCGTAATCACGGCCATCTGGCGCATCACTGATCGGCACGAAGACCTTGCCATCGTGGGCTGCGAGACCAAAATTCACACCGGCCACCACACCACCGCGGCCCACCTTGGTTTTCCACAGCGATTCGCCGGTCTCAGCGAGCATCGCCGTCACAACCCCGCCTTTGTCTCCCGCCAGAATAATCCGTCGGCCCTGCGAATCTTCGCTGATCACAGGCCCTGCGCCGTAGTCATAGTCGGGGCCGTTATCCTCAGGGCAGTTCACGGGATCGACGTTCTCGCAGGATCCATTCCAGACATCACCAAAGCGCGCCTGGCGGACCCAAACCGTCCTGCCCGAGGTTTTATCCAACGCGATGATGGAATCGCTGGTTTCCGACCCTTCGCCCGAATAGTCATCCCCGGTGGCGATGTACAGGTGATCCGCATCCATGGCCATGCCCGCCCAGATCGGCACACCGCTGGGGCCATACTGAGGCGTGCCCGCGGCGTTGACGCCATGTTGTTCCGCTGCGGGAATGAAGTGCCGACGCCACAGCTCTTCGCCAGACTTGGCATCAAGCGCCACGATCGATCCTCTAAAGGAACAACAGGGGTAACCGGCGGCGATCGCCGCGCCCTCCTCCAGCGAAGAGACCGGCACATAAAGCACGCCCTCAGATAGCTCCGCGGCGGCCGTCAGCGTAGCGGCACTGTGATCTTCGATCCGTTTTTTCCATCGCAACTCACCGGTGAGTGCCGACACCGCGTATTGATTGCCCGTCAGATCCCCAAAAAAGAGCAGTGGATTAACGGAATCATCAGCGGCGTCCCAGGACTCGAGCGTCAGGCCGTTGCGGACCTCACTCGATGCCTGAAATTGCCAGCGGGTGCAGCCGGTCTCCATGTCGAAGGCGTAAACCAAGCCACTCTGGCTACCCACGAACAGGGCGCCCGCACCGAACGCCGGTTGCGAGCGTGCCCGCGTCGCATCCGGATACGCAAAGGCCCAATCCAATGCAAGTGACGCAATATTTTTCCCGGTGACGCGCGCCACCGAGGGAGAAATGTAATGGCTCGCGCCAGCCTCTAGACCCCAATGCTGAAACACCGGTGTCTTCGATAAATCAAACTCATTGGCGGCACCCTCACAGGCGACGCCCGCTTCAGCAGTGTTCGTCTCGGTGATTTTGCGCTCGGCGATGTACTCAGCTACCGCGGTTTTTTGCTCCAGCGACAAATCGGCTGCCACTTCGCGCATTGGGCCATCAATCATGGCCGCGAGTAACGTACTGGGCGAAACATTTTCCAGCACGTAACGCTGCGGGGCGCGCACCATATTGCCGTCGTGGCAGGCCGCGCAGTGCTGGGCATAGAGTCCACCACCCACCGCCTTGGTTTCGGGATCCAGCGGCACCGTGACCTCCTGATAGGC
>JAYOUT010000166.1:0-2050 GCA_038151055.1 Luminiphilus sp.
TCTGCGCCGCCTCGAACGCGGGCGCCCACGTGCTGAAGCTGGAGGGCGACGTGCGCCTGACCATGTGCACGGCGCTCGACCAATATTTTCAGTCGATGTTTGCCGAGCCCGGCTTTATGAGTGTGTGGGTGGATGTGACCGAGGCGGATGGTCTCGACAGCACCACGCTGGGTATGCTCGCCCAGCTGGCCATTCAGACCAAAGAGCGCTTTGACTTTAGGCCCGCTATCTTCAGCACCAACCCCAGCATCGATCGCCTGCTCGACACCATGGGTTTTGACCAGCTTTTTGAGCGACGCAGCGAGTGCTGCAATACCGACGCTGCAATTCAAGAAATTCCCGCGGTGTTCTGCGAAGAGGGTGAAGTGAAAAAGCAGGTACTCGAGGCGCACCGCACGCTCATGTCCATGAGTGACGAAAACGCCGATGCGTTCAAGGACTTGGTCAGCACCCTCGAGCGGCCATGATCCCAGCCGGCTGATGGCGCGTGAGCGTTAGGTGACCCGCTGAACGTGAATCCACTCAGCGCATCCGCTGTGGGGGCGAGTCAAAGCGTTCGTCAGCAGATGGGGCAGTGACGAAAGCGCTGCATCGCGTTGAGCAAAGAGTTGAGCAAAGAAAGGTTACTCAGACCCCTCAGTCAAGGCATAGACCTTGTCGATAATGGCCTCGACCTGCAGCTCCAGCGAGGCGTAATCCATCTCTGCCACCAGCTCGAGCTTCAACTCATGAAGCAGCTCAACGACTTCCTTCAGACCCTCTTCGTTTGACATTGCGCACCTCACTGCCACCCAGCCAACATTATTGAAGCGTTGCATGGTAAAGCACCGGTCAGGTGTTGATGGGGCTAAGGCGCTAGCGGATCCTAGAAAACCGCTACAAAACATCAACAGCGGTGCGTGCCTAGCCAGCGGCGGCCGCGCGCTCGGGCGGGGTCTGCGCAAAGGCCATCGCCTCGAGCAGAACTTTTACGTCTGACTCCGCTTTGTGGGCGTGCTCGCTCAGATGCCGCCGGTACTGCCGCCCACCGTACTGCCCCTGATACAGCCCCAGCATGTGGCGGGTCACATGGTGCAGGCGCGCACCCTCGGTCAGTTGCTGCTCAATGTAGGGCAGCATGGCGTCAATCGCCGCTTCCCGATCTGCGCTCACCGCATCGCCGGCGCCAAACAGCCGCGTATCGACCTCGCTCAACAACCATGGGTTCTGATAGGGCGCCCGGCCGAGCATCACGCCGTCGACGTGCGCCAAGTGCGCTTCGCAGTCATCCAGCGTTTCGATACCGCCGTTGATCACAATAGTGAGCTCGGGGAAGTCGCGCTTCAGGTGGTACACCCAGTCGTAATTGAGCGGCGGGATCTCGCGGTTCTCTTTGGGCGAGAGCCCCTGCAGCCAGGCCTTGCGCGCATGCACAATGAACACCTCGGCTCCGCCTGAGGCCACCGTGCCCACAAAGTCGACGAGTTCCGAGTAACACTCCTGATGATCAATGCCGATGCGGTGTTTCACGGTCACGGGTATGTCGCAAGCCTCACGCATTGCCGCGATGCAGTCGCGCACTAAGGCAGGCTCGGCCATCAGGCAGGCACCAAAACGGCCGTTTTGCACCCGGTCGCTCGGGCAGCCACAGTTCAGATTGATCTCGTCGTAACCCCATTCCTCACCTAGCGTCGCGCACTGGGCGAGGTCAGCGGGCACGGCACCGCCCAACTGCAGCGCCACCGGGTGTTCCTCCTCGTTAAAGCGCAAATGCCGCTCAACATCGCCATGCAGTAGCGCGCCGGTGGTGACCATCTCGGTGTAGACCCGCGCATGGCGGGTGAGCGTGCGCCAAAAGCGCCGGCAGTGCCGGTCGGTCCAGTCCATGCACGGCGCGGTGCTAAAGCGCCAGGGGCTGTGGAGGTCGCTATGAAGATTCAGATCTGTCACTCGGTGCCACCCGTAGGAGGTTGAAACGCAATGTGCCGTGTTGGTGTGTGACGTCGCATCGCCCGCGGAGGTTGGTAGGATACCGCCTCCAGCCAAAATCCCCAGTCGCCGGCGCGGTAAA
>JAYOUT010000167.1:0-2030 GCA_038151055.1 Luminiphilus sp.
ACTCAACACTTCCACCCCAAAGGAAAGCCGCCGTCTGAGTACACCTTAAAAATTCTTCAGGCAGCCCAAGAGTCTCTCCCATTCGACGACACCCGTGATTTTGACGAGGCACGTCGCGGGTTTATCGCGCCGCTGGATACCTATGTTATCCCCGCCGACGCAGGCGGCATTGCCTGGAATATTGAGCGCTACGACTTTTTGAAAGCTGAAGAAAATTGGCCCTCTGTGCATCCCTCTACCCAACGACAAGGGCACCTCAATCAGATCACCGGATTATTTGAGGTGACTGACGGCATTTACCAGATTCGTGGCAATGATCTCGCTAACATCACCTTTGTAAGAGGAGAAACCGGCTGGATCGTATTCGATCCCAATACCGCCGCTGAAACAGCGCGGGCAGGCCTGACGTTGATCAACCGTGAGATTGAGGAGCTGCCGGTTGTAGCGGTGATCTACTCCCACAGCCATGGCGATCATTTCGGTGGCGTCAGAGGTGTGGTCGACGCCGAATTGCTCGCGCAGGGCAAGGTAGAAATCATCGCACCGGTGGGTTTTTTAGAAGAAGCCGTCTCAGAAAATGTCTACGCCGGCAACGCGATGACCCGCCGCCTGTTCTTCCAATACGGCTTATTACTGCCAGCCAACCCCCACGGCCACGCTGGTCAGGGCCTCATGCAGAACGTCGCGACCGGCAGTGTCGGTCTCATCGCCCCGACAAAAGTCGTGACAGAAGCGATTGAAGAGTTCGAGGTCGACGGCATTCAAATGGTTTTCCAAAACACGCCTGGCACCGAAGCGCCGGCAGAAATGAACACCTATATCCCGAGCAAGAAAACGCTCTGGATGGCCGAGAATGTCACCAACACCATTCACAACATCTACACCCTTCGCGGGGCAAAAGTCCGCGATGCACTGGCCTGGTCAAAGTACATCTCAAGAGCACTGTTTTTGTTCGGCCAGGAGGCTGAGGTCATGATGGCTTCGCACCACTGGCCGCGCTGGGGTAACGACCGAATTCAGGAGGTCATGCGGGGTCAGCGTGACGCGTATGCGCATCTGAACAACCAAGTACTGCACCTTGCCAACCAGGGCGTCACCATTAATGAAATCCACAACGAGTATCGAGTGCCAGAGAGTCTGGAGAACGCATGGTACGCCCGGGGCTATCATGGCTCGCCTGAACACAACAGTCGCGCGGTGATTAACCGCTACCTCGGTTACTGGGACGCCAACCCCACCACCCTCATTCCGCTGAGTCCGTCTGACTCGGCGCCCCTCTACGTCGAGATGATGGGCGGAGCCGACAAGATCATGACCAAAGGAGCGGAGCTGTATGAGGCGGGCAACTACCGCTTAGCTCAGGAAATACTTGATAAGTTGGTACACGCCGAACCGGGTAATCAGGCTGCCAAGGACCTCCTCGCGGATATTTGGGAGCAAATCGGATATCAACAGGAGAATCCAGGGTTGCGTAACAGCTTCCTGGCCGGTGCTTTCGAACTTCGATCGGGGATCCCCGAGGGCAATACCGTCAACACCATATCGGCAGACCTGATCTCGGCCATGGGTACTACCCTCTTCCTTGATTTTCTGGGTGTACAGATGGACAGCCGCAAGGCGGAGTCACTACCTGCGACCAAAATCAATCTGACCACACCCGAGAATGGCGAAACCTTTGCCATTGAGCTCTCTAACGCCACGCTGACCAATATCGAGGGATATCTGCATGATGACCCTGACTTGGAAGTGAGCATGGAGCTGAGTGAGCTATTCAAGGTGATGAGCGGTCAGATGCGCTTTGCTGACCTGATCAATCAAGGCTTGGTTGATGCAGAAGGCGAGACACTTATCCTCGATCAAATTGCCGCCACATTCGTTGCGTTCGACCCTAAATTTGAGGTTTTACCCGGCACCAAGTAAGCGGTAACCGAGCCTTTCAGCGCACACAGCGCGACCACGCCGTTCGCCCCCGCAGTCTTTTTAAGCGGGGGTGTATCGGCTAATCTTCACCCCTCGAGAAGACCGTGCCG
>JAYOUT010000168.1:0-2019 GCA_038151055.1 Luminiphilus sp.
GACTGATCGAACAGCGCAACGCCCTCGCGCACCGCGCGATGCTCGGCCGCCGAGTGCTCAAACCAGTTTTGTCGGCCGTAGCTGTATTCGTATTGGGGCTCGACACCTGCGGGGGCATACCAGTTGGGTCGCTCCCAACCAAAGGCCTCGCCGTGGCAGGCACCGATCGCAGCGAGTCGGTCGTGGATGGCAGATTTGCGCACGCCGCGACCGGTCTCGTATTGGCGAAAGGGGTAATGGGTGGCGTAGAGCAAACCGAGGCTCTCGCTGACGCGAGATTGCAGATACTGGCGATTGCCCTGAAACGGCATGTTGCGTCGCACATCCACTTCCCAGAGATCCACCGGTGGTCTGCCGTCGCGAATCCACTCGGCGGTGACTTTGCCCACACCCCCCGCCGATTGCAGGCCGATGGAGTTGAGCCCCGCTGCGACAAAACAGTTTTTGAGTTCAGGCGCCTCACCCAGGTGATAACGCACATCGGGGGTAAAGCTCTCGGGGCCGCAGAAGAATTTCTGGATGCCCGCTTGCTCCAGCGCGGGTAGACGCTTCATGGCGTCGTGGAGTACCGGTTCAAAGTGATCAAAATCACCGGCAATCTCATCGAAGCAAAAGTCCTCGGAGATGCCCTCCATACCCCAGGGTTTGGCCGAGGGTTCGAAGGCGCCAACGAGCAACTTGCCGGCATCGTATTTGTAATAGGTGCAGGCATCGTAATCCCGCAGCACGGGCAGCTCCGGGTTCAGTCCCTCAACCCCCTCAAACAACACGTAGTAGTGCTCACAGGCATGGAGCGGCAGGTTCACACCCACCGACGCTGCCAAATCGCGCGACCACATACCACCGCAGACCACCACGTACTTGCTGCGGATCTCACCCTCGGCCGTGCGCACACCGGTGACTTCGTCTCCGTCGCGCAGGATCGCCTCGACCTTGGTATCGGTGAAAATGCGCGCACCGCGGCTCTTCGCGCCTTTGGCCAGCGCCTGGGTGATGTCCACCGCGTTGGCATAGCCGTCGGAGGGAATATGGATGCCACCAAAGAGATCGTCGGTCTGTATCAGGGGATACTTCTCGGCAATCTCCCCCACTGACAGCACATTCACCTCGAGCCCGAACACCTTAGCCATAGAGGCACTGCGTTTGAGTTCTTCAAACCGCTCGGCGGTGGCCGCGATCGAGATCGAACCGCACTGTCGGTAGCCAGTGGCTTGCCCCGTCTCTTCCTCTAGGCCGCGGTATAGCTGACTGGTATAGCGCGCGAGCTGGGTCATGTTGATCGAGGTACGCAGCTGCCCCACCAAACCCGCCGCGTGCCAGGTAGTGCCGCTGGTCAATTCCTTGCGCTCAAGGAGCACCACATCCTGAATGCCCGCCTCGGCGAGGTGATACGCCACAGACACACCAATGACGCCGCCACCGACGACGACCACCTCACAGCGATCGGGTAACGCCGCCATTAGCTGGCCAGCCGCGCGTTGGCCGGGTCGTAGATGGGTTCGGCCAAGACCGTGGCGCGACAGCGGGCATCGAGTAGGCCGATGTCGATCACCGAGCCCGGTTCGGCCTGCTCGGGAGGCACATAACCAAAGCCGAGACTCTTCTCGACCGCATAGCCGTAACCACCTGACGTGGTCACACCCACGCAGGTATCACCGAGGAAAATGGGCTCACCACCGCGCACGTCGGCGTCTTCTGCCTCGACCTCGAAGTACACCAGACGCAGTGGCCCGGCGTCGTTTGTTTCGGTCGCGACTTTTCCCACGAAGTCGTCCTTGGCGCTCGCGTAAAAGCGCGCCATATCTGCCTCGAGCATGCTCACCTCGTTGGTGAGCTCCGCGCCCCAGCCGCGGTAGCCTTTTTCCATGCGCAAGCTGTTCATGGCATAGAGCCCGAAGTCAGCAATGCCGTGGCCTTCGCCCGCTGCCCACACCGCGTCATAAAGCGCCGGCAAATCCGCCATCGCCGGGTGGAGCTCCCAACCGAGTTCACCCACGTAGTTAATGCGCAGGGCTAAGG
>JAYOUT010000169.1:0-2010 GCA_038151055.1 Luminiphilus sp.
TGGTGTCGCAGTGCGCGTCGATATGCAGGAGGCCAAAAGAATCGTCGTAAGCCGTCGCAAGGCCTTTTAATACGCCATAGGTGGTGGTGTGCTCGCCACCGCAGGAAAGCGACAGGCAACCTTGTCGACCAATTGCCTCAAATACCTGTGCGATATCGGTTGTGACCCGAGTGGTGAGGTCGGTGCAAGACCACTCGACATCGCCGTAATCGATCACGCTGCACTGCTCGAAAGGGATTGAGCCAAACGCGTCATTGATGGGGCCAAAGTGCCGGCTCGCCGCGCGGATGGCTTCTGGCCCGTGTCGCGCGCCTGCCAGGCCAATTGCCCCGAGGTCCAGCGGGCAACCAACCATCACGACATCGGCGTCACGGTCAATGTCGCGACGATGGGGCGCTTGAAAAAATCCGGGATGCGCCGCGAAGCCATTCGTCTCGAGGGTGTAACCGTGGGGCAGGGCGCGCTCGAAAAACGCGCTGATCTCAGGGTTATTGAAATCGAATGCGGGCTTGTCGTGGTGCTGTAGCGCTGCCAGTTTTTCCGGCGTCATTTTTGCCATGACATGCTCTCCAGTCGGCCCTCAGTGAGCCAGCGTTGATTGCTTGGGCACGCAATTGTGTCGACGAGTCGCATCAGTGATCGACACCCATGATTTCCACGGCGCTCAGTAGCCACTTGGGAGCGGTTTCTTCCGCTGCGACACCGCCGTAAGTCAGCAAACCCTCGGTATCGATCTTACCTGCTTTAATGTCGGCAACGGATGTCTCTAAGTCGGCCAAAAACTTCTCTAAAGAGGATTCGCTGAGCACGTCGATGGTGAGATGGATCGCTGGTGGGTCAAGCACTCCCAGCAATCTCCAGCCATGTTGTTCCATGGCACCAACGACCAGTTGAATATCGAGATCCTCACCGGCGATTTGCAGCAGGGGTCCGTGGGTGGGCCAGGTGGTTAGGCCGTCGATCGCCGCGACCTTATCAATAATGGCGTTGCGAATATCGAGCAGTTTTTTGGCATTGGCGACATAGCCCTCATGTCCAAGATGGTGCATCAGCGCCCACACGGCTGCGATGGGTGCGAGGGGTCTGCTGCCCACAAACCCCTGGGACAGGTAGAGGCCACAGGGCCACTCGGTTACGGGAATATAGTGAAACGCCTGTTCTGCCTGTGATCTCCAGATGATGGTGGAGAGCGGCTTGGGTGCGTAGCCGTATTTGTGGAGATCGCCTGAGATCGACCGCACGCCGGGCACGCTCAGATCAAACGCGGGAATCTCCTCGCCCAGCTCCCGGAAAAAGGGTGCGATGTAGGCGCCGACGCAGGCATCCACATGCAGCCAGAGATCATTCTCGATAGCGATTTGGCCGAGCGTTTCGATGGGGTCAACACATCCGTAGGGCCAGCTGGGGGCCGATGTGGCGATACCGATGGTGTTCGGGCCAATAGCCGCTTGCATGCCCGCCACATCTGCTGACAGGTCAGCCAGCTGCGGGACCGTCACCACTTTGATATCCAGCACTTTGGCCATTTTGTGCACCGTGGAGTGGATCGAGTAGGGCGCGACGATCTCCGGCGCGGTGATGTCAGGTCTGTGTTCTCTCGCCCAGTTGCGCATGGCGTGGAGCGCACAAAAATTGGATTCGGTACCACCCGAAGTCAGGTTGCCTCGTGACTGCTCATCGCCGCCGACCAGATCAATACAGATATCGAGCACATCGTTTTCAAGCTTCGCCGCGGACCCCTCCTGAAACGTAAACAGCGCGTTCCAGGAGAAAAACTTGGCGTGGGTTTCCTTCGCAATTTGTAGCGCGTCACCAATGCCCCAAAAAGCCGTGCTACTGAGCTTGCCGCTCTGCTCAGGGGTCATACCTTCGACCAACTCATCAACCTGACGAGTGACTTCCTCGTAGCTGGCGCCTGACCGGGGCAATGTGTGCAGAGATGACATGGTGATTAACCTCTTAATGACTGTTGACTGGCACTGCAGAAAACCGCCGCAGTGCCATCGTGAT
>JAYOUT010000170.1:0-1933 GCA_038151055.1 Luminiphilus sp.
CTGACGGGCGCTGCGGGCTCTATCGGCCGCTACATTTCTCGCCATCTGCTCCGCGAAGGCGCCAAGGTCACCATGACCGGCCGCGACCAGACAAAGCTCGATGCCTTTGTCGAGGAACTCGCTGAAGAAGGCTTTGACGCCGAGAACATCACCACGATTGTGGGTGACTGTGCTGACCCGCAGGTGTGTCGCGACATTGTCTCACGCGCGGTCGACAGCTTTGGCAAGCTCGATGTACTGGTGAATAACGCCGGCGCCGCGGGCCCCAAGTACACCCTGCGTGACATTCCTTTTACCGATGTGGAAATGCGTGCGGCCGGGTCTGACCAAACTATGTTCGACTCCGCCATGAACCTGCTCGGTGCTCCCTGGAATATGGCGCGAGCAGCTGCCGCCCACCTGAGCGACGGCGGCACCATCGTCAACGTGTCGACCATCTTCTCGCGCACCCATTATTACGGCCGCATCCCCTACGTAGTGCCCAAGTCGGGTCTTAATGCGCTGGGTAAAGGCCTCGCTTTGGAACTAGGAGAGGAGCGCGGTATTCGCGTGAACACCCTATTCCCCGGCCCGATCGAATCAGAGCGTATCGACACCGTGTTTGCCACGATGGATGAGCTGCAGAACATTCCTCCGGGCAGTACCAGTCAGGAATTCCGCGATCTCATGATTACCACGCGTAATGGCGAAGAGGGTCTCGAGTATCGGTATCCGACACCCACTGACGTGGCAAACGGCATCGTCTGGTTGGCCTCTGAAGAGTCCGCGGCAGTCTCAGGTCATCACGTTGAGGTCACCAATGGCATGCAGGTGCCGGCGCAGAGTCGCTCGCAGCTGGTGTCTTGGCCCGATAAGCGTCTGGAGGACCTCACTAACAACGTCGTGCTGATTCTGGGTGGCTCAGACTACGAGCAGGCTTTGACCTACGCCGAGCGTCAGATCAACAGTGGTGCCCACGTACTACTGGCATTCCGCTCGCTGGAATCCGTCGGCCACGCTCGCACACTGATCCAAACCAAAGGCCTCGACGAAATCCAACTGTCGCACCTCGATCCGCTGCGACGCGAATCAGTCGATCGCACGATGCAGTTCATCGACGACCACTTCGGGCGTCTTGATGGTGTGATTGTGTTACCGCGCAAGCCCAATGGTCACTATGGCCATTCGCTCTGCGGCGCCACCGACGAAGACGTGGAGAACTTCGTTCGCGAAGAGGTTGTGGCACCAGTTGCTTTCGCCAGCATGTTGGCGAGCAATCTGTCGCGCTGGTTTGGCAAGTGCGAACCGCCCGCCATCACCTACGCGACCAACGGCAGTGACACGCAGGGCAACTTGCTGAATGAAGTGATTCGCGCGTCGATTGAGGCGTTGATCCGCGGCTGGCGTCATGAAGACGAGACACTGCTCAATGCTGGCGAGCTGGAATGGGCCGTGCGACCCAACCAGTTGGTGCGCTACGACAGTGAAGACAAGGACAACCTGACCTTTGCCGCCGACTGGGCCGCCACGCTGACCAACCGCGTGCGGCAAATGGATCCCATCAACCTGTGGATCCCGAAGAGCATCAAACGCGCGACGGGTAAGGAATCGATGCCGACGCCGCTGATGCGCGTGCTTCCCGGCCTGCACAAGGGTAAAACCGCCGTGATTACGGGCGGAAGCCTCGGTATCGGTCTGCAGCTGGGCCGCTATCTGGCGATTGCTGGCTGTCGCGTCCTGTTGAGTGCGCGCAGTGCAGCCAAGCTGGAAGAAGCGCGGGACGAGATCGTTGAAGAGCTGCGCGGCATTGGTTACCCGCAGGCCGAGACGCGGGTCAGCATCATGGCTGACATTGATGTGGGCGACCCGAAGGCATTGGACGCGCTGTATGACCGCTCCATCGAGCTCTTCGGCAATGTCGACTTCCTGATCAACAACGCCGGTATCTCGGGCG
>JAYOUT010000171.1:0-1914 GCA_038151055.1 Luminiphilus sp.
CGAACTCGCGGTGTGTCATGGTCTGCATCATGCCGATGGAGGCCACGAAGGGGTTGTCGAGTGCGTTAGGTAAGTCGTATACCGGCGCCACCGGGATGTAGGTCTGAAGCCTCTCGAACCAGTGATCGGTGTCTTGAGTTTGGAAGATTTCGTCCAGAACTTCGGTCAAGGCATCGCGATTTTCTGCGCGGGCGGCCATCGAATTGAAGCGGGGATCATCTGCGAGCTCAGTGTGCTCCGAGCGCTCGAGCAACAGCTGCCAGAACTTATCGGTCATGCACATGATGAAGATCCAGCCGTCTCGGGTTTTGTAAAGCTGTACCGGCGTGTTGTAGGGGTGCGCCGAGCGCGCCACGCGGCCTGTCTCGATGCCGTGGTTGAGGTACCAGGTGCCGGGATAGGTCAGCTGGTGCAGCGCCACGTCGAACAGGCTGATATCGACGTCGCGCCCGCCCTGATTGGGTCGCGCCAGTAGTGCCGAGACGCAGCCCAGTGCCGCCACGACGCCGGTCATGAAATCGATCATTGATAAGCCAAAGCGGGAGGGTGGGGTGCCCGGCTCGCCGGTCACAGACAAAAAACCGCACTCGGCTTGCATCAGGTAGTCGTAGCCCGGCCAATCCGCGCGGTCGTTATCCCGCCCGTAGGCTGAGATATGCGTGCAGATGATGTCGGGTTTGACATCCTTGAGATCGTGATAGGTCAGGCCCATTTTCGCAGGCTGGCTGCCGCGCAAATTGTTCCAGACCACGTCGCTCTTTTTGACCAGCTCGTGAAACAGCGCGCGGCCCTCGTCGCTTTTGAGATTCAGCGTCACGCTTTTTTTGGCGAGGTTAAAGGCCTGAAAGTAGGCGCTGTCGTCATCGGCGAGGGTGACGGACCCTGACTGGCGCGATGGGTCACCGCCCGTGGCGCGATTCTCGATCTTGATCACCTCGGCCCCCAGTTCGGCGAGGTACATTGACCCATAGGGACCCGCACCAAACTGCTCAATAGCCAGTACACGAATGCCGGCGAGGGGTTTCATCATGGTGGGCTCCAGCGAATCTTGGATGTGGGAGGGATGATACCTTGCACCTGTCTGCAGATTGGTGCATCTTTGGAATGGAAGCGAAATTGTAGCAAATGTCCGGTCAATTGTTTTGAGTGCCGTCAGGGCGCTCGCAGTTTTCTGAACCCTGCGACTCGCGTTGCGATCATTAGAAGATCTATAACAAGAGGAGGCCAACATGCCTTATCGTCTTGGTGTCGACGTCGGCGGCACATTTACCGACCTGATTCTCGTTGATGAGAAATCGGGGTCCATCCATACAGCGAAAGTCCCCAGCACGCCGGCTGATTCCTCTATCGGGGTGATGAACGGTGTGGCAAAGGTCTGCGACAACGCGGGCATTGATCCGGCTGAAATCGCACAGGTAATGCACGGTACCACTGTCGCGACGAATACGGTCCTGACCGGAACCGGCGCCAAAGTCGGACTGGTGACCACCAAAGGGTACAAACAGGTACTGCAGATTGCGCGCTCCTATGTGCCCGGCGGTCTCGGTGGATGGGTGATTTACAACAAGAGCCAGCCTCTCGCTCCGCTGTCATGCACGATCGAGGCAGACGAGCGTATGGGTGCTGACGGCTCGGTGGTGCGAAAGCTGAATAAAAGCGCTCTGACCAAAGAGCTGAAGCGGCTCAAGAAAGAAAACATCGAGGCGTTGACGATCTCGCTGGTGAATTCCTACGCCAATCCAGCCCACGAAAAGGAAGTCGAGAAAATTGCCAAGCAGGTGCTGCCCGGTATTCCCGTCTCGCTCTCCTACGACGTGGTGCCTGAGATGCAGGAGTACGAGCGCACGATTACGACGGTCGCGAACTCCTATGTCCGGCCTAAAGTGGCGGCTTATGTGAAGAGCCTTGAGCGAA
>JAYOUT010000172.1:0-1897 GCA_038151055.1 Luminiphilus sp.
GCTACCTCAAGAACGCCGCTGCGACCCCTGCGTCAACCGGAATGTGGAGACCGGTGGTGTGTGAGAGGTCTCCCGCAGTTAGTGCGTAGACAGCATTTGCAACATTTTCTGGAACGACCTCGCGCTTCAGAATTGTGCGCTGGGCATAGAACTTGCCAAGATCCTCTTCCTTGACGCCGTAGACCTTGGCCCTCGATGCACCCCAGCCGCCGGCAAAAATTCCAGAGCCACGAACCACCCCATCAGGGTTAATTCCGTTGACTCGAATGCCGAACTCACCTAGCTCTGCGGCCAGCAATCTGACCTGGTGGGCCTGGTCGGCCTTGGTGGCGGAGTATGCGATGTTGTTGGGCCCGGCGAATACGGAGTTCTTGGACGAGATATAGATGATATCTCCGCCCATGCCCTGGTCCATCATGAGCCTCGCGGCCTCTCTGGAAACCAGGAACGATCCCTTTGCCATTACGTTGTGCTGCAGATCCCAGTCCTTTTCGGTGGTCTCCAGCAGTGGCTTGGAAAGCGAAAGTCCCGCGTTGTTTACAACCAGGTCAACCCCACCAAATGCAATCGCCGTTGACGCTAGGGCTTTCTCGATGTCCTCAGACTTTGTCACATCGACCTGAACGGCAAGTGCCTTATCTGGTCCGCCAAGTTCTGCGGCCAGCTCTTCGGCAGCGGCAATGTTGAGATCTGCGATTACAACGCATGCGCCCTCGCCCGCCAGTCGCTCGACTATTGCCCTACCAATTCCACTGGCGCCACCGGTGACAAAGGCGACTCGGGATGCAAGCGGCTTTGGCTTTGGCATGCGCTGCAGCTTCGCCTCTTCCAGTGACCAGTACTCGATGTTGAACTTCTCTCGATCGCTGATCGCCTGATACCTACTGATGGCCTCGGCGCCACGCATCACGTTGATGGCGTTTAGGTAGAACTCACCTGCCACCCGCGCGGTCTGCTTGTTTGCACCGAAGGAAAACATTCCGACTCCCGGCACCAAGACAATCGCCGGGTCAGCGCCGCGCATTGCTGGCGAATCCTTCTTCGCATGCTTGCGGTAGTAGGACGCGTAATCCTTTCGGTACTGCTCGTGGAGCTGGGCAATACGCTTCTTCACCTGCTCGATCGGTGCATCGGGTGCTGTGTCCAAGACCATTGGCTTGACCTTGGTGCGCAAGAAGTGGTCTGGGCAGCTGGTTCCTAGCTCAGACAGCGGCTTGAGCTTTGAAGACTCCAGGAACTCCAACACCCGAGGGTCATCGTTGAAGTGTCCAAACATCGGCTTGTCGGTCGAGGCAATACCACGAAGTAGCGGCGCTAACTCAGCCGCACGGGCCTGACGTTTGGCCTTGGAAAGTGGAGCAAACTTCTTGACCTTGGAGGCAAACGGATTCTTCTTGCCCTTGGCCTTGATGTAGGCCTCGGCGGTGCGGATGATCCAGAGCGAGTTCTTCTCACTCTGCGCGCTGGTGTCGCCCCAGGCTGTGATTCCGTGGCCACCCAGGATGCAGCCGATCGCCTGCGGGTTACGACGCTTAATCTCTGCGATGTCCAGACCGAGCTGAAAGCCCGGGCGGCGCCAAGGAACCCAAACGACCTTGTCGCCATAAATCTTTTTTGTCAGCTCCTCGCCGTCTACCGAAGTGGCAACCGCGATGCCAGAGTCTGGGTGCAGGTGGTCAACGTGATTAGCCTCCACGAGGACGTGCATGGCGGTGTCAATCGAGGGCGCCGCACCGCCACGGCCGTGCAGGCAGTAGTCAAACAGCGCCACCATCTCGTCTTCGCGCTTCAATCCCGGGTACACATCAACCAACGCGCGGGCTCGATCCAGTCTCAGAACGGCGAGGCCGGACTCGGTCATAGTGCCGAGATCGCCGCCGGATCCCTTCACCCAGAC
>JAYOUT010000173.1:0-1887 GCA_038151055.1 Luminiphilus sp.
ATCGATGGCCGCCTCGATAAGATCGAACTGCGCCAGCATTTCGTCGCGTGCACCAGCGGGAAGCGCTGCCATGATCTCGGCCTCAAAGCCGGCTGCAAGGGCTGACAATTCCGAGGCCAGTGCCGTTCCACTCGCGGTCAGTGCCAGCTTTACAAGCCGCCGGTCATTCTGGTTGACGAGTTTGGAGACATAGCCACGACCGGCCAGTCGCTGCACCGCACGGGTGACCCGCGCCCGGTCCATATCGACACGGGTGAAAATATCCCGCACCGAGATCTCGGTCTGCTGCGTCAGATGCACAAGCACCCGCCACTCGGCCACGCTGATGTCGTAGCGCTGCTCATATTGCGCCGCCAGCGCGCGGCTCAACGCCGTTGCCAGCCGTGCCGCACGGTAGGGAAGGAAGGCGTCGAGCGCCAGCGCCGCACCCTCGTCGGCTTGCTGTGCTTTCCTGCTGCTTTTACTCACGCCCGATGGCCTCCCCTGCCCGCATGACCCCCGTGCCTCTTGCAAGACGAGGGCGGCGAATCTCTTTGACAATCATTTCATTTGAAATGAATATGAGAACATCGTCAAGACGGGAGGCCAGAATGACGTCCGCAAAGACACCCGATAAGACGCCGGGCAAAATGATGCCGGGGTTCGGCAACGACTTTGAGACAGAAGCGCTTCCCGGCGCCCTGCCACAAGGTCAGAATTCGCCGCAGAAATGCGCTTACGGGCTCTATGCCGAACAGCTGAGCGGGTCACCCTTTACCGCGCCGCGATCAACCAACGAGCGGTCCTGGCTCTATCGCATTCGCCCGTCGGTGCGCCATGGCGGCCGCTATGCAAAGATCGATGTGCCGCTTTGGAAGACAGCGCCCGACGGCGATCCGAACGACCTGCCGCTCGGCCAGTATCGGTGGAACCCGCTACCCGTCCCGTCCACGCCAACCGACTTTATCGACGGCATGCGCACCATGACCAGCACTGGCGATGCGCGCCAGCATGTCGGCATGGCAACCCATATCTATGCCGTCACCGCCAGCATGACAGACCGCGTGCTGGTCAATGCCGATGCCGAAATGCTGATCGTACCGCAAGAAGGCGAGATCGAGATTTTTACCGAGATGGGCCGGATGCAAGTGGTCCCCGGCCATATCGCTGTGGTGCCGCGCGGCATGATGGCGAAATACAGCCTCGCCGGCGATCACGCCCGCGGCTATGTCTGCGAGAATTACGGGGCTAAATTCACCCTCCCCGACCGTGGCCCGATCGGCGCCAACTGCCTCGCCAACCCGCGCGATTTCAAGACCCCCGTCGCCGCCTTTGAAGACAGCGACACACCGCATGATCTGGTGATCAAATGGTGTGGCGGCTTCCATGTCACCCGCATCGGCCATTCACCGCTCGACGTCGTCGCCTGGCACGGCAACTACACGCCCTATTGCTACGATCTGGCGACCTTCTCGCCGGTGGGCGCCATCGCCTTTGATCATCCGGACCCGTCGATCTTCACCGTACTGACCGCACCGTCCGAGACCGCCGGTACGGCGAATATCGATTTCGTCATTTTCCCGCCACGCTGGACGGTAGCTGAAAATACCTTCCGGCCGCCCTGGTACCACCGCAACATCATGTCCGAATTCATGGGGCTGATCACCGGACAGTACGACGCCAAGGAAGAGGGTTTTGTTCCCGGCGGCGCCAGCCTGCACAACATGATGCTGCCACATGGCCCCGACCTCGACGCCTTTGAGAAAGCCAGCAATGCCGAGTTGAAGCCGGTGAAACTATCGAGCACCATGGCCTTCATGTTCGAGACCAGGTTCCCGCAGCAGGTGAGCCGATTTGCCGCCGAGACGGACAGTCTCCAGGACGATTATATCGACTGCTGGGCGGGTC
>JAYOUT010000174.1:0-1876 GCA_038151055.1 Luminiphilus sp.
GTTGGCTCATGGCACCGCCGATAACCGCTTCGCTGGCGCCTGCCAGGCTGCTACTGAGCGGCAGTAGCAAGGCAATGGATTGGATGGCGGGCGACCCGCTCACCTTTGAGAGGTGACGCGGAGCGACTGGCTGCTCGGGCAGCAAGTTGCCTTCGTTGCGCCAGACTGCGAAGTCACGGGACCCCTGACGATAAGCTATCTGCATATCCAACCATTGTTGCCACGCAGCGTTGCTCGCGCGCACGCGCTCCGCTTGCAGGGCTGCCTGATCCGCGCGGAGAAGATAGGCGAACAGCCGATCGCTGAGCGCAGCGCGGTGCCGGGTCCGGGGTTTTCTTGAGATGTATTCGAACAGTAGCTGAGCTGCAGGAATCCACTCCTCGGCCAGAGCGGCTTGCTTGATTCTCTCTTGCAAAACAAAGTCAACGGCCTCGCTGTTATCTTTCGCCAGTGTTTCAAGAAGCGATGCCCAAGTTTCCATATCTCCGGACAGCCACGCCAGGCGGCTGTCTATCGCAACCAGTGTCGATGCGCCGGATTGCTCGGGGATTAATTTCTCCCGTTCGTGGCGGGCGAGCAGCAAGGAGTCGGAGATCGCCACCTCGGTCAGGCGCTCAATTTCCTCGAAGTCAAGCAGTTCCCCTTCAACGGGTAATGGCTGTGATTCGTTGCCCGGACCGGTGATGGTGGGCGCGCGAGTGACTTCTGGGGTCGTACCCGCGCAGGCCGCGAGAAAGATCGACATCAGTGCAATCGCAAGACACCGGGGGAAGTTTGGCGCCGCGAGGGTGCCGAGACGCGGGCTCGCTCGGCCCGGCGATGTCGCCAGGGAAACGCTTCGAAGAGGGTGACCATTCGCCTTCATCGCGGCAGTATAGCCGCAAGCGGGCCCGTGAAGGCCCAAACGGGAGGGCTAACTTTGTCAGCGTGTCTTTACGTTGTTGCGACACCCATTGGTCATTTAGATGATATGACGTTGCGAGCTGTCGAGACTTTGAAGACGGTGGACCTGATCGCCGCAGAAGACACTCGGCACTCTGCCAAGTTACTTCAGCACTATGACGTACGCACGCCGCTTGTGAGCTATCACGACCATAGCAGCGCCGCGGACATTGAGCGTGTGATGAAACGATTGCGCTCGGGTGCCTCTGTGGCTTTAATTTCGGATGCGGGCACGCCTCTGGTATCTGACCCGGGGTATCGACTGGTTGCCGCGTGTCAGCGAGAGCACGTCCCTGTTGTGCCGATTCCCGGCCCAAGCGCCGTTACTTCCGCGTTGAGTGCGGCGGGTTTGCCCTCTGACCGATTTTATTTTGAGGGGTTCTTGCCTGCGAAGTCGGGACAACGCGCGCAGCGCCTGAAAGCGCTGAGATTTATCGAGTCGACGCTTATTTTCTTCGAGTCTCCGCGCAGATTGTCGGCGACGCTCGATGCGATAAGCAGTGAATTCGGAGACCGCGAAGCCGCGGTGTGCCGGGAGCTGACCAAGCGCCATGAAACGATTCTCCGTGATCGGCTCTCAGCACTCAGCAAGCTTGTGGCAACTGACCCCAACCAGCAAAGGGGGGAGGCCGTTATTCTGGTCACCGGTCTCGATGCAAATCAGGCAGAAATGACGCCTGAAACAGCGGCTTGGCTAGAGCGTTTATCGAGTGAGCTACCGCCTCGCCGTGCAGCTGCATTAGTGGCTGATATGACGGGGATGCCGGCGCGGGAGCTGTATCAGTGGCTCATCACTCACCGCAGAGACGCGTGAGCTTGCGGTGCCACAGCTAAGCGGCTACGCTCGCGGGCGAGTTGGTCAGGCGATCGCTGCTGCGCTGCGGCAGAGGAAAGTCCGGGCTCCAACGGGTCAGAGCGCCAGGTAACGCCTGGG
>JAYOUT010000175.1:0-1815 GCA_038151055.1 Luminiphilus sp.
GGGCTTTGGAGAACAGGATAATCTCCATCGGCATTGACTTGATGCACGGCATCCACAACAGTGCTGGGCAAAATCAACCAGGCCCGACAGTCCTCAAACGATGAAGATCCGAACGCTCTCTCACCTTTTACTGCTCTCGCTACTGGCGACACGGCTCCACGCGTCCGATATCAACATCGTTAAACCCGAAACGGTCGGCTTCTCTACCGACCGGTTAGCCAAGGTCATCGAGTTCGTGGAGCGCGAGATCGCCGACGGGAATTTGGTGGGCACCGTGACGCTGATCGCGCGGCACGGAGAGGTCGTGCACTTTGAGGCGGCCGGCCGCTACGGACTTGAAGATGACCGATCGATGGAGACCGATGCGCTGTTCCGCATCTTTTCCATGACCAAACCGATCACGACCGTCGCGGCAATGATCCTCTACGAGGAAGGCGCCTTTCACCTTGGGGATCCGGTGGCCAAATACCTGCCGGAACTCGAAGCGATGCAGCTGTTAGTCGATGGGGAGCTGGTGCCACCCCGGCGTCAGATGACCATCGAGCACTTAATGACCCACACCGCGGGTCTTACCAACGGCTGGCATCCAGAAGATCCTGTAGAGCGGGCCTACCGCGACGCCGCCTTACGTCAAAGCCCGGATCTCAGCGCCTTTATCGACAAACTCTCGACCCTGCCCCTGCGTTTTGAGCCGGGCACCCGATACCACTACAGCGTGGCGACTGACGTGCTGGGTGCGCTGGTGGAACGCCTGAGCGGGCAAACCCTGGAGCAGTTTTTTCAGACACGCATTTTTGACCCACTTGAGATGCACAACACTTTTTTCAATGTGCCCGATGACAAAATACCGCGCATGGCGGGTAGTCATCTGTGGGACGCCGAAAAGCAAGAGATGGATCCAATGCCAGCGGGGCTGCTCCCGCCGCCATCAGGTGTAACGCTGTTCTCAGGAGGCGGTGGCTTGATCTCGACAGCGCACGACTACTGGCGCTTCTGCGAAATGCTCCGCCGCGGCGGCAGCTTGGATGGCGCGCGCATTCTCGGGCCCAAGACGGTCCAAGCCATGACCATGGCGCGATTGACACCTGAGGTACGCGATAACGGCGCCACCGAGTACCCCGCCTCGCACCTCTACCCCGGTCAATCCTTTGGTCTGGGCGCGGGCGTGATCACTGACCCTGCACAGGCAGGCGTCGTCTCCTCAAAGGGCGAGTATTCCTGGGGTGGTATCGCCAACACCAAGTTCTGGATAGACCCCGAGGAAGATCTCATTGTTGTCTTCATGACACAGGTGCTGGGCACACCGCACAGCGATCGACACCGCTTTGATCTCAAAGTGGCGACCTATCAGGCGCTCACCGATCTTGGGACTTCAGGCAGGGACTGATCGCAGCGCGGCGCGGCGCAGAAAGACCAAGGTGTAAATCGCGGCATAAATGCTCACCACTACCAGCCCCACCCATTCGATTTTGAACGGCGTGAACTGGAAGGCCATGACCAGCGCATACAAGATCACCCAATTCACCGCGACGTAGCGGCCGGTGCCTAGCGCCTCCACGGTCAGGCCAATATTTGTGGTGTAGAGCCGGGTGAGCGAATCGAGCGAGTTCACCACAAACAAGATACCCACGCCCATCATGGCCCAGCTCATGAGTCCTGCGATCGAGATGTCGTTGGCGAAATACCAGTACAGCACCGAGAACCAAAGCGCGATGGGGATTGACGGCACGATCAGTAGCAAGAGCAGCAATTGCCAGGCTGTGAAGCCACTGACAAAGCGCGAGACGAACTGGCCGATCATGATGCTCCAGGCAA
>JAYOUT010000176.1:0-1787 GCA_038151055.1 Luminiphilus sp.
TTTTTCGTCTTCGCGCGCTGGCACCGAGTGGCTTTAAGGAGAGCGAGTACTTTCGAACCTGGTACCACGAATGCGGCTTTCAGGATGAGTGTGGACTGCTGATCGAGCTGGACAGCGGCTCCCTCAACCTCGCGCTCGGCATGACCGGCAGTAGCCGCCGTTTTTCGAAGCGCCAAGTAGATCGGCTCGAGGCGGTGTTCCCGGCGGTGGAAGCCCTGGTGCGCCGCCACTGGAACCCGCTGACACCGGCCGGGGAACCCGCAGACCTGCGCACGCGTCTACAGGAGGCACTTGGCGCTTTCGGCTCATCGTTACTCACGCGCCGCGAACAGCAGGTGATCGAGCTGGTGCTCCTTGGCAACAGCACGCGGCTCGTGGCCGAGAAACTGGGCATCTCGGGGGAGACTGTCAAACTGCATCGGAAGCACGCCTACGCGAAGCTGGATATCTCATCTCAGGCTGAGCTCTTTTATCTTTTTGTGGATGCCCTGGCGAGTCATCAGGGAGATAGCGATGCAGACCCGCTGACCAGCTACCACCATCAGGGCACACGGAGTTAACCGGCGTGGCTCGTGCTGAGCAAGATCTTTCCCGGCTGCTGCAGGACGGCTTTGATGCGCTGAGCCGTGGCCAAGTGGATGTCGCAGCCAAAGCCTGCCAAAACGCGCTGTCACAGCGCCCCGACCTCGCCCCCGCCCATTTTTTGGTCGGCTTGGTGGCCCTTGAGGGTGAGGAAAGGCAAGTGGCGCACAATGCGTTCAAATCAGTGGTCAAAATCGACCGTGATCATGCGGCCGCCTGGGCACAGATCGCCCGCCTGAACGCCAGCGAGGGCCGCATCGCTCTGGCCGAGGCTGCGCTCAAGGAAGTCAGGCGCATACAACCGACCGATCCCGCGGTGCTGGATCTCACCGGAACGGTTCTGAATCAGCTGGGCGAATACGAAACCGCCAAAGCCTTCTTTGCCCGAGTCAATGAACAGGCGCCAGGTAAAACCGGCTACATGATGAATCTGGCGAATGCCTTGGTGTTCAACGGCGATATCGAAGAGGCTGCCAACTTGTTCAAAGAGGTCATTAGCCTTGACCCGCGGAGCGCCCAGAGCCACTGGGGACTGGCCAACGCTGTGAAGGCTCACGACGAACAGCACATCCTGAAGATGCGGGCGCTGGCTGAGCAGTACCCGAACAACCCACGAGCGCGTGGCTTCCTCTATTACGCCATTGGTAAGGAGTGCGAGGACCTGCAGGACTGGGAAGGCGCTTTCGAGGCGTTCTCGGCGGGAGCCGCAGCGCGGCGCCAAACCGTCGAATTTGACGAGGCGGGTGAAGTGGCCATGTTCGAGCTGATTCGCGAGCGCTTTAACGCGGCATGGTTAGCTGAACAGCCTGCAGGCAATCCTGACGACTCACCGATTTTTGTGTTGGGTCAGCCACGTACCGGGACGACGCTGATAGAGCGCGTAATCACCAGCCATTCGCAGGTGCACTCTGCCGGGGAATTGCAGCAGTTTGGCCTCGCAACCCGCCGGGTCTCAAAGCATATCGACCGGCGCCGGTTCTCAGCAGAGCTCTTTGACGCCGCCGCCAAGGCGGATCCGCGCACCATTGGCGATATGTACCTGCAAACGAGCGCGCGCATGCGGGGACGAACGCCCCGGTTTGTCGACAAGTTGCCGGTGAACTATCTGCACCTGCCGCTGATTCTCGCCGCGCTGCCCAATGCGCGGATAGTGCACCTTGTGAGAGGGCCTATGGACGCCTGTTTCGCCAGCTTCAAGCAGTTGT
>JAYOUT010000177.1:0-1713 GCA_038151055.1 Luminiphilus sp.
GCGCAGGCTGACCAGATTGTGAAGAACTGCATGCGCGGAAGGGGCTATAACGTTCTGAACTAAAAGCAGCTCACGCTCCGGCGTGGCTGCTTTTCCAGTGCCCTACTCGCTTATTGGACTGGAACGTCTGCTGACTGACGGCTACGCAAGCTGAGGGGCACGTCGGCACACCACTGGCCTGCGAGAAAAATCCCCTATGCGGCAATCTCGCCGTGAGCGGTGGCAAACGCCGCCACCGCCTTGTCCAAATCGTCTTGAGTGTGGCCCGCAGAAATCTGCACGCGAATACGTGCCTTGCCCTGTGGCACAACGGGGTAGAAGAAACCAATCGCATAGATACCCAGCTCGAGCAGCCGCTCTGACATCTTCTGCGCCACCACCGCATCCCCCAACATCACCGGCACAATCGGATGATCCCCCTCGGGCACAGCAAAGCCGTTGGCCTGCATCTGCTCGCGGAAGTAACGGGTATTCTCATGCAGCGTGTCGCGTAGCGCCGTCGATGCCTCAAGCATATCGAGGACTTTCAGAGACGCAGCGCAGATCGCCGGGGCCAGCGTGTTAGAGAAAAGATAAGGACGCGATCGCTGGCGGAGTATGTCGATAATCTCTTGTCGACCGGCCGTAAAACCGCCCGAGCCGCCGCCCAGCGCCTTGCCAAAGGTGCCGGTAATGATATCGACCCGATCCATGACACCGCGGTACTCATGTACCCCACGTCCTTGATCACCCATGAAGCCGGTCGCGTGACAATCATCGTGATGGACCATGGCGCCATATTCATCAGCCAGATCGCAAATGGCAGCCAAGTCAGCCACCGTGCCATCCATAGAAAAAACGCCGTCTGTGGTAATGAGGATACGTCTGGCGCCCGCGTCCCGAGCCTCCTTGAGCTTGGCCTCGAGATCCGCCATGTCGTTGTTGCGATAGCGGTAACGCGCCGCTTTGCACAAGCGCACGCCGTCAATAATGGAGGCGTGGTTGAGCTCATCGGAAATCACGGCATCCTCTGGGCCCAAAATCGTCTCAAACAAGCCGGTGTTAGCGTCGAAACAGGCGGCATACAGAATGGTGTCTTCCATGCCCAGAAAATGGCTAACCCGTCGCTCTAGGGTTTTATGAATGCCCTGAGTGCCGCAGATAAAACGCACCGACGCGGCGCCAAAACCCCACTCGCTCAAACTGTCGCTGGCCGCCTGCATCACTTCGGCATTGTTGGCGAGCCCCAGGTAGTTGTTGGCGCACATGTTAACGACGTTGGCGCCCCCCTCGAGGGTGATATCGTTTTTCTGGTCAGAAGCAATGACGCGCTCGGTTTTCCAGAGGCCTGCCGCTTTGATCTCGGCAATCTCTTCGGCATAGCTCGCTTTAGCGGCTTGGTAACTCATATCAATCCTTCCAATCCAAAATCACTTTGCCTGATTGACCCGAACGCATAATGTCGAAGCCCTGCTGGAATTCGGTGTAGTGAAAGCGGTGTGTGATGATGCGCTCGATCGGCAAGCCACTCTGGATCATCATCACCATCTTGTACCAGGTTTCGTACATCTCACGGCCGTAGATGCCCTTGATGTTGAGGCCTTTGAACACCACGTCGGTCCAGTCGATGCCGGTATCGTCGGGCATGATGCCCAGCATGGCGATGTTGCCACCGTTAATCATCTTGCTCAGGACGTCTCGAAACGCCGCCGGTGAGCCCGACATTTCAAGACA
>JAYOUT010000178.1:0-1705 GCA_038151055.1 Luminiphilus sp.
ATGACACGCTAGACAAAATCGACCCTGCGGCAATGGATCAAAACGTTGCGGCCTATCTCGTTTTTGTCTGGATGGCTGCCAACAGTAATGTGAGCGACTGGGGCTGGCCTGTGGAGCAGTAGGTTCTGTGCGACCGATGGTTTTGCACAGTTGATACGATCGGTAGAGCCTAAGGCATAAAAAAAACGGGTTTCGACGGTTTGCTTATAGTGGCGGCGGGCCAGAGTTGTGTGTGACCGCAATTGCCTCCCGCGCTCACACCCTAACCGGCGCCTCATGCTCCGCCTTTAGGCGACTAAACTTTGCCTCGGGGCAAAGTTTTTCGAACCCATTAGGGGGGTCACCCGGGCCCAGATCATTAATACAAAAAAAAGCACCCCACAGGGTGCTTTCATTTGTATGGCGGTGGGCCAGGGATTCGAACCCCGGGAACCTCTCGGTTCAACGGTTTTCAAGACCGCCGCTTTCGACCACTCAGCCAGCCCACCAAAACTCTCACGACGCTAGTCTCGAGAAGCGCCGCATTATAGCGGGGCTTTTCCCCCGATCAAGCGTCGGCCGCCTCATTTTCCTCGATTAATTCATCATTTGCCGCAAGCTCATCGATTCTTGGACCTCGGGGATCATTTGCGGCTCGTGGTGCCGCGCTCGCAAAGTGCGGAGCGTCTGGGAAAGCCTCGGCTCCAAACACGCTGGCAATCGCTGTTTGCACCTTGATCTTGCCAACAGGTCGTGCGTCTACTCGTGGGTCATTAATGGCACGACCCTCGGCAGTGATGCCCGATAGATCCCGTTCATTTTCTGCGTGATCGGAGTCAGCCTGAACCGCCTCGGTCTCTGTCGCTTCATTGACCTCAGCAGGCTCCTCTCCGCTCTCAGTTGACGGTGCATCGGTTGTCTGCGCCGATGGGATGGTCGCAAACAACGCTTCTTCATCGTTTGTATCCGAACCGTTGTCGCTGTCGACAGCTGCAAGCGCAGCTGCGCTGGCAGATTGCACGCCCTCAGCTTCCGTGGACTCCGTATTGCCAGTCGCATCGGCTGCAGGCTTTGGACCTCGTCGTCGACGGCGACGTCCCTCAGAACGCTTTTCTGCTGGTCGGTGACGCGGTTCCTGCGCTGCATCTTGTTCAGTATCTGCCGCGTCAGTCTCTTCAGCAGCTGTTTCGCTGTCGCTGACTGACTCCTCGGTATTCATCTGATCTGAAGCTGCATCGGTTCCTGAGCGTCTACGTCCGCCTCTGCGACCCCGTCTGCGACGCTTTTTAGGCTCACCGTCGGCATTGGATTCATCCGATGTATCCGCAGCAGTTTGGGTAACTTCGGTAGTCTCCTCAGCTGCCTGGGTTTGATTGGCAGGTCGCTTTCGCTGTCGATTATTACGACGCTTGGGTTTGGTGCCTGTTTTGCTTGCGCTCTTCTTGGAGTCTGAGGATTCCTTTTCAGCCGTTTCCTCAACCTTGGGCATTGGAGCGAACAAGGCCGACCAAAGACGTGGAAACAGACCTGGCTTGGGACTGTCTGCAGCTTCAGCCGCTGCAGGTGTCTGTTGCAGCACTGCCTCGGGAGCGATGGCGGGTGGTGGTGCATCAGGTGTCACCCCACGAACTAACGCTTGAGGCGCAGCTGCTGGCTTTTCGGCGTCCTCAAAGGATGGCTCGCGATCAAACTCACTCAGGTCAATCTCGAAGCTCTCGCGACCATC
>JAYOUT010000179.1:0-1705 GCA_038151055.1 Luminiphilus sp.
CTCGATCTCGGCATGAACGAGTGGATGTCGCCGCCGCTAGAGTTCGATGACAGCTACCGCTATGACCGTGGCAAAGTATTGAGCGGCGAAGATCTCGAGGCCATGACTGAGCGTTTCGGTCGATACCTCGATGTCGACGGAGATGGCATTCCCTATCGCACTTACCCCGGCGCGCACCCCACAAAGGGCGCTTACTTCACTCGGGGTAGCTCGAGAGACGAGTACGCAGCCTACACCGAGGACGGCGATGTCTATGTGCGCAACATGGATCGGCTGCTGAAGAAATTTGAGACCGCCAAATCTCTGGTACCCGAGGCGAAAATTAAGCCCGCGGCTGAACCCACCAAAGACGCCCTGCTCTTTTTCGGCACGACGGCCTCTCCCGCCTACGAAGCCCTTGAGACGCTGGAAAAGGAAGGCATACATCTCGACACCCTGCGATTGCGCTCCTTCCCCTTCACCCAAGAGGTGGAAGACTTTATCGAGGAGCACGATCGTATCTTTGTGATCGAGCAGAACCGTGACGGCCAGATGCGCCGTCTGCTGCTCAATGAGACCAACGTCGAGGCCAACGCCAAACTCATTTCTGTTGTTGAGTACGACGGCCTACCGGTGACCGCACGCAAGATCGCGAGCGTTATCCGTGGTGCGATGGGTATTAACAATGTCACGCCGCTGGTACCGAAGGAAAAGGAGCTCGCTTCATGACCTACGCCAAACCTGCCTTCAGGCACCCCGACGCCAAAACCAATGATGTGGGCTGCACGCGGCGCGACTACGAGGGCGGCCTGTCTACACTGTGCGCCGGGTGCGGGCACGACTCCATCAGTGCTGCCATCATCGATGCCTGCTACGAGCTATCCATTGAGCCACATCGCGTGGCCAAGCTCTCCGGCATCGGCTGTTCATCAAAAACACCGGCCTACTTTCTCAGCGGCTCGCACAGCTTTAACAGCGTGCACGGGCGCATGCCGTCTGTCGCCACCGGCGCCAACCTCGCCAACCGCGACCTGATCTACATCGGCGTATCGGGCGATGGTGATACCGCCTCGATTGGCATGGGTCAGTTTGCCCACGTCATGCGCCGCAACCTGAATATGACCTACATCGTGGAAAACAACGGCTGCTATGGACTGACCAAGGGTCAGGACTCCGCAACGATGGATACCGACTCAGTGAGTAAAAAGGGCGACATCAATCCCTACATGCCGATTGATCTGGTGCGTGTGGGGATTGAGGTCGGTGCGACGTTTGTTGGCCGAAGCTTCTCGGGCGACAAGGCGCAGCTCGTGCCGCTCATCAAAGCGGCCATCAGTCACCGCGGTTTTGCCCTACTCGATGTCATTTCACCCTGCGTGACCTTTAACAACCATCAAGGCTCGACCAAGAGCTACGCGAGCTTTCGCGAGCATAATGATGCGATGCCGGTAGATTTTGTGCCCCGTCGTGAGGCGATTACCACTAGCTACGACGCCGGTGTGGTGCACGAGGTCTGCATGCACGATGGTTCAGTGCTTAGACTGCAAAAGGTCAACAAGGAATACGACATCGAAGACCCACAGTCAGCGCTGCAGGCTATCGCGCACCATGCGCGAGAGGAGCGTATCTTGACCGGGCTTCTCTACATCAAGCGCGACAGCGAGGAGCTTCACGACGTACTGCAAACCGCGACCAAGCCTTTGAACACCATGACCCAGCGGGAGTT
>JAYOUT010000180.1:0-1656 GCA_038151055.1 Luminiphilus sp.
ACGGCGTCCTCGACGCTTTTCACCGCCACCGGCTTCTGCTTCTGCCAACGCCGCCCAGGGTGTGCCGAGCACGGCTGCCATGGCCTCAGTATCCAAAGCTCTCCGCGGGGTGCTGTCGAGCGCGTTCACCATGGCTGCAATGTGCTCAGGCGTTGTGCCGCAGCATCCACCAATAATGGTGGCGCCGGCATCGCGGGCATACAGCGCGTATTGCGCCATCAGCTCCGGGCTGCCGTGGAAATGAATCGCGCCGTCGACATACTGCGGGATGCCGCAGTTCCCTTTGGCAACAACCGGGATCTCGATACCGGCGTCGATCAATCCCTGGGTCGAATCCATTAGCTCGGCGGGCCCCACACCGCAGTTGGCCCCCGCCATATCCAGACCAATCTCCGTTGCAAATTGAGCGTAATCCGCGGGAGTCACGCCCATCATGGAGCGCCGGGCCGTATCGAAGGTCAGCGTGGCGCAGACCGGTAAACCCGTTGCGCGTGCCGCTTCTGCGGCGGCGGCAACCTCTTCAAGCGAGGACATGGTCTCGATCCAGATGACTTCGGCACCGCCCTCAGCCAAAGCCTGCGCCTGCTCGGAAAAAGTGGCCACTGTGTCGGCGTGGGTCAGGGTGCCCATGGGCTCGAACAGCTCGCCGGTGGGCCCCATTGCGCCTGCGACGACGGCTTTGCGACCAGTGTCCTCAAAATGCTGGCGGGTCGCTTCTCGGGCCAGCTGCGCTGCCGCGGCGTTCAGTTCGGCGACGCGGTGCTCGGACTTGTGGAGCTTGAGTCTGGGCGCATTGGCGCCGAAGCTGTTGGTCAGAATAATATCGGCGCCCGCCTCAAGAAACGCACCGTGCAGCCACAGCACTTCCTCGGGTTTCTCCACACACCATAGATCGGGTGGGTAGCCCGCTTCCAGGCCGCGGCCAAAAAAGTTCGAGCCGGTGGCGCCGTCTGCGACGCACCAGCCTTTCGCGGCGATGAGGTCAGTGATGGGATTCGACATGTACTGGCGTCCTTGTCAGTGTCATTTTGGGCAGGGCGCGTATGATAAAGCGAAAACCGCGGTCGGGGGCCGCGGGTGTGCAAAAACACAGAGGTGGAAGTTGGGCAAGCAAACGGCCATCCACGAGCAGGTGCTCAATACTCAATCCACTGACGAGCTCATGGATCTCTACGAGGATTGGGCGGCTCGTTATGACCGGGATGTCAATGACACCTGGGGATACAGTGGGCCCGAACGCACGTTGTTCTGGTTGCGCCACTACCTCAAACCCGAGGGCGTCCGGGTGCTCGATGCCGGGTGCGGGACCGGTCTGGTGGGGGTGGCGCTGTCTGAGGGTGGCTTCAGATGCATCGACGGGATCGACTACTCCAAGGCGATGCTCGCTGAGGCAGCCAAGAAAAACGTCTATGAGCAGTTGCAGCAGATGAATATGAACGCCGCGTTGCCGATTGACGCAGGCGCTTACGACGGCGTGACCTGTGTCGGGACCTTTACCTCTGCGCATGTGGAGCCCGAAGCGCTTCATGAGCTGGTTCGCGTGACGCGGCTTGGCGGGATTGTCTGCTGTACCGTGCGGGAGGAATATTGGCAGGACACGCACTTTACCGAGGTACTCAATCAGATTGTGGAATCGGGTAGGGCGGCACTCAAGCA
>JAYOUT010000181.1:0-1601 GCA_038151055.1 Luminiphilus sp.
TAATCCGTTCGACCAACGCGCTCGATGATGGCGGCGTATCGATCAAACGATGCGCATGGGCGGTCTCCAAGGCGTCGTGCATCAGAAGGTAATGGCTCCACGTCTCGGCCCAGTCCTCCAAGGGATGCGAGCTGGCGTAAGCACTGATGTAGCGTTGCTCCCAGTCAGCCGGCGGGCCTTGTTCGTAGTAATGATCCAGTGATGACCGATACTCAGCGTTCGCATCGCCAAACAAATCGGCAAACAGGCTGGTCGCCTTCTCATCCTCTGACAGCAGCGACCAAAAGTAGTGCCCCGACTCGTGCCGAAAATGCCCCAGTAACGTTCGGTAACGCTCCCGCAATTCGGCTTGGGCCGCGGTGCGGGCAACGTCGTCGGCCTCGAGCACATTGATCGTGATCACACCCTCAGCAAAGCCTGAGGTGATAAAAGTGTCTGGATAAGTCTCAGGTTGGGTGCGCGCGTCATCCAAAAAGTCGAACAACAGACCCTGGCTGCCGGCCTGCCAGCCATCCGCCATCGGCAAACCCAGTTGATAAAGCGAATAAAACAAACGCTTCTTGGCGCGCTCCAATGCCGCCCAACGCTCAGTATTGTGCGGCAGATCAAGGTTAGGGATGGTGCGGTTGAACTGACACGCTCGGCACAAGTCATCTTGTGATTCTGCCGGCCGCAACCAATTACAGACGCCGTGATCGTGATTGCCGCAGTAAGCCAGGTCAGCACGCTGTTCCACTGGCACCATACTCATGCTCTCGGGGTCAAAACCCACTTGGGCACCACATTTTAGACATTGGTGGTTGTCAAAAAAGATCGGAGCACCGCAGCCACATTGAAAACGCTTCATGCGTTGTCCCAACTGAACCAGGTGGCCTGAATCGCCGCATCGAGGCTGGTCAGCTGTAGCTGAAAGTCGTCGATGTAGTCATGAAGCTCGCCACTCGTAAAGTGCTCGGCATCGAGACGGGTGAGTCGCCGGCGTAACCGTTCGACTGCGCGGATCGCCAAATCATGGTTGTTCAGCCGCATGAGCTCTTTGCGTGTCTCGCGGACAAAATATTTGATCGATCTGGGAAAGGTGCTGCTGAGGAAAATAAAGTTCAGCGCCGCATCTTTTTCAATGATTGGCCCGACTTCGCGACGATAGGCTGCGGCCGCCGATAAGGCTTGCAGCAACGCTCCCCACAGCAGGGGGTCAATCGCGCCGAAGCGCCCTGCCCGCTCCATGATATCCCCGGCACCCACGTCCATGATGCGCGTCGTCATGTCAGCGCACTCCACCAATCTCCCTAACTTAATAAAACCGTAAGCATGGTCACGCGGCAGCGATGCACCCAACAGGCCGTTAATCATCTGGCATCGGGAAATCACCTCAGACAGGAAGTCATGGCGGTTGCGCCGCCCTGACGCGTTGCCAGCATGGGCCTCGACAAACAGATGAAGCTCATTCACGAGCTCCCAAGCTTCTTCCGGCAGCACGTCACGGGTAGTGCGCACGTTTTCTCTGGCTGCCTTGACCGCAAAGGGGATACCGCAACTCGCCTTGTCGTCGGCAATCAGAAACTTCAGCACATTTTGCTCGCTACCGGCTTTAAACCGGG
>JAYOUT010000182.1:0-1587 GCA_038151055.1 Luminiphilus sp.
ATGCCTCTCGATAAGGCGTTCGAGCTGGCCAATCAGGTGATGCGCGACAACCTCACCGCTGACGGCGACGCACAAGAAGGTATTGGCGCTTTTCTGGAAAAACGCGACCCCGAGTGGGGTTAGTCACTCCATGCGTCTTGATTCAGACGAGGCCATTGCCCAACTACTCCTGCAGGTAAAACGGATCGCCTTGGTAGGCGCCAGCGCCAAGCCCGAGCGACCCAGCCATCGGGTGATGCAATTCCTGCTCGACGAGGGCTACGAGGTCCTGCCCATCAACCCCGGCTTGGCGGGGCAAAGACTGCTCGGACAAACGGTGCACGCCTCTTTGGCAGACCTCCCGACCAGCGTCGACATGGCAGATATTTTTCGCGACGCCGCCTCACTGCCCGAGGTCACGCAGGATGTCGTAACTGCCGGGATACCCGCGATGTGGACACAGCTAGGGGTTGTTCACAGCGAGGCCGAGCAGACTGCGGTAGGTGCCGGCCTGCAATTGGTGGTGGACCGCTGCCCCGCGATCGAGATACCGCGACTGCGCGACGCAGGATTGCTCCCGACTGGTGGGCTACAGTGATCTCCCTCCCGTCTCCTCCAGCTGAGACAGTGACCACAGCGTGAGGCCAGCTGCCAGCAGGATGTAGACCGACACATAAAAGATGCCCAACTCATTCCATAACAGCACCGCAATGGTGGGCGCCAAGGCGCCACCTAAAATCGCACCGATCTGGTATCCCAGTGAAGCGCCTGAGTAACGTACCTCGGTGGAGAACAGCTCAGTGAAATAAGCCGCTTGCGGGCCGTACTGCATACCCAGAAAGATCATACCGATGGTCACGGCCAGCGTGATCATTAAGGGGCTGCCGGTATCGATCAGCGGGAACAGGGCGAAGCCCCAGACACCCGTCAAAATGGCACCCCAGCGATAAATCTGCTTTCGCCCTACCCGATCCGACATGCCTGAGAAATAAAACAGTGCAGGGATCATCGCCGCGGCGGCGATCAATACCGAGGTCAGCATTTCATCCCGGGTCAGTTCCACCGACGGCGAATTCAGTCCATACGCAATCACAAACGCGATGAGGATGTAGAACGTCACCTGAACCGAGAGAAAGGCGCCTGCTGCCAGCATGATGCGTCGCGGGTAGCGGCGGATGGCCTCGAGCACGGGGGATTTCTTCACAGTCGCCTGCCCGCCCGCGTCCGCCTGCGCAGCTTTGAGTGCTTTGAACGCCTCGGTGTCCTCCATACGCAACTGAACATAAAGCGAAATGCCGATCAGCACGATGCTGGCAATAAAGGGCAGTCGCCAGCCCCATTCAATGAATGCCTCGTCACTCATGGAGGTGCTCACCGCCAAGAAAGCGAGGTTCGCGAGAATCACTCCCACAGCGGCTCCTGCCTGCGCATAGGCGCCGTACCAACCGCGCTTGTTAGATGGCGCGCTCTCGGTCACCAACAACATGGCACCGCCCCACTGCCCGCCCACGGCCAGGCCCTGAATAAAGCGCAACGCAACCAGCAGCAGCGGCGCGGCAATCCCAATGGACTCATAGGTGGGCAAGAGCCCAATGAGCGTGGTGGCCA
>JAYOUT010000183.1:0-1571 GCA_038151055.1 Luminiphilus sp.
GGCAGTACAAAGTTGGGTGTGCGTTGGAACACCGTCACCTGCGCTGCTGTCTTGGCGACCTCGGGCAGCATCTGTACCGTGGTGGCGCCCGCACCGATGATGCCAACACGCTTGCCCGCCACGTCGAGGCCTTCCGGCCAGCGGGAGGAGTGGAAAATGGGGCCGTTGAAGCAGTCTTGCCCCGCGTAATTGGGGAGTACGGGCTGCGAAATCATGCCCATGGCGCTGACAAAATATTTGGCGGTGTGGGTTTCGCCGCCTTGGGTGCGAACGTTCCATAACCCCGTTTCGTTGTCGAACTCGGCGCTCTCGACTTCAGTGCTCAACTGGAACATGGGCCAGAGTGAAAACTTGTCCATGACGAACTTCAGGTAGCTCTGCGTCTCCTCCCAGCCTGAGTAACGTTTGCTCCAGGACCATTCTTGCAGCACCTCTTTTGAGAAGGTCAGGCAGTAGTAGTAGGACTCACTGTCAGTGGCCGCGCCGGGATACTTGTTCCAGGCCCAGGTGCCCCCTACGTCGCTGGCGCGATCAAATACCTTGACGTTGAAGCCCGCTTCTCGCAGGTGGTAGCTCAGCGATATGCCGGCAAAGCCCGCGCCGACGGCGATCACATCGTAGTCTGCAGAATGGTTGCTGCTCATAGAAAATCTCCTGCTCCCCGGAAACCCTGCCCAGAGGTCAATACTCCAGTAAACTCATGTTTGCTGCGGCGCCTCGCTGCGCCGCCGGTTTTTCTTGTCTTTACGCTCATGTCTCAAGCTAGTCTGGGCTAAACTTACTTGTGTTCAGCAAGTCGCCGATAGCACTATCGCCAAGGCTCTGAACCTTGTCAACGACGACCCCACAATAGAGGTTATGAATATGTCTTCCAATACAACACCATCGATCGGAATCGTCGGTGGCACTGGTGATCTTGGCCGTGGTTTGGCCCTGCGTTTGGCCAAAGCCGGGTATGCCGTGCTGGTGGGTTCCAGAAAGCCGGAGCAAGCGGTTGAGGCGGCCGAGGCACTAGCCGCAGAGCTCGCCAGTCGTGGTGTTGCCCATCAGCCCATTGAGGGTATGGATAATGTGAGTGCTGCGGAGCAGGGTGACATTGTCTTTGTGACAGTCCCCTTTGGCGCACACACCCCAACGCTGGAGAGCATCAAGGACGCCGTGCAGGGCAAAGTGTTGGTGGACGTGACGGTGCCGCTGGTACCTCCGCGCGTGGCGCGGGTGCAATTACCCCCGGAGGGCAGCGCCGGCATGATTGCCCAGACGTTGCTGGGAGAAGAGGTACAGGTGGTTAGCGCACTACAGAATGTGGCGGCGGCACATCTGCAGGCCGATATGGATATTCCCTGCGATGTGCTGGTGACCGGCAATGAGAAGACAGCGCGCCAGGCGGTGATCGATCTTATCGAGGCCATGGGGATGCGTGGTTTCCATGCGGGACTCATCCACAACGCCGCGGCGGCTGAGGCGCTCACCTCAGTGCTGATCAACATTAACAAACAGTACAAAACCCATGCCGGGCTCCGCTTGACGGGTATCGAATGACCCTGTGAAACCCGGCGCGCTGCATCTCA
>JAYOUT010000184.1:0-1569 GCA_038151055.1 Luminiphilus sp.
GTCGCCCTCGACAGTGAACGCGCACCTGTTCTACCGGAGAACGCCTCGTTTGAGGTGGGGGCCTGTATCGGCATTCCCATCATGACCGCACACCGCTGCGTGTTCGCGGACGGCCGGGTTGCCGGTCAGTTGATACTCGTTACAGGTGGTGCCGGCCGGGTTGGCCACTACGCCATCCAATGGGCGCATCGCGCCGGCGCGCGGGTGATTGCAACAGCGAGTAACGAGGCTGACGCCATGGCCTGCCGGGAAGCTGGCGCCGAGGCGGTGGTCAATCATCGTGAACCCGAGTGGGGGAGTGCGGTGCTGGACCTGACCGGGGGCCAAAAGATCGATCGGGTGATCGATGTGGAGTTTGGCGCCAACCTACCCGAGCTACTCAAGTGCCTGCGGATCGGCGCCACGATTGCGACCTACTCCAGCACCGTGGTACCCGAACCCGCACTGCCCTTCAGGACTATGATGTTTATGGACCTCACGGTCCGCATGGTCATCGTGTACGCCATGCCGCAGGAGGCCAAGGCAAAGGCGGTAGCGGATACCCAGGCCGCGCTAGCAGAGGATGGTCTGCAACATCGCGTTGCCGAGACGCTGCCATTCGATCAGATGGCAAAGGCCCATGAAATCATTGAAGCAGGGGAGGTGCGCGGATGCGTCGTCGTGACGATTTGATCGGCACCACACTGTGCAGCGTGCTCGCCGCGCTGTGTCTTATCGCCAGTCCCTCGGCAAGCGCAGTGGCGATCGACGGCTGGCTGTCCGAGACCCATGACGGTGCGCTCCATGCGGCCGATCTTGGGGAGTGTGTGCTCGAGAATAGTCAGGTCATCGAGGCGTGCCGGCTGACCTTCCGCACCTACGGTCGGCTGGCGCCTGATCTCAGTAACATTGTACTGATGCCCACCTGGCTCAATGGTAATGCCGAGGGGTTGGCCACCTATAACTATCTCGGCCCGGAGGGCATCGTCGATACCGACGACTACTTTGTGATCGCCGTCAATGCGCTGGGCAATGGCGTCTCCTCGTCTCCCTCCAACAGCGCGCAACTGCCCTTTCCTGCCTTCACTATCCGGGATCAGGTCAGTTTGCAGCACCGCTTACTGACAGAGTATTTGGATATAGAGCACCTCCACGCCGTAGTCGGCGCCTCGATGGGTGGCTACCAGACCTATGAGTGGCTCATGATGTATCCGGACTTCGCTACCCACTATGTGCCGATTGAGGGCACACCCTGGTACACGTTTTACGACCAACTGAAGGGCCGCGCCTGGCAGGAAGTGCTGGCACTGCCCGAGGATTCACCCGAAGCGATACAGCGCAAGGCCCACTTGTTGGCGTTGATCGATGGCATGGTGTTTTGGACGCCCGAGTATTTGAATCGCGAGCGCTCACTCGAGCAGTTCGACCAGTGGCTGGCGGGGATGGCGCGGTTTGATAACGCGCCGGCCATTGCCGATCGCGCCAGCCAGAACGCGTCCACAGCGCAACACGACATTCGGCGGGGTCGTCCAGATTTTGAGGCCCGACTGCAGGCAATGGGGAGACCCAGTGTGCTGGCCGTGGTATTTG
>JAYOUT010000185.1:0-1562 GCA_038151055.1 Luminiphilus sp.
CATCGGCGTCTTCGATACTCGATACGTCGCATTTTACGAACGCGCCACCAATCTCGTCAGCAACCTGCTGACCGCGCTCCTCATTGAGGTCGGCAATAACGACCTTGGAGCCTAAGTCCGCTAGTTGTCGGGCGCATGCCTCTCCAATCCCCGATGCACCTCCGGTGACGATTGAGGAGCTACCCTCTAAATTTACTCGCGGCATACCGCTTCTCCTTATTGTGTTAGATGAACTGTGAGCAGCGCTAAGCGTCCGGCAAGACGCCTAGAATTGCAATTACCTGTCTATGAAACGCGCAGATCTTAAAGCTCAACCCGCGCCGATGTGCCCAAGCCGGGACCGTAAACCAACGCATTTAACCAAACGCGACCCACGCCTCGTGTCGATCCCCTAAAGTTGGGCTGACCCGAGAAGAGGATAACCTGACCTTTTCCAACTTGCTCGCGTGTGACATAGGCAGAATTCGCGATCCGCGCCGCGGCTTCCGGCCAGAGCAAGCCACTCATGCGGACGGAGACAGCTGTACCTCGTGGAGCCGTAGACCAGTTCAGCGTCTGGGCCTCGGTCACTTCGCTGTCTGACTGTAACGCGCCCACCCGAACCACAGCCTGCTGCCTTCCTTTTGTCATGAGCGGTGGTTGCTCGCTATAGAGGAGAGGTAGTGTTTCCGGGGTACCAAATGTCATCCAATGCAAACGATCGACCCGCCCGGCAACCATGGCACCTGATGGCATGAAGCCGGACTGCCATGCTTCGCGACGTTTTAACTCGTCGGCTGATAGCGCCTTGCTGCCCTGATCCCATGGGTAGGCCACGTTGGCGTTAACACGGTGGGCCGCCACCGCCCCCATGTCTAAAGCATCATCCGTCGCCAATATCTCGCGCTGCAGGGCGATGTCGTACTCCTGTGCCTCGCTCAGGCTATCGCCGACTGTTCGCACACCACCAATACCGCCTTCGCGCGCCAGATTCGCCGCACTGTTGTCGTGTGCCACCAAGGTGCCGCCTTGCTTAACCCAGTCACGCAGTGCGCCGAGTTCGGCGTCGCTCATGGGTCGGTAGCCATTGGGGATAACGATGGTGTTGTAACGCCGCAGGTCGGCGCGAGATAGGTAGGAAGTATCAATCTGGCTGTGCCGGATACCCAGGTGTGTGTCGATAGCCCACCAACTTGAACCCACGTCATAACTGCTAAACCCAGCCTGACTCAAGATGGCAATTTGCGGACGCGTCAGTAGCCGGAAGTGGGAGCCTCCCCAGTCGGGTAAGTCGCCAGCGCCATAACCCGAGCCAATAGACTTGACCGTTAGCTGTAGATGCTCCGCTTCTGCGGTGATGAAGTCCGCAAGGTTGTCGAGCTTCGGGTTGTCCATGGCGGTCACGAAGACCGAGCCTCGTGACAGAGATTTACCGGACAATTCTGTCGCTTTGTCGATGATCCGTACTTGCACGCCCGACTCCATGAGGCGGGCTGCGAATGCCACCGAGCGGTCGTCGTCACCGCTGACGCTCCACGCGATGGCTTCGGCTGCCACGTCAATACTCGGTGCTGCGCTCTGCC
>JAYOUT010000186.1:0-1549 GCA_038151055.1 Luminiphilus sp.
TCAAAGGCTATTTGGTCAGCGACCACTACCACAGGATCGAGGAGGGGCAAGCAGCTCTCAGTAAGTGGGTGAAAGATGACAAGATCAAGTTCCGCGAGCACATCAATGAGGGCATCGAGAACTGCCTGGATACCTACAACTTGCTCTTCACCGGCGGCAATGAAGGCAAGTTGATGCTGAAACTATAAGACGGGCTTGCGCGATCGCTGTCGGGAGACTCACCCATAGAAAGCCGCGCGACTCACCCACACAAAAAAGGGCCCTGTAAGGCCCCTTTTTTATTATCAGTCGTTGTAACTCGTTATGCAGCTAGCGCTCTGTAATGCGGAGCGCGGGAACTCGCGACGCTATCAGAGCTCGGGTTCCGGGGCGTTGGTATCGCCGTCGCTGTACCACTTTACCCAGCGATGAAAATACTGGTTGCCGCGCTCGTTGCGGCCAAACAACACGCTCTTCATCAGACCCGTCTCCAAGCCTTGTTGCAGTTTCAAGCCGACGTTGTAGTCCTCCTCCTGCACCACATTACGCAGCCAATCCGCCATCTCGATGCGCGCTGCGACGTCTTCGTCGTTCTCGGGCGGAGTCGGATGCAGAAAATGCAAAATGGTGGTGTTCTCCATTGGGCCAGGGCCAGGGATCATCTGCGCCACCTGCGTGATTTCCGGTGCAATGAAGATCGACACGTTCGGGAAGAACAGCCGAATGAAGTCAAAGCCTTTGGTTTCATGCTGCCATAGCTCGTCTCGATCGACGTCGCCCAGCTCCAGCACATTCTTTGCAGCAAACCCCACCAGCTGATGAGGCCCGTGCGCGTCGTACTCCATGACGTTGGTAAACGTTCTGGGCTCGATGGTCTCGGGATGCGCGGCCTTGAAGTGATAGCCCTCCAGGTAGCCGTCGTAAGCAACCTTCCAGTTGGGCCCGTGGATAATGCGGTGACCGACATACGTCCATTGGTCCATGCCCTTCTTCGCCACATCATCCATCATGGCGCCGAGGTAGGCGCGAATGTCGACGTCACTCTCGGCATCCAGCACAGCGAAGATCAGTCCACCCTCTTCATGACAGGGGAATTGCACCAAATCCCGAGCGCCTTCGCACACATCGCCGAACTTCGGCGCGTCGGCAATGGCACGCAATGCGCCGTCGGACTTGAAGGTCCAGCCATGGTAAGGGCAGCTGAACAATTTTTGATTGCCGCAGGGCTCTGACGTTAGCTGCATACCGCGGTGGGTACACACATTCATCAGGACCTTTGCGGTGCCATCCTTCTGACGGGTAATCAACAGCGGGATACCCAGAATCTCCAGCGTGCGGAAATCTCCCGGGTTGGGAATCTCTTGCGTCACCCCCACCAAAATCGGCAGGCTTTTGAAGATGCAGTCCATCTCACGCTGCCACTGCTCGGCATCCGTGTACTCAGTGGAGGGCACCTCCATGGTGCCCTCCGCCCAATCCGTCGTCCCATTGGCGACGTGATCGATCAGGCGACCTGCCATACGGCTGTATTGAATTTTGGTATCTACTGTCATCGTTTCTCTCTCTTCGT
>JAYOUT010000187.1:0-1534 GCA_038151055.1 Luminiphilus sp.
AGGCCGCTGACCGATCCGCCGATCGTATAGGTCTGCGCCGCGTCAAAGACTGTCAGCTCTGAGGCGGTGGAGTCTGAGAGTGAATAGCCATTCGCGTCGATAATTTGCGCGGTGACATCATAGGTGCCGAAAGGGAGATTGCTGGTAACTTGCACACTCCATGCCCCGCCTGCGACCGCCACATTGAGTCCGGAGTACAGGACACCGTTGATAGTGACCTGCACATTCTCCCCCGGAGCGAGCGTGACGGTGCCGCCCACCGTAGGTGTCTGGTCCGAGGTCGTTTGCGAGGTGACAGTGATTGGACCTTGGGGCGCTGCCGCCTGCACCTGCTGCAGGTAGGTATTCAAGGCGTCGAGCAAGCCGTTGGTAGCCGCATTGCCGCTGATGTTCTGCCCGTCTGCGTAAGTTTCGGTCGAACCGACCAGCTGCAGGCCGACATTGCTGGGTGTGACGGATTGGTTTGAGCCCTGCAGCAACTGTGTTATGCCGCCACCATAGGTGAAGCTGGTATTGGTATCCGGAGCGGGTATGAAGCCAAAGGCATGCAACGTCGCGCCTTGACTGTCCCTCCAGACAATCGCTCCATCAATGACGACCTCTGACCCCCCCTGCAGCAAAAGGCGCACTGAGCCGCTGATGTCATTGCCTTGCAACTCGAACTGGTTCGAGTTTGAGTTCTGAAAAAAATCGGCGCGGTCGACGTCCAGTGTTGAGAAAATCTTGATGTTGTCTGCTTTTTGGGGGTTTTGTCCTTCAGTGCCAATGAAACCTGAAGAGAACGGCACGCTGACCGTCGCCGCATACGCCGGGCGTTGTGCCTGATATGCGATGACTAAGACCGAGATGCTGATCGTCAGTAGCCAAGTTTTTAGCCCAGAACCCGTCAAGTCTTTTGCTCTCTCGATGAGGAAGATATGTCCAGTGCTTTGGCCTCAGCATAAGTACCTGTGGATATCGGATAAATAGCTTTAGACGACACTTTTTCGACTCAACGATATGCAGTAGGTAGCGTGTTACCGACTGCTGTGGGAGCATGTGGCAGGTGTACGTTGTCCGATTAACAGTAGAGGCGTGGCTTTGACGCTCGGGGGTATTCTTATACCGATGTCAGCAAGGTTTGGCCTGTTTTGGGTTTCGTTGATCGTTGGGTTGGGAGGATGTGCTTCCACCAGTTCGATCACGATTTATTCGAACCCTGAGGCAGCCAGTCTCAGTACTGATGGTGGTGGGCAACAGCTGGGCAGAGCCCCGGTAGTGTTCATTTTCGACAAGCGTGATCTCGAGGCCGCTCGCAGCGCCAGCGGGTGCTTCTATTTACAGGGGATTGAGGCGGTCTGGGAGAGTGGTGCCGTAAAGGCGGCTGAAGCGATAGAGATCTGCGACGATGAAGAACAGCATTATAAAGTGACGCTCCAGAGACCCACTGATGTAGTCGGTTTGCAACAGGATCTAGACTTCGCGCGAGATTTGCGCGCCGCCGACATTGAGGAGCATAGGCGGGATCAACGCAGTCGCACGCAGTACTTTCCGT
>JAYOUT010000188.1:0-1515 GCA_038151055.1 Luminiphilus sp.
CCCGACGAAGTGCATATGTCGCAGCTGGGCAAGCTGACGGCCCGCGAACTCACGGACTGATGAGGAGCTTGTCATGATTCGATTTACGCGCAGCATAGTTGTACTGCTCCTGACAGCGAGCGCCATGGTCTCAACGCCGAGTTATGCCTCGTCCGGCTTGTCTGGCTATTGGCAACACGAGAGCGAGCCGGTCTGGATTGAGATGCAGCCCGACGAAGGCAAGGGCGTGATGCTCCGCAACGACAACAGGCCGGATCGCGTCGGCTTTTTGGTTGTCACCGACCTTGAAGCCAGCGATGACCCCAATGAATGGTCTGCGCAGGTCTATGCCGCGCCGCTGGGTGAGTATCGCAACGCCACCATCACCTTATTACGTGACGATCTGATGGCCTTTACCGTCAAGGTCGGTTTTATCCGCCGCACGGTGGAGTGGAGCCGTGTAAAAGAGGTGCCGCCCGCCGGCGATGGCGAGTAAACTGCCTTGCACAAAAATATAACGACGAAAAAAAGACAGAGACGCATCATGAAAACACGTTTGGCTTTGGCTTCGAGCCTGCTGTTACTGGTTACGGCCTGCACTGAAGAAGTGGGCTTAATCGACGAGGACAACAATTTTGGCGGTCGCGGCGGTGACCCACTCGAACCGGTGATGGACGTACTCGACCGCACACCGCCGCCTGCGAATCCGCTGCGCAATGCGTACTTTGGCGATCTCCATGTCCATACCGAGTACTCGTTTGACGCCTACAACTTTGGTACGACGGCAACGCCCTACGATGCTTACCGGTTTGCTCTAGGGGAGGCGATCGAGCACCCCGCGGGCTATCAGATTCAGATGGCCACACCCCTCGATTTTTATGCGGTCACCGATCACGCCATGTTCCTCGGCCTTGCCTTGGAGGCAGGCGATACCACTACGCCTTTCTCCCAGTACGCCGTGTCGGAGCCGCTGCATAACCTGAATGCCGAGGACAACATGGGCGAGATGAGCCTGGTCACGCGGCTCGCGAACTTTGCCTCATTTATTCCCGACACGCTGGCCGGTATTCGCGCAGGCACGATTTCAGAAGAGATGGCCATTGGTGTCACCCGCCGGGCTTGGGCGGACATCATCAATGCGGCCGAGCAATACAACGACCCGGGCCGCTTCACCACATTTGTGGCTTACGAATACACCTCATCGACTGACGACGTCGGCAACTTGCACCGCAACGTTGTGTTTCGCGGCGCCGATAAATTGCCTGCTGTGCCGTTCTCCCGGTTGAACTCCCAAAACCCGGAGGGCCTCTGGGACTGGATGGATACGCTCCGGGAACAGGGTATTGAAAGCTTGGCCATCCCCCATAACTCTAATGGTTCCAATGGCCAGATGTTCAAGCTGGTGGACTGGGCAGGCGACCCCATGGATGACGCCTATGCCGACCAGCGTATGCGTAACGAACCGATCGTCGAAATTACCCAGGTCAAAGGGACTTCCGACACGCATCCGCTGCTGTCGCCCAATGACGAGTGGGC
>JAYOUT010000189.1:0-1505 GCA_038151055.1 Luminiphilus sp.
AATCCATCCTCGATGAATCCCTCCGTGAGGGTGCGATGGGGCTGTCGACGGGGCTGTTTTACGCAGACGGCTCCTATGCCACAACCAAAGAGGTCATTGAGCTGGCCAAGGTCGCCGCCGCTGTGGGCGCGATTTATGAGTCACATATCCGTGCGGAGAGTTCGCGCGGTGTTGGCGTGCACAAGGCAGTGGATGAGGTAATCGAGATTGCACGCGCCGCCGATATAGCGGCGCACATTGCACATATCAAAGTGCTAGGGAAGGGAGTCTGGGGCGAATCGGGCAACATCGTCAACAAGATTGCGGCAGCGCGTGCCGAGGGACTAGCCATCACGGCCGATCAGTACCCGTGGGTGGCCTCATCGACTCAACTTAAGAGTGCTGTGGTCAGCAAGGAGTATCAGCTGGGTGGCATCGGGGCACTGCGTGAGCGACTGTCTGATAGTGGCAAGCGTAGAGCGCTGCTTGATGACATCGCCGTTAATATCGAGCGCCGTGGCGGGCCGAACAGTTTGCTACTCGTCGAGACCGAAGATCCTCAGTGGAGTGGCCTCAGACTCGACGCTGTCGCTACCGCCCTAAAAGTCGAGCCTGCTGAGGCGGCTGCAAGGCTCATCACTGAGGGCCAGGCTCGCGTTGTTTCATTCAATATGACCGAAGGCGATATCAAAACTTTTATGAGGGAGCCTTGGGTGGCCACGTCGAGCGATGGTACCGACGGTCATCCTCGAAAATTCGGTAGCTTCCCTCGAAAATACAGCGCCTATGTTCGAGACGGCGACACACTGTCGCTCGCTCAATTCGTTCGCGCGAGCAGCGGATTACCGGCCGATATTCTGGGCCTTGGTGATCGGGGTTATCTGGCGACGGGGATGATTGCCGATGTTGTAGTTCTGGATCCCAGGCATTACCAAGAGAATGCGAGCTTTTCTGAATGGGACCGTTTATCGAGTGGTGTTGATCACCTGCTAGTAAACGGTGGATTCGCCATAAAGGACGGGGCTGTCACCGAGTTACGATTGGGTCAGCCAATTACTCGATAAATCTTGCCAACGGGGCCCGCAAGTACTACCGTTTCAGCAGATAATAACGATAAAGCTGTAAGAACAGTAAATGATAAAGCCGCCCAGCGGTACTAATAACAATACAGACAAACACTCAGGAGAAATCCATGATCAAATCCTTTGAAGGTCCATTGCGATTGGCCCGTGCCCCTTTGGCCATGGCAATTGCTGTCCTATCCGCCACCACTTTTGCACAAGATGACGACACGGCCCTCGAGGAAGTCATTGTCGTCGGCTCGCAAATTAAAGGGGCGTCAATATCGGAAGCGCTTGCAGTCAGTGTGGTCGATGCCGAGGCCATCGAGGCCATGGGCGTTGACTCAGGTGACGAATTACTCGCGCTGATTCCGGAAAATGGACAGAATTTTTTCAACGAGGCGGAAAACATTTCTGGCGGCGTGAACTCTGGTCGGGGTGACTTAGGCGCGTTTAACCTCCGAA